>PNLP01000012.1 GCA_013823135.1 Planctomycetaceae bacterium
CAATAGCCAATCCGTCCCCTTGACACATGATTCAGGACAAGCCCCAGTCTCAAAAAACGGAGTCGTACCACACCTTCCGACCGTCGTCCCACGGCTTCTTGGCTTGGAAGTTAGCCCTGCCGGCAACCAGATGTGATCCACTGCTAACGCCACCGTATGAACCGGCAAAGCCTCCCTTGTCGGGCAAAGGCAGCAGTTGCTTCCACTCCCCGGCCATCCCACTTGAAGGTAGGCACGCAACCAGCAAGGCGGTCAGCCCATTTTCGTGGGAATGCCCATAGTGTGCATCTAACCGCCACCGAAATAACGGAAATGCCCTTCGTGATCTCACTACAGGCGGCAGATCAATAGTTCACGCTCGTATACCAACTCCGGTGGTAAGCGGTCATGTAACTCGATGAACAGTTCCTCGTGCCCAAGCACCTCCGAGCGCCACGCCCCACGGTCGAATGCCTGCAACTCGTCAAACTTCTCCTTTGGGAAGTCGAGGCCTCGCCATTCGATGTCGTCGTATTGCGGCATCCAGCCGATCGGTGTTTCCTTCCCGGAAGCACGGCCGCGGCCACGGTCCACAATCCACTTCAGCACCCGCATGTTCTCGCTGAACCCGGGCCACATGAACTTGCCGTCCGCATTCTTCCGGAACCAGTTGACGTGGAAGATCCGCGGCGTTTCCGAGAGCGCTCGTTGCATCCTAATCCAGTGTCGGAAGTAGTCGCCCATGTGATAGCCGCAGAAGGGCAACATCGCCATCGGGTCTCGCCGTACCTTCCCAACCGTACCCGCCGCAGCAGCCGTCATCTCCGATCCAGAAGTGGCACCCATGTAGACACCGGTGCTCCAGTTGAACGCCTGATACACAAGCGGGACCGTTGTCGCGCGGCGGCCACCAAAGATGATCGCACTGATCGGCACACCCGCAGGGTCTTCCCACGCCGGGTCGATAGTGGGGCACTGCGAAGCGGGTGCCGTGAACCGCGAGTTCGGGTGTGCGGCCTTCGCACCGCTCTCACGGGCGATCTCTGGGGTCCAGCGTTTTCCCTGCCAGTCGAGACACTCCGCCGGTGGCTCGTCCGTCATCCCTTCCCACCACACGCCGCCATCGGGTAGCAGCGCGACGTTAGTGAAGATCGTATTGCGGGACAGCGCAGCCATTGCGTTCGGGTTCGTCTTCGGAGATGTTCCCGGTGCGACGCCGAAGAACCCAGCCTCGGGATTGATCGCACGCAAGCGGTTGTTCGCGTCCGGCTTCAGCCAGGCAATGTCGTCGCCCAGAGTCCAGACCTTCCACCCCTCGAACCCAGCCGGTGGGATCAGCATGGCGAAGTTCGTCTTGCCGCACGCGGAAGGAAACGCGGCTGTGACGTAGGTCTTCTCCCCCTTCGGATCCTCTACACCGAGGATGAGCATGTGCTCGGCCATCCAGCCTTCGTCGCGAGCGATGTTAGACGCAATACGAAGTGCGAAGCACTTTTTGCCAAGCAGAGCGTTGCCACCATATCCGGAGCCGTAAGACCAAATCTCGCGGCTCTCGGGGAAGTGGACGATGTACTTTTCCTTGTTGCACGGCCAGGGGACGTCCTGCTTGCCCGGCGTAAGCGGCGCGCCGACGGTGTGCATACACGGCACGACTCGCTTCTCGCCTTTGTCGATCTCGGCGAGTACGGGCATCCCGATCCGAGCCATGATTCGAGTGTTTACGACGACATACGGCGAATCGGTGAGTTGCACGCCAATCTGCGACATGGGCGAGCCAACCGGTCCCATGCTAAACGCCAAAACGTACATCGTCCGACCACGCATTGACCCGTCGAACAACTCCTTCAGCTTACGCCGCATCTTGAACGGATCTTCCCAATTGTTCGTGGGGCCGGCGGCCTCCTTGGAGTACGAGCAGATGAAGGTGCGATCCTCGACGCGTGCCACATCGCTTGCGTCGGAGCGAGCGTAATAACAGCCAGGCCACTTCTGCTCATTCAACTTGATAAAGGTGCCGTCCTCGACCATCTGGCCGCAGAGCGTGTCGTACTCTTCCTTCGTGCCGTCCACCCAGTGAATGCCATCCGGTTGAGTGAGCCGAGCCATCTTCTCCACCCACCTCAGCAAGTGATTGTTCTTGCTCAGAGGTTTCGCCGGGTCACGCCCGTTCCATGGCGAGCCCACCGACTTCACTCCGGGTTCGCTCGTACCGTTAGGGGTGTTCATGCTGAAGCTCTTCCCTTCACTACAGCGGATTTGACGAGTGCATGGCGACTCGGTCTCAACTCACAAAGTATGGAATGGTAGCGAAGAATGCGACGCAAGCAGGCTGGAGATGTGATTGAACCGAAGTGATTGAACAGTCCAGCGAGTCTAACCCGACCGACACGCGAGGATCGGGTGAGACTCACCGCATCAAGAGACACGCTACATCTGTGCCAAATGCCGCCGCATGTCGGCGTGGATCCTCTTTCGCACGAGGTACTCGTCGTCGTCGAGCCACTTGCGTCCCGTTGGCCCCAGGGCGAAGTCGTCACTCACGATCGCACGGATCACGTCTTCCACGAGGTTCAGGTGGAACCGCGAGTAGAACTGAGCCGTGGTCCAGGTGTTGGTGATCTTCTTGTCGTCCATCTTGCGGAATAGCTCGGTGATCCGCGCCAGTCCGGTTTCCGACGGTCCCTGACCGAGTGCCGTGACATAGGTCTGCGCAAGTTGCGTGTAGTCCTTCGGCGGGAGTTTCACAGCGTTCGGGTTCAGGAGTTCGTTGCGAGCTTCGTCGAGGATTGGCGCAGCTTGTTCGTGAAGCCCAAACGTGAGCCACCCCGCCGCGAGGTTCAACAGTGTCTGCAGCACCGAGCCCCACATCTCGGGCTTGGCCGCGTATTTCTTCTTCAGTTCAGCCGTCGTTGAACCACGAACCACCTCGTTGCGAAGTTTCGCGAGGAAGCGGTCAATCTCGTCTCGCATGCCGAGCTTTTTGAGGCTTCGGAGACATTGCCCAGCGACCACGTTGATGAGCTTGAAGCGAGCGTCCTCAGTCTTGTTTCGCAGCAACTCAGAGACTTCATCGACGAGCTTCTTGACGAGGTCGCCCCGGTCGAAGTGGCCGGCCATGAACAATGCGCGTTCAATCAGTTCGCCCTGCTTCTTGGGCGTGTCGGGCGGTTCGGGTGTGGTCGTCGGTCCACCCGCGAGCGCCGCCGGCACAAGCTGGAGCAACTCGACGGTGAACGATTCGCCTACGCGATGCGACAGAGGCACAGCCTCGTGCAACACGAGAAACTGAACCTCCTTCGTTGTCTTCCCCGCGACCCCCTCCTTGTGGAGCTTGCGAATCTTGTCCGCGAGCCTGCTGGGGTCCTTGATCGTGGACAGTTCCGCGAGTTCTTTCTTCAACGCGTCCTGGTTCTTGGTCCAGAACGCGTATGGGTCGATCCGCTCTTGTGGCTCGATGATGCGCGACTGGTCGCGCATCCGGTTGATGACGTAATCGGCACGGAGGTAGGGGTTATTGGTGCCCCCAGTCTTGCCCTTGTTTGTGATCTCCTCGAAATCGGCTACAAGATCTGCCGACATTTGCCCGGAGTGTGGCTTGCCAGAAAGAACTTGATCGACGCGGAACTTGAACGCCTTGAACAGAAAGTTCTGCGTCACCGCTGACACGACTGCCTCAAAGTGCTTCTGATCTTGCCACGATCCAGGAATCGGCTTCTCCATCTCCTTCCGTGCATCCTCAATGAGCCTCTTCGCCTGCGTGCTTTCCTGAAGCTTGGCGAGCGCGAAAGCGAACAGCAGATCGACATAAGGCAGATTCACAGGGATGTGCGCGGTCCACTTCCGCACAGCCGCGTGCAACTCCATCGCCTTATCACGAACGATCCGCATCCGCTCGGAATCCTTGTGACCGGCGAAACGCAAGAAGCTCGGGAGATCTTTTTCGGCGGTGAGCCCCTGTTCGAGTAATCGCTGAAGGACACGGTCTCGCACTCGGGCCAGACCGAGGACGTCGGCCCCGGAAAGCTGCGACAATCGGTAGCCTGCGAGCCACACCGCCCGAACGGGCAACGCCTGCTCGTGCTGTTCGAGATACGCCTGCACAGCGGGGAGTCGCGCCGCGAGCCACGTTGGCAGAGGGTTCTGCCCCGCGAGCCAGAGGAAGCTCGATATCACGCCGCGTGTGTCTTCCTGACCCGGCGCGGCGTTCGCAAGCCGCTTGTCGAATTCGTCGGCCCGAATCGTGCCACCGGTTGCAAGCAGTTCGCTCCGCACCCAGCCATTGAGCCACTCGCCAGGGATTGGGTCGGCGTCCCACATCGCATTAAGCCAGCACACGGCGGCCTCGGTCTTGTCGCCCATGCCGGTGCTGGCGACCGCGAGTTCCGGCCAGAGCGCGGTTCGCTCCGGCGTATCCAGCCCACCTTCTGCAGTGAGGAACTGCTTCTCCAGTTCCTCGCGGCGCAGTTTCCACTCACTAGGCTGCTTCACGGTTTCCTGTGTGGGGAGGTAATCCGCCGTGGTCGAGCGACCCGTTGTGGCCTTTCCCTTCCCGGAAACCTTCGGCTGCGGGGCGTTCAACTTGGGACCACGTGCTTCGTCCTCGGCTCTGGGGTCCTTCTCAGGCTTATCGGGTTTGGCCTTCGGCCCGCTTGTGTCCTTGCAAATGAAGTGGTCGAAGTCAAAGCGAGTGGCCTCGATCCACTCGCCGAGGGGCTTCTGTTCCGCTTCGATGACGTAATCGACCCAGTCTTCGAGGGGGCGGAACGCACCGTCCGGAACGCTCTCGGGGATGAATCGGCCATCGGCGTCGGGGTAGAGCCAGACGACCTGATCGGCGTCGTCGGCGAGCAACCGGCGAACCGCGTCGCGGCGAAGCGTGGGGTGCAACCGACGACCCACGGGTACGAACAAGTTCGGGAGCTTCCAGAACGGCTTGAACCCGAGCGTGTTTTCGAGCGGCAACACGGGTGGAGCGAGCTTGGATGGTCGGGTCCGCAGGATGACCGCTCGTTTCCCGTCTGCGTCGTTGGCAACAGCGAACATGAGCCGCTGCGTGAGCCGGTCGTCGGAATCGCGAACGAGAATATCGAGTTGCTCAACCGCGTTGTCACGCAGCACCCACAGTTCGGGCACGTCCGCAGCGTTCCCGGCAGTGAGCCGCATCGGCACCGACATCTTCTTTGGAGCCTTCGTCTCGGTCCACCCAACCGGTGAGGCCGGGAGTTTGAACTGCATGATGTCGTAGACGTCCTGAAACGCCGATTCGTCCAGATACACCCATTCGCGTGGGGCTCGGATCAGCAACAACTGCCGGTCCGCAACGCGGATCTGGTTCGCGAGCGGGTGCGTGCTTCCCAGTTCAACCCACACTCGCGGAGCGCGTTCGAGATAAGCCCGCACGGTTCCCTTGGTGCCGGCCGCGGTCTTGTCCATCGCACGCAGTAGCGTGTAGTACGGCGGGCCGATCACACGCAACAACACTCGTTTCGTATCCTCATCGCCCGGTGCCGCGAACCAGCGAAATCCCTGGCGATCGTTGCCGAGCCGGAGCATTTCCGTGACGAGCGTGGGCAGATCGTCCGCGTCGGACAACTCGAACAAAACAGGTGCCTGATTCGAAACGACCGGTGTACCCGACTCACGAGAAACCGGGAGCACCTGCGGCCAGCATGTCACATCTTCGGGTTCGTCGCTACCGTGGCGCTTCGAACCCTTTACCCCGATTTTGTCGAGGTTCTTGGTGATCGTCTTGGTCAGCGTAGTCGTCGATTCGAGATAGATCTTCCCCTGGTCGTCGAATGTTACCGCTGCGGGCGAGAGAGTCACATCGGCGGGGACGATGCTGCTCGTGAGCGCAAGCCGCAGGGTATCCAGGTTCGGAAACAGCAGAATCATGGAGCTTCAGTTGGGTTCGTGATTTGATATGCGAATCGTGATTGCAGATTTGTGATTGACGATTGAAAGTCAGGTAATCAATCGTCAATCACAAATCTGAAATCATCAATTCCCGTGCCCGGCCTTCTGCTTCTGCGGCTCATTCGGGGTGCTCGTCGGCTGGTTCGGCTGTGCCTCGGGTTCTCGCTCGATGAGGACTTCGCCCATATCCTCGGGCTTCAACCCTGTTAGTTTTTCAACGAGTTTGCGGTGCATCTGCTCGTGCTCATGCGGCAGCGCATCCGGTTCGGAGTCGAGCTTGATGATGATGTTCTGCTTGCCCGTGTTGGGATCGCGGCGAAGCATGATAATCATTTCGGCCATATCGTTCTCACACCTCTGGTTAGCCGCGACCCGAAGGGGAGCGCGGCACGCTCCCCTTCGGGTCGCGGCTAAACGGATACCGGGTCGTTATTCGTCCTTCTTCTTTGCCGACTTCTTTTCGTTCGCCTCGACAGGTTTCACCTCGGGACCGGGGGCACCCACGTCCTTCGGATAGCGGGCACGCAGATCCTCGATGATCTCTTTCACCCGCTCGCCCTCAATTGTCTTCTTCTCCAGAAGCTCGTCACGAATCTTGATGAAATCGGCCTGGTGTTTGGCGAGGATTGCGGCGGCCTTCGCCTGGCACTCGACGATGATCGTATTCACCTGCCGGTCGATCGCCTCAGCCATCGATCCTGAAAGCACTTCGCGTTCGCCCTTGTGATCGCGGAACGAGCGAAGTGGCGCAGCGATGTTGCTCATACCGCAGACCTCGACGAACATCTGCGCGAGCGACGTGGCACGGGCGAGGTCCGAGTTTGGGCTGCCCATGCCGCTCGCGCCCGTGGTGATGTCGCCGATGATGAGCCGTTCGGCCTCGATCCCACCGTAAAGGACCGTGAGGATGTCGAGGAGTTCGCTGCGGCTGTAACCGATCTTCCGCTTATCGTTCTTGAACTGCGTGAAGAATGGTGCCCACGGCATGTCGCTTTGAATGGTCACCTTCTCGGGCGGCGCGTGGTGCGGGCAGAAGATCGCACACACGAAGTGACCCGCTTCGTGCGTGGCCACCATCACCGCGTCCTTGTCGTTCAACTCGACCTTCTCGTCGAACTCGGTCAGGCCGCGTTCGATGAGCTTCGGCGTCGTTTCGTCTTTGATACTCTCACGCATTCGGAGACGAGCAACGGCGCGACACAGAGCATTCAAGTGGTCGCCGCTGAACGCGGTGCCGGTGTTGGTCATGTACTGCTCGCCAGTGCGTCGCACCGCATACGCGAACGCTTCCTCGGTGAACTGGAGCTTCATCTTCTTGTTGTAAATCTCGAAGATCGCCCGGCGATCGTGCTCATCGGGGTAAGGAATGTGCAGGTGGAACTCGAACCGCCCGGGGCGCAGCAGTGCGGGGTCGAGCGACTCCACGAAGTTGGTGGTTCCCACGATGAAGACGAGTTCGTCCTTGTGGAAGCCATCCATTTCGGTGAGCAGTTGGTTCACCATCGAGTGCTCGACGCCGCTGCCGGTGTACGTTCCGCGAGCGGTCGCGAACGAGTCGATCTCGTCGAACACGATGATCGACGGCGCCGACTGCCGGGCCTTGTGAAAGATCTGCCGCAGGTTCTCTTCCGACTCACCAACCCACTTCGACTTCAGTTCGGGACCAGAGACAATCGTGATGGCCGCACCGATGCTCGCGGCGATGGCTTTCGCGAAGTACGTCTTTCCGGTGCCGGGCGGACCCCAGAAGATCATGCCGCGTGGGATGAGTTCTTCGAGGCGTGCGACCTCCTCGGGGTCGGAGGCTTTATCTCGCTTCTGGAGTGTGTCGAGGATTTCGGAGCGCAGTTTCGCTTTCACCTTGGTGTAGCCGCCGATGTCCTTGTCGAGATCGACAGTCGGAATCTCCATGTGGCCGCTGAGCGTTGCCTGGCGAACCTGAGCATACGCGCGTTTCGGATCGGCCGGGTAGTCTTCGCCTTCGAGCGTCGAGAGCAACCGCCGCAGCCGCACGGCGTTCACGCCCGACACGTACTTGTAAAGTTGCCAGGGTGCGAATTCGCGGCCGAACTTGCGGCTCTCGGACTGCGTGACGAGTTGGCGGAGTCGATTCCGCGAGGTGCCAAGGATGCCCGTCCAGCAGGGGAACAGATTCTCGATCACCTTCGGCAAGGAGAATGACGGATCCTTGAACCCGAGCCAGACGAGTTCAGGGTTTTCGTACAGAAGCGGAATGACTTCACGCGCTTCGCTCGTCAGCCCACCCTGGCTCGTCGTGAGCAAATCGAGGTGTGGCAGCACGACCACACGGCGCTCGACGGCACCCCGCACGGCGTCCCGCAGTTGCGCGATCATGGTGCCGATCAGCCCCATCGGCATCGCACCTTGCTGCGGATCGCGCTGCCGACCGTCGAGGTAGATGCACTGGAGCTTCGCCTCGCGCAGACGATTGCGGATGTTCAGGAAGAGGTACGGGGCGAGTTCCTTGTCGCACTCGACGAGCACCGGCAGCCCGCGAACCAGCTTGCTTGCGATGTCCGCGAGTTCCTGGGAATACGCGGCCTCAACGGCCTGTTCGGGCGTCAGGCTCTTGGGTAGTTCTTTTTCGGTGACAATAATCGACATTGCTTGACTCGTGACTGACCTGGATAAAGTTTAGCCGCGACCCGAAGGGAGCGTGGCCGGCACGCTCCCCGTCGGGTCGCGGCTAAACGGCGGACGCTTACACTTCCACCTTGATGGTGAGGGAGCCACTCTCGGCGTCCTCGCTGATTTCCTTCACCGTGCCCATTTGCTGGGCTTTCTGCTTGAGTGCCTCGCGTGTGACCTGATTCACGACCTCGGAGATTTCTGGCTGAATCTCGGTGAGGTGTTTCTCGAGTTGCTCGGTCGCCTTGTTCTGGAGCCGCGATTGTTCCTGCTCGAACTTCTTGTCGAGGTCCGTCTTCAACTGATCCTTGACTCGATCGCGAAGACTCTTCTCGCTCGGACCGACGTCGTTGAACCCGGTCGCGTCGCGCTTGGCTTCCTGGCTGACGGTCTCTTCCGTCTCGGCCTTGACGGAAACCTCGCCGGAACACGGATCGACCTTCACGGTTAGCTCGCCGTCCTTGCGGAGCATGGTGCCGTCTTCCTGCTCCTCGAAGCCGCGCTTCTTCAACTCTTCTTTGAGGAGCGTGGCCATATCTTCGGGCGGGAGGATCTCGAGGATTTCGAGTTGCGTGCAGATCTCGTCCCCGGCCTTGAGGTGGCGGGTATCGGATTCCTTCACGGTGATGCGGTAAGCGCGGCTCATGGTTATTCCGGGGTCAGGGTTCAGGAATCTCTGTCGGGACGAACACAATTATCCGGGGCTGCCTTCGGGGTTATCAGTCGGTGTCGCGGGGCCACCCGCAGTGGGGGTGCCGCCGACAGGGCCGCGTAGTGGTTCGAGCATCTCGACGGTGGCGCGGGCGCGAGCGGCGACGCGATTCCCGTTCGCGGCTTCCCAGTCCGTCTTCCACATCTGGCTCGCCTGATAGCCCTCGTCGAAGTACCCGATGTTCACGGCTTGTTGCTGCCAGCCTTCGAGCATCGCCATCTGTCGAGGTACAGCCAGGGCCGATCGCTGCGTGTCGAGTCGATCGGCGAGCCGCGGTGGCCCGCTCCCCTGGAGACCACCCGTCCAGAACACGGGCGTCAGTTCGCTGGTGAACAGTGCCGCGTTCGTTCGCAACACGAAGCGGGCAAGGTCGGTTCGCTTTGCCTCAGCAGCGGCATTCAGGAAGGCCTGCAACGCCGCGAACTCGGCGCGACCTTGTTGCCGCATCCGTTTCCAGTCGCCAAGTTGCCCCTTCATTCGCTCGGAGCGAATCCAGCGATGGGTGAGGTGCGGTTGCAGGCATTCCAGCAACACCGCCCGCTGGCCTTCGAACATCGGCGCGAAGTCTGGGAGGGAAATCTCGTCGCCTTCGACCATGTCCCCCGGACAGGTGAGCCAGCACAGCGGGTTGAGCCGGAACACGTCCTTCCTGCGGAGCACATTCAGCAAGTCGGGATCGGCCCGAGTGGCGTCGAACGCGAGCCAGAAGAACAGTTCGTCGGCCGCCGTCAGCGATTGGGGTATGGCGTCCCATCCGGCTTTCGTGTCGTTGACTTTCTCGGCCGTGGCCCACAGCAGGAATTCCAGCACGGGTTTTGAGAAGAACAGGCTTCGTTCTTCGAGCGGAATTCGCTCCCACACACGGCCCGGTGCCGGTGTGTTCTCACGCAGATACTTATCGTTCCGCCATGCCCCTTGCTTCACCAGAAAGAGGATGCAAGCTTTGCTGAGCGTATCCTTGATGAGATCGACCGCCCCGGCACTGAGGCACTCGGGTCGCGTGACCGGGGCGCGAACGAGTTGCATTCCCTGATCGGCGGGGAAGTGCCCGACCATAAACCGCAGGATGCGGAGCAGGTTGAACTCAAACTTCGACACCTGCCGTGGGCCGTCAGGTTCGGTAGGACGCGGCGGTGCAGCGGCACGGGTCATTTCGCGTCGGCCCCTCGCGAATCGTGATTGGGAACTGGTGGCGAAACTGGGAGTGGTTTCTTGCGAGCCCACCCTTTCCACAAGCCTACAGCATCCTTGGCCGGAAAACCATTCACGCTAATCTCGCGACCGATAACCCGAATCTCAAGTGTGTTCTTCTTTCGCCACTGCTCATCGAACCGGTAGCGTTCCGTCAGGAAGTGAATCCGCTGATTGGTGGAACCGATCCACCTGCGTTCGTTATCCGGGTTATCGCGGTCGTAAGGGCCATCGACCAGCATATCTGTGAGGTGAATGAGTTCCGCGACCTCGGGTTCCGGCTTGGCTCGCAAGCCTTCGAGCATGTACCCGCTGAACACCATCACCGACAGACCGAGTTCCTTCGCGGCTTGTGCGAGAGCGACGCTGGCTCTTGCATGAGCAAACGGTTCGCCTCCCAGAAGCGTGATCCCTTCGATCCCTTGCTCATCGCGCGTGCGTTCCATCCACGTTGCCATCTCATCAATTGTTTTCGTTTGCCCGCCTTTGAACGGAAGAAACTCGGGATTACAGCAACCAGGGCACCGCAGCGGGCAACCCTGGAACCACACCGCGAACCGCTTCCCAGGCCCCTCGGCTTCGGTGCAAGGAACGACCTGGGCAATCTGCATTTCAAGGGTTTCGAGTTTTGGGTTTCGAGTTTCGAGTTTCATGGTTTGACCACTCCGGACACGCTGCGCTTCGACTCGAAACGTTCAACTCGAAACTCGAAACCGTTGCGAGCATTATACCACAGCGGCAATTCGCACGGTTCCGGGCTGCCCCTCTTCGGCATCCAACTCCACATTACGATCCACGAACCGCCGCACAGTTGCAATGTTCGTCGTGAGATGCCGCGTGATTTCGGACGTGCGATACTCGCTCGCATCCGGGCTGAACCCCAACGGCAACAACAACTGATCCGCAGAGTGCGGATCGACGGGGCACTTCGCATCACGAAAACGAATCGCCTCGTCGGCCGCGTCGTCAGCGACCGATTCTGCCGGCTTGCCGCGTTCGCCGAGCCCGAAGAACAACGGCGGCACGGGTGCCTGCCGGAAGATCACGGCCGCGACCGTGCCCGGATTGGCGGCCTCCCACTCTTCCATTGGAATGTGCGATTCGACTCCTTCCGACTTCAACCGCACCGAGAGTCGCCGGGCTTGCTTGCGGCCCACCGACTCTGGCAACCCGGCAAACGAACTGAAGCCGCCAGCGGTTGTCAGTTCCGGGCAGGTGAGAATGCTCAACCCATTCACCCTGGAACAGGGATGAATTACCGCTCGAATCTCGCCGCCGCCACGCGGGTAAAACCCGGGCCGGATCATCTCCAGTTCCACCTCGATCCCCATTCGCCGGAGGTAAGCCGCCCACGTCGTTTCCAGGAAGTGGTAACACGGCGCATGCTGGTTGTGCGTGCCACCTGTGATGGTGATTTCGCTGGGCGAACCGCCTCGAAGCGCGAGCGGCAACGCGACCGTGTGAAGCACCAGGCTCGTCGCCCCCGCAGTTCCGATGCTGAAGATATACTTGCCGGGTTTCACCGCGCTCGGCTCGAAATATAGCACGGCGGAACCGTTACTGGCCCCCTTGTACAGCGCACCGCTGATCGTGCCCGCCGCCTTCACGCACATGAGGTGCTGTGGTTGAAGCCCCGGCTTGGAACGCCTCGCACGAATGTTGATGAGCTTGAACGGCTTGCCGGTGAGGATCGACAGCGCGAGCGCCGACCGGAGGATTTGCCCCCCGCCCTCCCCTTCCGAACCGTCGAGTTCGATCATGTTGCTGCTCATGTCTGCGAAATCACCGGTCGCTTGAATTCCGATTCGTCCACAAAGTACAAGAGAACTTCAATTCCAATGCCCAACGCGGCGCATTCCGAAAGTAGATCGGGTGGGAATCGGTTGTAGATTCTGACGGTTCGACCATAAGGGCAGTCCCAACCAAATTCCAAAGTGACAGTATCTACACCCGACCACGCTTTGAGGTGCGTCAACTCGCCCTGATGTTGTCGGAGAAAGGCGATCGCGTGTGGGATTTCCTCTTCAATTGACCCGTGCCCAATCGTGAAGATGAACCCAAACTCGTCTGCCACCTGCCCGACGTAAAGGTCGCGTCCCGGTTTGAACACGCTCTTGGGATTTGATTCGAGTGAGGCAACGAACCACTCGATATCAAAACTGCGGCCGGTCGCACGTAAAATGCAAACAGGCATGGGTACTCCTGACGAAGAATTGTGACACGAGATAGGTATTGAAGGTTCGAGTACGACCAATGCTGTCGCGTCGTGCGTTAGTGTTGCCGAACCGCCAACAACCCGAGCGCACTACACCCGAAGCCAGCTACCAAGGCTCCAATTCCTGACACTGTTTCCCCAGACATCAATAGCGTTACGCCCATCACACAAGCCACAAAAGCGCCAACGAACCACCGGGCAACTCGAATCACCCGACGATCCCGTTCCAGGTCAGGTGGGAGTCGAAACTTGGATCGTTTGCGTTCAAGTTCTGCTCGATCCCGGTCAACTTGAGCTGCTACTGCCAAATCCGCGCTGCACGCGGCGCATCTGTTCCAAGGTGCCGGGTTTGATGGTCGCTGGCACCGCTGGTGAATCGGGTTCTGGCACTTCTGACAGAACAATGCCTCCAACGAGTTGGAGATGCGTTCTTGGCAAACCATGCAGTTTGAGTTGACTAATTGCCGCATTGGGATTGCTCACTGGCACGCAATAATCAATCAGGAAACCAGCACGATTCTATGCCACGCAAGATCAGAGCGGAATGGAATCGCGGTTCGCGGGCGTCGTTGTATCGTCGTGCGCGATATTCTGAGCGAATCCATCCGCCGGAACCCGATATGCCCGACATCGACGTTGCTGCCACCGCCAGCCGAATCATCGCGAACATCGAGAAGGTCATCATCGGCAAGCGGCCGCAACTCACGCTCGCCGTCGCCGCGTACTTCTCCGAAGGGCACATTCTGCTCGAAGACGTGCCCGGCGTCGCCAAGACGATGCTCGCTCGCGCACTCGCCCGCACCGTGGGCTGCACCTTCAAGCGGTTGCAATGCACGCCCGACTTGCTTCCCAGCGACGTCACCGGCGTGTCGATCTTCAACCAGAAAACCAGCGAGTTCGAGTTCCGCCCCGGACCCGTGTTCGCACAAACGCTGCTTGCCGACGAGATCAATCGGGCCACTCCGCGAACGCAAGCCGCACTGCTTGAAGCGATGGCGGAACGGCGTGTCAGTGCCGACGGGCAAACGTATGTCCTGAAGCCGCCATTTCTGGTGATCGCAACGCAGAACCCCATCGATCAGGAAGGCACTTTCCCGCTCCCCGAGGCACAACTCGACCGCTTCCTCGTGCGGCTCAGTCTCGGCTACCCGAGCCTAGAGGAAGAAGGGAAGATGCTCACGCGACTCCAGAAGGGCCACCCCATCGACGACCTCAAGACGGTGGTCTCGGCCGAGGACGTGCTCGCGTGTCAGGAAACGATCCGGGCCGTTCACGTCGATGACAAGGTGATGCGGTACATCCTGGAAATCGTCCATTCCAGCCGCAACCACGAAGACATTCTGCTTGGCGGCAGCCCGCGAGCGTCCATCGCATTGTTCCGCACGGCCCAGGCACTCGCTGCGGTAAGTGGTCGCGATTTCGCACTGCCCGACGACGTGAAGAAGATGGCGCAGCCTGTGCTGGCTCACCGCCTCATCCTGAAGCCCGAAAGCCGCCTCCGGAAGCGAACCGCGAGCGTGGTCGTGCGCGATCTGGTCGGTGATGCGAGGGTGCCGATCACCGACAAGCAGAAGGCGGTGGCGGAAGATTACTTCGAGTGAGAAGCACGCTCATCAGTACCCGTAACGGCGGATCACGTCGCCCCACTCACGGCTCACTTTCTCGCGTTGTTCCTCGGTGATCGCGTACTTGTTCGTCTCGTAGCCCGTCGTCTGCTGGAGGTACTTCTCCACTCGCGGCCTGGCTGCATCGAAGCCATCCAGTTCCAGCCCCGCGTACACCTTCTGCATTTCGCCGACCGGGTTCTTCACCAACTCCTCGTATCGCACCTCATGGAAGCGGCCCGGCTTCAGCAGTGGTCGCGCTTCTTCGAGGCGGTCGTAGATCACTCGAAATTCACGGAGCACCTTCTCTTCAACGCCGATTCCGGGTGCAGACTGAATGCACTGCCGGCTCGTCAGCGATTTCCACAGATTCACCGTTGAGGGAAACACGACGTAGGGATCGCGGACGATATGCACGAAGCGTGCATCCGGGAACACGTCGAGTAAGGCCGGAATGCGAGCGGTGTGTGGCGGGGACTTCAGCACCAGCCTGCGATCGTCGCGGAAGCTGACTGTCCGAAGGAATTTCACGAACGTCCGCTTCCATCGGGCCAACTCGCTCGGGGACAATCCCGAGAGGTCGAGCGAACCCGGATACATGGGTGCGGCACGAGGGAACGCCACGTCCGCGTAGGGGCTTGGCAGTCCCAGCAGACACAGAGCGAACTCGTCTTCCTGCGGGCGGCCCCACCCGGCGGCCATATTGTCCATCGGTCGCTGTTCGGGGGCCATCCAGTTGGCGTAGGTTTTGAAGAATCGCTCGCTCAGTATGCTGTGGTTCGGACAGAAGCACTCGAACGTATCGGGGAAGTTGAACTGCTGATCCTGGATCAGCAATTCGTGAAGGAGTGTCGTACCCGTCCGCCAGTGGCCGATCACGAAGACCGGTTGCTTGGCGAGACTCACGCGGGCGAGTTGCTCGCCGTACATCCCGTTCTGGAGCCACCGCATGGCGAGGTTCATCGTCGAAGCGGCAGAGACGAAGCCCGCAATGTACCAGTACTTGGGATGCACAGCGAACCGTGTCTGCCACAGCCAACGGCTCCAGGTAATGACGTCGGTCCCCTCGATGAACCGCGGTGCCCACTTGCGTGATGGCCGTTTCGGTATTCGGGGCGGAACAGGCGTTTCGGCAACCGCGGACGTTTGCATCCCAAACCTCTCCGACACGGGGGTGACTACACCAGTGAATCGAAATGGCACACCGCGGCAACCCCGGTTCTACCACCGGCGTTGTAACTGCTACCCGGTCGAGGGTAGCATGATCGGTAAGTAACTCGACTCGCGGAACTGTCAGGGACGAGCGACATGGCGAAGGCCAAAATCCCAGAACCGGCAACCCATCCACCGGCCTCGGCCGAATATACCGTTGTTGCCCGAAGGTACCGCCCGCAACAATTCGCGGAACTGATCGGGCAGGAGCACGTCGCCAGCGCCCTCATCAACTCCTTGCAATCGGGCCGGGTCGCGCACGCTTACCTCTTCACCGGCGCTCGCGGTGTGGGAAAGACGAGCGCCGCACGCATCCTCGCGAAAGCACTGAACTGCGTCGAAGGCCCGACGGCCACACCCTGCGACAAGTGCAACAACTGCAAGGCGATCGCTACCGGCGACGACGACGACGTCCGCGAGATCGATGGTGCCAGCAATAACAAGGTCGAAGACGCCCGCGAGATCCGACACGGTATTGGCGCCAGTACGATGCGTAGTCGGTTCAAAATCTACATCATTGACGAAGTTCACATGCTCTCGACTGCGGCGTTCAACGCTCTGTTGAAGACCCTGGAGGAGCCGCCACCGCACGTGAAGTTCATCCTGGCCACAACGGAAGTGCAGAAGATCCCGATCACGATTCTGTCGCGGTGTCAGCGGTTCGACTTCTCGCATGTCGGCCCTGGCAAGATTTTCGACCAGCTCAAACGAATCGTCGAACGCGAGAAACTCCAGGCCGACGACGAAGCACTGCGGTTGGTAGCGCGACGTGCCGGCGGTTCGATGCGCGATTCGCAATCGCTCCTCGATCAACTCCTCTCATCGTGCCCCGGTCGCCTTACATCTGAGCAGGTGAACGCGGTTCTGGGCACCGCCGGCGACGAACGGGTCATCGAACTCGCAACCGCGATCCTGAAACACGACGCCAAAACCGCTCTGGATCTACTGGCAGTCTGGGTCGAACGCGGGCTCCAGATCAGCGAGTTGGTCGATCAACTGATTAGCTACTGGCGGTCGCTGATGCTGGTGAGTTGCGGCGGCACGGAAGTGCGCGAACTTCCCGTGACCCCTTCCCAGAAAGAAGCGGTCATCGGGCAGGTGAAGCTTACAAACCTGGATGCAATTCTTGCCGGGTTGGAAGTGTGGACCGCGACCCGCTCGCGACTTCGCGACACTCCGCACACGCAAGTCTTGTTAGAGATGGCGGTTGTCCGGCTGTGCCGGATGGACGAATTGCTTTCTTTGGGCCAAATCGTGCAGGCTCTCAATCAACCCGGAGCGGTCCTATCAGGTGCCTCAGCCCGGACAGGAAAGCCAGTCGCTGCCCTCCCTGAGGCATCTGACCTCTCAAAAAAAAACGACCCGTTGACGGGTAATGCTCCGAGCAATGGGACCGCAAATGCGGTCGGATATGCGACTTTAGTTCTTTCAGAATCGACACTTGGGGAAGTGTGGAGACGGCTATTGCTGGCCCTGTCTGACCGATCACCGATCCTGGCAAGTCAACTAAAAAGCGCAAATTCGTATGCAATTTTCGGGCCAAACGCTCTGGCAATCCAGTTCAGTGCCGACTATAATCACGTCTACGAAGCGTGTGCCAGTGAGGCAAACACCCGGCGGATTCAAGAAGTCCTCACAAGCCTCACAGGAACCGCAGCCCAGGTGCGAGTCGATCGAGTGGTCGGGGCAGCGACTCAAGCCCAAGCTGGTTCGGGAACCCCAACGAGCGGTTCCCCAGCCGACCGTAAGAAGGAGTTGATGACGCTCCCCCTGTTCCGAAAGGCAAGCGAGGCGCTCGGGGCGCAAATTTGGCATGTGGACGATGAGTTCAATCCCGCAGCCCAGCCTCGGAACCCGAATACGCCCCAAACGACAGAACTCGACGACGCGGAAAACTCCCCCAACCCTGATGAGATTTGACGCCATGTTCAAGGATCTTGGCTCGATGTTCAGCCTCCTCCGGAATCAGGGGAAGATTCAGGAGGAGATTCAAAAGTTCCAGGCCCAGGTGGGAAACATCGTTGCCGAAGCTGCCGCAGGCGCGGGATACGTCACCGTGAAGGTCAATGGTCGGATGGAGATCCTCGCCGTTCGCATCTCGGAAGACGCGATGAAACTGAACGACCGGGAGATGCTGGAAGACCTGATTGCGGGGGCAACGAACCAGGCACTGAACAAGGTTCGCCAACTGCTTGCCGCCGAGAGCGAAAAGATGGCCGCGAACATGGGTCTGCCCCCAGGAATGCTGGGCAGCGGCGGCTTCCCCGGAATGGGTTGAGCCGCACGAAAGCACGCAGCAGATGTGAATTGCACTGGAGGAGGCAGCCGACGTGGCCGACCCGAGCGGGGTGATCGCCCGATTGCTTGAAGAGTTGACGAAGCTTCCAGGCATTGGGCCGAAGAGCGCCGAGCGAATCGCCCATTTTTTGCTGTCGGGTGACCGCTACAACGCGGTATCCCTCTCAAACGCTCTGCGTGCGGTGGCAGACAAGGTTCGTGCTTGCCGCGAATGCTTTAACCTGACCGAAGGCGAGTTATGCCCGATCTGCGCTGATCCACGACGTGACGGCGGGCTGGTATGTGTGGTGGAGACCCCGCGGGATGTGGGGTCGTTCGAGCGAGCAGGAACCTTCCGGGGGCGTTATCACGTTCTCGGCGGTCGGCTCGCCCCGCTCGACGGAATGGGGCCGGATCGTCTGACGTTCACGGCACTGGTCGATCGGATTCGCAAAGGGGGTGTGCGGGAAGTGATCCTCGCGACGAGCCCAACCCTCGAAGGCGACGGCACAGCCCTGTTCGCCTCAAATTTGCTGGTAGGTACCGGGGTATCGATCACCCGACTGGCACGAGGATTGCCAAGCGGAAGTTCCCTGGAGTTGGCGAACGCCCAGATGCTGTCCGAGGCTCTGGAAGGTCGGCGGGCGTTCTGACGAAGCTTGGCGAGCCGTGCCAGTCATGGCACGGGTGGGCTTAATCAAACCCGCGTCATGACTGGCGCAGCTCGCCCTGCGAGACCACGGAGACGGTGTGATGAGCGGAATGGGTCTTCGAATGGACATGTCGCCACGCCAGGATCAGCGAATGATCCTGGCACCACGCATGATCCAGTCCATGGAAATCCTTCAACTCCCTATCGCCGACTTGCAAGCGAAGATCGAGAAGGAGTTGCAAGAAAACCCGTTCCTCGAACAAAAGGAAAAACACGGGGAGTCGGACGAGGCTCCGCCTGACTTCAACCCGGACGCTCCACTCAAGCACGACACGACCGGCGACCTCGAATTTAGCCGCCTTGACGAGATGAACCGCGACTGGGACAACCACTTCAACGAGGAACACCGGGTTAGTCGCGGGGCTATGGACGAGGAAGGCGACCGCAAACTCGACGCCATGGCGAACATGGCGAATCGCCCGCAATCGCTCCAAGATCGACTCGCCGAACAACTGGGTGAGCTGGAACTCGACGAGGACCAGCGTCGGCTCGCGAAGCATATTTGCAGTTACGTGGACCGCACCGGCTACCTCGGCAGCCGCGAGAAGGCAAGCGAAGAGGACGACAAGGACACGTTCCGAACCGTCACCCTCGCCGAGATCGCGAGCACGTACGACATCGTTGTGACCGAGGAAGACATCGAGGAAACGCTCACCGATGTGGTCCAGAAGCTGGAACCGCCGGGCGTGGCCGCTCGCGACCTGAAGGAATGCCTCCTCCTTCAGATCAACTCCGATACCCCCTACCGCGATGCTCTTCGGATTTTGGTTCGCGACCACCTTGAAGACATTGCCAACAACCGCATCCCGGTCATCCAAAAGGCGACCAAGTTCGACATCCCGACCATTCAGGAGGCCATCGAGGCACTCCATCACCTCGATCCCAAGCCAGGGCTGAAGTTCGCGGAAGTCGAAACTCGTTACGTCATGCCCGATGTGATCGTCGAACGGACCGACGACGACGATTTCAACATCCGCCTCACGGACGAATGGGTGCCGAAGATCCGCATCAGCAAGCGGACGGTTGACCTCATCAAGAACAAGGATCTCGACGACAAGGTGCGCGAGGAACTTCGCAAGAAGTTGCAGTCGGCGGACTGGCTTGTGAAGGCCGTCGAGCAACGGCGGAACACGCTGCTCAAGGTGACGCGGGCCATTATCGAGCACCAGCGCCCATTCCTCGATATCGGCTTGGAGCACATCCAGCCGTTGAAAATGCAGCAGATTGCCGATCAGGTAAAGGTTCACGTCACCACCGTGAGCCGGGCCGTGGACGACAAGTGGGTTCAGACGCCACGCGGCGTGTTCCCACTGAAACGATTCTTCGGCGGCGGCAAGGAAAACAAGCAGACCGGCGAGGACGTGGCCTATGAGGTCATGAAGCAAAAGTTGCTGGAACTGGTCAGCAATGAGAACAAGTCGGCTCCGCTTTCGGACGAGGAACTGGTCACGAAACTGAATGACTCGGGCTATCCGGTCGCACGCCGCACCGTGACCAAGTACCGCAAGATGCTGAAGATTCCATCCAGCCGACAACGCAAGGACTGGTCGCTGGGGAGTTAAGCGAAGAGTTCACCACGAAGGCATAGAGATCACACAAAGGCCACAGAGAAGAAAAGAACATAGTCTTCCTCTCTGTGGCCTTTGTGTGATCTCTGTGCCTCTGTGGTGAACTTCTTTTCTTGGTGTGGCCATGCCCATTGATCTCACGACCGAGGAAGCCCGCATCCGTCTCGGCGGCGGGGCGAAGGCCATCGACCGCCAGCACGAGAAGAACCGCCTCACCGCCCGCGAACGGATTGCGAAACTCCTCGACCCCGACACGCACTGGTTTGAACTCGGCCTGTGGGCCGCGTGGAACATGTACGTCGAATGGGGCGGCGCTCCGTCGGCCGGCGTGGTCACAGGCGTCGGCACGGTCGCGGGTCGGCAGGTGATGGTGATCGCGAACGACGCCACGGTGAAGGCCGGCGCGTTCTTCCCGATGACGTGCAAGAAGGTACTTCGTGCTCAGCGCATCGCCACCGAGAACCGCCTCCCCCTGCTCTACCTCGTCGATTCTGCCGGAGTCTTCCTCCCGTTGCAGGATGAAATCTTCCCGGACGAGGACGACTTCGGCCGCATCTTCCGGAACAACGCGGTCATCTCGGCGGCGGGGATTCCACAATTCGCCGCGATCATGGGGAACTGCGTCGCGGGCGGCGGCTACCTTCCCGTGCTCTGCGACACGCTTCTGATGACGGAAGGCAGCGGGCTCTACCTCGCGGGACCGGCACTTGTGAAGGCCGCCATAGGACAGGTCGTCGATTCGGAAACTCTCGGCGGTGCGATGATGCACGCCAGCATCAGCGGCACCATCGACTACCGCGAACCGACCGACGATGCCTGTATCGAGCGCCTGCGCCGACTCGTGGGGATGTTACCCGTCGACCCGTTTAGCCGCGACGCGGAGTCTTCGAAGCGGAGCACGCACGTTGCGAACACGCTCCGCTCCGAAGACTCCGCGTCGCGGCTAAACGAGTTTTCCCAACCCGAATACGACGTCCGAGATCTCCTGAAGCTCATCCTCGATGATGCCCCGTTCGACGAGTACAAGGCAGACTACGGCAAGACGCTTGTGTGCGGCTTCGGAAAGCTCGGTGGCACTGCCATCGGCATCGTGGCGAACCAGAAGCAGCGTGTGAAGGCGGCCGACGGTCCAATGCAGTTCGGCGGAGTGATCTACGTCGATTCCGCGGAGAAGGCTGCGCGCTTCGTGATGGACTGCAACCAACTCCGTGTGCCGATCCTTTTCATTCAGAACGTCAACGGCTTCATGGTGGGCAAGGAATCGGAACAGAACGGCATCATCCGTGCAGGTGCGAAGCTCGTGAACGCAATCTCGAACAGCGTGGTGCCGAAGCTCACACTGATCACCGGCGGAAGTTACGGAGCGGGCAACTACGCCCTTTGTGGCAAGGCGTTCGACCCGCGGTTCATCGTGGCGTGGCCGACGGCGAAGTACGCGGTGATGGGTGGCGATCAGGCGGCGAGCACGCTTCTCGACATTCAAGTACAAGCGATGAAGCGGCAGGGAAAGGAACCGGAGGCGGACGAACTCGCCGAACTACGAGACAAGGTTAAGGCGAGTTACGAGGTGCAAACCGACGTGCGCTACGCCGCGGCGCGGCTCTGGGTGGACGCCATCATACAGCCCGAAGGCACGCGAACGGCACTGCTCACGGCACTGAGCGTGGCAACGCGATTCGATGATGGGAAGCCGTTCAAGACTGGCGTGTTTCAGGTGTGAAACTGCAGTTAGCCGCTTGCGGCTTCGCAGGCTATAGCCTGCGAAGCCGCAAGCGGCTAACTGCACTCCCTATTCATCGTACTTGAGCAGGAACCGCGGATTGATCACCTTGAAGCTCAAGCGGCCAAGGTAATCGTCCTGCACCTCTGTGATCGGGCGAAGCACAACACCTTCACGGTAGGCCTTCGGGTTCAGCACGCTCATCCCCTCCGACAGCGCGACAAGCTCATCAACGGTGTGAGTCAGCACCAGTGTGCCGAGTTGCGGCACGGCTTCCAGACCCATCTCGGCGACGGCTGTCAGCATGTCGGCGTAGTTGAGGTAGCGGTAACCACTCACGTCGAACACGTTGAACAACCGTAGCGAAAGTTCCGTGAGGCCGTACTTGTTCTGCTGAACACCTGGGCCAATCACCTCGCCCTGAACCGCTGGCTCGAAGCCACGAACCGCAGCGAACGCACGGAGTTTCGCCTCCAGGTTGTAACGCTTGGCGACCCGCATGAACAGGCTCGTTTCGTCGGTCGGGTCGAGCGACAAGTTCCGACTGCACACGCCAAACACACCTTCCCGCAGGAACGCCGTGAACGAGGTGCCGTCGAGTTTTTCCGTGAGGTAAAACGTCGTGCCTCGGTACTTCTCGATCGTCTTCTCCAGCACCTGCACGCGGGTCTCGTCCGTCTTCGGCAAGAATCCCGGAAAGCCGCCCTTCACGCGACCACTCATCCCGGCAGGCACCGGCGGTTCCCACTTCCGCACGCCGAGAATTTCGGTCACGTCCGTGTCTTCGGCGATGTCCATGCCCTCTGGCAGAATTGACAGCGGGAAGCAGATTCCCTGCGACACCTGGCCGCGAAGCCGGATTGTCTTGATGCGGAAACCCGCGGCTTGCATCGCGCCTTCGGGGCCAAGCACAGCGGGCTTGTAGCTGCTCGCGCGGAGGAATTCGAACTCGGCTCGTTCGGGCAAGAGCGAGTCGATCTCCATGTACACGAGCTTGTCGCCGGGTTTGAATTCGCCCTTCTTGACGACAACCCACCAACCCAGCACACGGATACGCTCGATAGCGTCGGCGTTCTGGATCGGCTCGGCAGCGTTCACGACCTGGATGCTGGCCAGCTTCCGCATGAGAAATCTCGCAAAAATTCGGTCCGGCCTGACCCACGGACAGCGTGAATGGGGTTGCGGTTCGGCCGCTTTCCTTGCTTCTGGGTGCCTGCTCTGAAATAATGCCGAGATTCAACTTGTTGTACTCGGTCCACAAAACGAGGATCGCCCCTGTGAGCCAGCAGCCGAAGGTAAAGGGCATCGCGGATATCGTGTTCCTGCTCGACGCAACCGGGAGCATGGGGCCGTGCATCAAGGCCGTGAAGCAGAACATCACCAAGTTCGTCACCACCATGACCACGCCGAACCCCAACGGCGGTGCGGTGGTGAAGGAGTGGCGCGCGAAGGTCATGGGCTACCGCGACCTCGACTACACCGACTGCCCGCCGTATGTGGATAACCCGTTCGTTTCGAGCGTTGCGGAACTCGAAACGCAACTGAATGGCCTCCACGCCGACGGCGGGGGCGACGAACCCGAAACGCTTCTCGAAGCACTCTACAAGCTCGCCGCGATGCCTTCGACTGGTCCGGACGAACCGCTCAACCGCGATTCCTGGCGACCGATGGGCCAGGCCCGTCGCTTCGTCGTGGTGTTCACGGATGCACCGTTCAAGGAACCGTTGCGGGAACCGCGCGGCGCAAGCATCGACGACGTGATCCTGAACCTGATGACGGCCAAGATCGTGCTGCACATCTTCGCGCCGAAGAAGTTTGATCGCTACAACACACTGGCGGAAGTGGACAAGGCCCAGTGGTACGCGATCTCCTCGCAGGAAGGCCAGACCCCGCAGGAAGCACTCGCCGATTACACGTCGGACCCCTCGAAGTTCGGCAAGATCATTGAGCAACTGGCGAAGACGATCACCGTCCAATCGGAAGTGCCGCTCGTCTTGGATTGAGTGTTGTTGTTAGCGGTGATCCCAACGAGTGTGGCTTGGAGTATTGCCTTCATGGTTCGCATCTACGACCCCAAGGAGAGGATCCAGGGGTACACGATCGAAGAGATGATCACCACCGGGAACAACTCGGTGTCGTATTCCGCACGGGCGGCTGCTGGCGACAAGGTCTTCTTCAAGCTGTACCAGTCGCCGTCGATCCGCGTGCCGTGGTACAAGCCATTCGTTCAGCATCAGGTAGAACTCAAGAAACGGATCGAAGCCGGACCGTGCAAGCAATTCTGCTACAAGTTTCTGGGAGGCTTCGAGCACGAACGAAAGTATCACCAGGTCTTCGAGTTCCTCGACAAAAGCCACTCGCTTTCGCAGATCCTCGACAAGATCCGAATCCGGCCAACCTCGGTGAGCTGGGAACAACGCGAATTGATGGCGAAAGTGCTGGTGGCAGGGATCAACCAGATTCACGGGGCACGTATCGTTCACGCCGACCTGAAGCCTGAGAATGTCATGCTGATCGAAGACACGTCGATCGCCATGAAGTACCGGCTCAAGATCATCGACATGGATTTCTCGTTCTTCACGGACAAAAAGGCACCGTGGGACGGGCACGAGGGCTACTTCGGCACGCCGGGGTACATGAGCCCCGAGCACATGACGAACAAGGTGCCGTCGCCGGCATCCGACGTGTTCACGCTCGGGCTCATGCTGTACCAACTGCTCGCGCAAGGTCACCCGTACCCGTTCGACGACGTGGAGAAATACCTCCCGGCGTACAAGGGCCACGCGGCAGCACAGCCGAAGTTGCTGGGCGTTCCGAAGGCTCCCGCACAGGGGAGCGTGATTGCGGATGTGCTTTACCGTTGCCTCCACCCGGACCCCGCGATGCGGCCAACAGCGAGCGATCTCCACAAAGCGTTGACCGGTGATAACGCGGGGATTGTCGAGGATGCCGAGACGGTCCGAAGAAGAGCGGAAGCGGAGGTAGTGAGGAAAGCGGAGGAGGAGCGGAAAAAGAAAGAGGACGAAGCACGCGGCAAGGAGGTCGAGCGAATCGCTGAAGAAATTCGCCGACGAGACGAGGATGAAAAGAAGAAGAAGGCAGAAGAGAAACCCGCCACACGCATCGTGCTGACTTCCCTGGACGGAGTAGAACAATCGGTCGGTGCCCGCGTCGTGTTCGGCCGTGTCGTGCTCGCCAAGTTCGGTGAAGCAGCCAAGTATGCCGCGAATGAGCAGTTCATCCTCGATCGGACCGGGGATGACTGGTTCATTGAAGCCTGCCCGAACACGCCGAACGACACGATGCTGAACGGCGATCTCGTGGTCGGTCGCGTGAAGCTCTCGCTGGGCGACAAGGTTGGGCTGGGGAAAGCTGCGAGCAAAAAAACCGTGCTGGAACTCACAGTCCGGGCGGAGTGATCAGATCGGGCGAGAGGTGATCGAGCATGGCGACGTGGACGTGTCCACAAGATGGCACCGAGAACCCGCTCGCCGAGAAGCGATGTCTGGTCTGTCGGCATCCGAACATGCCGCGAATCGTCGTGCTTCAGTCGGTGGCGACGAGGAAGGAAGCGGAGTTCACGGAGCCCGTGAAGCTCGGCAAGGCCGTCTTCACGCACCGGTTCGCGGACCCCGACGCGCGGTTCGCCTCCGATCTCCAGTTCGAAATCGTCCGCGATGACGAACGGGTTGCCTGGGTGGTCCGGCCGTTCGCGGGGTGCGTCAACCCGACGTGTTACGATGGCAAGCCGCTCGAAGCCTCGGGAACGGAACTCGTCGATGGCGGCATCATCTCAGTCTCGAAATCGAAGATGAAGCTCAAGGTCCGGTTCAAGAAGAACTGACCCGCACCCCAACATTGCATACACGCCCCATGCTTGAAGTGATCACGCCGACGGATTTCGCACCGCTGACTCTGGCAGAGTCCTTGGAGCGCGCCAACGCCGTGAGTGTCGCGCAGATTCGCGATTGGTTGACTGCGCCAGAGAACAGCACGCGATTCCTGTTCGACGATTCCCGGCAAGACTGCCCGGAGGTGGCCATCGTCAGCGATCCGGCCGCCGTGCCGCAATCGCTCTGGGTCGTGGGCGATGTTCACGCCGATGTCCTGTCGCTCGCGAACATCATCGAGAATGCCGATCGCGTCGGACAACTCGAAGGACGCGAGCCGAGTTTCGTGTTTCTGGGCGACTTCATCGACCACGGCCGACACGATCACGAAACGCTCCTGCTGCTGTTCGGGCTCGTCATGCGTGACCCCTCGCGTGTCTGCATCATTCCCGGCAATCACGACATTGACCTGCGCTGGGGCGAGAAGTCCCGCAAGTTCGGCGTCACGATACAACCGGCCGAATACTGTGAGCACTTAAACGAGATCATCGACAGCGAGCAGTCTGCCGATCGCGAGCAAGTCGAACTCGCGAAGTTGCTAATCGACTTCTGGAAAACACGCCCAAAGGCCGTGTTTCTACCTGACGGCACCATGTTCTCCCACGGCGGCTTCCCGCACACCGACCTCCACGAATCGCTGAAAACACGAGCCGATCTTGGGGCGAAGAAATGCGTGGACGACTTCCTGTGGGCACGTCTCTCGGAATCGGTGAAGAAGCGACCGAATCGTGGGAACCGCGGTCACGAGTTCGGATGGAAGGACTTCGCTCAGTTCTGCCGGGTGATGGAGGAGCAACTTCAGATACCCGTCAAGCGGCTGATCCGCGGGCACGATCACATCGTGGCACGTTACTCCCTCCCAGCGGAGTACCTCGACCATCCCGTGCTCACGATCAACGCAATGGGTTGGTTGATGGACGGCGAGCCAAAACATGCCGACGGGCCACACCCCTACCCGGTCGTGGCCCGCCACGCCCCGAACCAGCTTCCGCTCATCATCCGCCTTCGCCTTGATCCCACAGAGGTGGACCGCACCCTGGGCGTGTCACCGACAAGTTCAGGACAGAAGAACGAATCAGGACAAGGGAACGAATCAGGACAAGGGGACACGGAGACAAAGAGACACGGAGACAAAGAGCTACCCCAGCCGAATTCTCCTTAGGTTGTCTGCTTGTCCCCCTTGTCCCCGACCCTCTGAGATTCCCACTTGTGCCGTAACCCTTTAGAATCGACTCATCACCCAGTTACCTCACCCACTGGCCACGGATACTATGCCACCGATTCGGACACCAAAGGCCACGGAACCCGATATGCCCGCCGCCGCCAGGATCAATCCGGAGGAGCTTTCGCTCGCCGACCTTCAGTCGGAAGCGGACACCGTTCGAAAGCGGATCAACCGCTTCCGCGAATCGCTCGGCCGCTTCTTCGTCAACAAGCAGGAAATCATCGACTTGATGTGCGTCGCGGCGGTCGCCCAGGAACCGCTCCTGCTCGTCGGCCCGCCAGGCACCGCCAAGTCGGATCTCGTTCTGAAATTCAAGGACGCCCTCGGGATCGAGCAGGGCGATTACTTCGAATACATGCTCACGCGGTTCACGGAACCGAGCGAGATTATCGGGGCCATCGATATCAAGGAACTTCGCGACGGCCGCTACATCCGCAAGAAAGAAGGCAAGCTCCCGACCGCGAAGCTGGTGTTCCTCGACGAGATTTTCAAATCGAACTCGGCGATCTTGAACATCCTGCTCACGATCATCAACGAGAAAAAGTTCTATCAGGAGGGTAAGCCCGAGCCGGTGCCGCTCCGCGTGATGTTTGCGGCCACGAACGAAATTCCTGAACAAGGCGAACTCGCAGCCCTCAAGGACCGCTTCGTGCTGAAGGTGTTGAGCCGATCGGTGCAGGAGGATTTCTTCACGGAGTTGATCGACTCGGGTCTGCAAGGCGAGGCGTACAAGGGATTAAACCAAAAGCCGTGGGTTGAAGGGCATTGCAATCTGGACGACTTCCTAAAGGCGAACCGATACCTGACGTACCTGTTCGCTCGCAAGGAACCGACCGGCGGTCGCGGTGAGGAGCACAACGACCGACAACTGTTCTTCCCGCAGGAAGTCTTCCGGGAATACCAGCGCCTTGTGAAAACTCTCGTGCGGGAAGACAAGATCTTCATCAGCGATCGGAAACTTGTGAAGCTCTACAAGCTGTTCCGGGTGCGAGCCTGGTTGTTCTCGGGCGGAACCGTCAGCAAGGACGACCTGCGGTTGCTCGCGTACCTGGGTGAGTCCCACCAGGAAATTGAACACCTCCGCACGAAAGTACCAGAATATCTGGGCGATGCCTGATTCTGTGAGATGGTATCCACGCAACAACCCACACGAATTTCGTGTGGGTTGTTTTGTTGTTCGTGCTCCTTCGAGCAACTCGACATCACTGAACGGCGGAGCCGATCTTGCTGAAGGTGGTGTTGGCGTTCTTGCCGAGCGCCGAGATGGCGGCAATGCAAACGACAACGATCAAAGCCAGCATCACGGCATACTCAACTGCCGTCGGGCCGTCTTCCTTCTTCAGGAACGAGACCATCTTCTTCGCGACGTTACGCATGGGAATCTCCAGGTGCGGGGTAAGGACAGTGAGACCACTTTTGATAACCCATCTGGAGAAATTCCAGGATGGGGATGAGCGTTACATTATCGAATATTCAATAGACAGATTCAATTCACAATCACTGAACAGCGGAGCCGATCTTGCTGAAGGTGGTGTTGGCATTTTGTCCGAGTGCCGAGATGGCGGCGATGCAAACGACAACAATCAGGGCCAGCATCACGGCATACTCAACTGCCGTTGGGCCGTCTTCCTTCTTCAAGAACGAGACCATCTTCTTGGCGACGTGACGCATCTTTAAGCTCCGAAGTGGGTGAGGAATCTGATACCTGCCGCTTGATGTGCTTCTTGCGTCATGTGCAAGAGGAATCAGCGACTGTGAACACCAACTCTGTAGTTCACCATTTTGGGTGTGCAATTGGATGTGTCTGTTTTTTCTTTTTTGGCTGTCGGAATTCCCACCATCCTTGTTTCTATCCCGCAGTGATCTAGCTAATTCTGGGAGTGACATGTCCATCATCCATTTATGGAACCAGTGCAATTGACACCTCACGCTGTGCAATAATCCTCATCTGTCAGGATGGAATTGCCAGGCTGACTGTCGATAAATCCCACAGACACATGATTTGATGGCCGCGAGGCGTTCTTGTCTGGATAACATTCGGGTCACGACGAAATCAACCACGACGAGCCATCCCAGAGGAATTCACGATGCCTGAGCCGATGCAACGGAAAAGCCTGACAACCACGGGCGGCCCCGGCCGCGCGCCAAACCGCGCCATGCTTCGCGGAGTCGGGTTCACCGACGACGACTTCAACAAGCCCGTCATCGGGATCGCGTCGTTGTTCTCTGACATCACACCGTGTAACGCGCACCTTGATCGGCTGGCGCTGAAGGGCCGCGAGGGTGTACGGGCCGGCGGTGGCGTACCACAGACCTTCGGCGCTCCAACTGTTTCCGACGGCATCAGCATGGGTCACATGGGGATGCGGTATTCGCTGGTCTCGCGTGAAGTGATCGCCGACTGCCTCGAAACCGTCGCAGGTGCGATGAACCACGACGGCCTCGTGGCGTTCGGTGGTTGCGACAAGAACATGCCCGGCTGCGTGATGGCGATGGCTCGTCTGAACATCCCGAGCATCTTCGTATACGGCGGCAGCATCATGCCGGGGGTCGGCCCGCACGGTGAGGATGTGGACATCGTCTCCATCTTCGAGGCGGTCGGGAAATTCCAGGCCGGCAAGATCGACTCGAAGATGCTTCACAAGGTCGAGTGCGAAAGCTGCCCCGGGCACGGCTCCTGCGGCGGCATGTACACGGCAAACACGATGGCCAGCGCGATCGAAGCGATGGGCCTGATGCTTCCATATGGTGCGTCCAACCCAGCCGTCACGGCAGCGAAGGAACGGGAAGCGCTGCTGGCCGGCAAAGCGGTTGTTGGACTTGTCGAGAAAAACATCCGCCCGCGTGACATTATCACCCGCAAGAGCCTGGAGAACGCTTACACCTTCGTGCTAGCACTCGGCGGTTCCACAAACGCGGTGCTTCATCTCATGGCGATTGCACTCGAAGCGGGCGTCTCGTGGACGCTTGACGACTTCGATCGACTCGCGGGCAAGGTCCCGCACCTCGCGGACCTGAAGCCGGGCGGCAAACACGTCATGTTCGACCTGTACCGCGTCGGTGGCACACCTGCAGTATTGCGAGCATTGCTCGACAAAGGCTACCTGCACGGCGACTGCCCGACCGTCACCGGGAAGACACTCGCCGAGAACCTCGCAGAAGTTCCGAGCGTGTTTGCGAAGCCGCAAACGGTGGTTCACACCTTTGAGAAGCCGATGTTCTCGCACGGCATCCATGTCGTGCTCCGCGGCAACCTCGCGCCAGAAGGCTCCATCGCGAAGGTGGCGGGGTTGAAGGTGCGTGCCATCACCGGGCCGGCGAAGGTGTTCGATGGCGAAGAAGCGTGCTTCCAGGCGATTCAGGCGCAGAAGATCGTCGCGGGCGACGTGGTCGTGATCCGCGGCGAAGGCCCGGTGGGTGGCCCCGGGATGCGTGAGATGCTCAGCATCACCGGTGCGCTGATGGGCCAAGGGCTCGGCGAAAGCGTCGGCCTCATCACCGACGGTCGTTTCAGCGGCGGCACGCACGGGTTGGTTGTGGGGCACGTCGCACCGGAAGCGTGGGTCGGCGGACCAATTGCGCTGGTTCAGGATGGCGACTCCATCACCATCGACGGCGACAAGAAGTCGATCACGTTGAACATCTCGGATGCGGAGTTGCAGGCCCGCAAGGCAAAGTGGAAGGCACCGGCACCGCGGGTCGAACGCGGCGTGCTGGCGAAGTACGCAAAGCTCGTGCGCTCAGCGAGCGAGGGGGCCGTCACGGGGTGAACCACTATCCCGGTGCCGAATCGGGGATCGGAGAGCACGCTCGGGCAAAGCAGACCAACCCCCCGAGCGTGCTCACAAACCCAACAACCCGGCCCGCAACGAACCACGTTTTCGCCCTCACGCCGGGAACGGTCGAAATGCCGAGCCCGGCGAGGACGAGCAAGCCAGCATCCACAACCCAACCAGCCGAGTTCGCTCGGGAGTAAAGTATCGACCAAGTCACGCCACCGAACCCGACGAGTGCCGAACCGAAAATCATCCCCGTGACGAATACGTTGGCAACCACCTCGACTCTCCTCAGACACTCGCGATGTAGCACACGATTTCCGACGGTATAATCGCGGGAAGGTTCCTTTCGACAACGGAACGATACGCCAAACCTTTCGGACATGCAGATCACGGATCCAGAAGAAACCCGCGTGATGGGAGGAAGCTCCGTGGCAGACATCGTGATCGGAGAGGTCTCCTGGGAAAGGATCGTGAGTGCCGTGGAAAAGGTACGCGAACGGCTACTGCGCGCGACAACCGCCCTGGAGAAAGCCGGCGTGCCTTACGCGGTTATTGGCGGACACGCCGTCGCGGAATGGGTGACGAGGGCAAACCAATGCGGTGTACGCAACACACCGGACGTGAACATTCTCCTGCGTCGCGTAGACTTCGACGCCGCGAAAGTCGCGATGGAAGCCGCCGGGTTCGTCTACCAACACGCGGCCAGCATCGACAAGTTCCTCGACGGCAAAGGTGCCAAGGCCCGCGATGCCGTTCACGTCCTCTTCGCCGGGGAGAAAGTGCGCGAGGAGTACGTACTGCCCACGCCCGAAGTAACCGAGAGCGAAGCTGGCGCAACCTTCCGCGTGCTGTCGCTCGAAGCGCTCGTGCGGATGAAGCTCACATCGAACCGCGACAAGGACCGCACTCACGTTCGCGACTTCATCGATGTGGGGTTGGTCGATTCAAGTTGGCCTGCCAAGTTTCCACCGGAACTCGCGAGCCGCCTCCAACACATTCTCGATACGCCGGACGGCTGATCGCCTTCACCCGAAGCCAATCCACCACAAACCCAGTCAACGGGCTAAGCCACTCCCATGAGCAACACTCACTACGCCTGTGATCTCGCTGCGGTTTCCGAGGCAGCCGCTCGAATCGCCGGTGTCGTTCACCACACGCCCGTAATCACCTCCGAGACTCTGGATAGCCGTGCGGGTCGTCACGTGTTCCTCAAGTGCGAAAACCTCCAGAAAGTCGGTGCGTTCAAGTATCGTGGAGCCACGAACGCCGTCAAGAAACTCTCCAATGCCGAGGCCGCACGCGGCGTCGTCACGCATTCCAGTGGCAACCATGCTCAGGCACTCGCACTGGCCGCTCGCGTTCGCGGCATCCCGGCGTACATCGTGATGCCCAGAACCGCACCCAGCGTGAAGAAGGCTGCGGTCGCGGGGTATGGAGGCCTCATCACCGAGTGCGAACCGACGCTCGCTGCCCGAGAGGAGGCTGCCGCTGCGCTGGTGGCCAGAACTGGTGCCACGCTGATTCCGCCGTTCGATCACGCGGACGTGATTGCAGGTCAGGGAACCACTGCCCTCGAATTGCTCGAAGATGTCCCGACGCTCAATGCGATCATTACGCCTGTTGGCGGCGGTGGATTGCTCGCGGGGTGTTGTATTGCTTCACGTGGAATCAAGCCCACGATGCGAGTGTTCGGCGGGGAACCGCTGGGAGCCGACGATGCAGCACGCTCCAAAGCGAAGGGCGAATGGTTGCCGCAAACCGCACCGAACACGATTGCCGATGGATTGCTGACCAGCACGGGCCAGTTGACGTGGCCCATCATACGCGATCAAGTCGAACGAATTTTCACGGTAACCGATGACCAGATTCGTGCCGCGATGCGTTTCGTTTGGGAGCGAATCAAGCTCATCGTGGAACCAAGCGGCGCTGTCGGTGTGGCCGTGGTGCTGTCGGACGAGTTCAAATCGCTCACCAACATCGGGTCGGTCGGCATCGTGCTGAGCGGCGGGAACGTGAGTCTCGATAAACTGTACTGGTAGTCGCGTGCGATTCGCCTGACATGTAGACTGGTAACTCCATTCAATGCTCGAGCCGAATATCCCCGCGTTGATACTCGCCCCAATGGAAGGGGTCACGGATGCCCCCATGCGAGCTGTGCAGGGAGCAGCGGGCGCGTTCACATTCGCCGTATCCGAATTCCTTAGAATCAGCCACCACATCCCACCGCGAACCGTCTTTTACAAGCACGTTCCCGAACTCCGTAACGGGTGCCTGACGCCGACAGGGCTTCGTGTGCAGGTTCAACTGCTCGGTGGCGACGCGGGTCGTATGGCCGCGTCGGCAGCCCTCGCCCACGAACTCGGGGCACAGGCCATCGACATCAACTTCGGGTGCCCTGCACCAACCGTGAACCGCCACGATGGCGGCGCGACACTCCTGAAGTACCCGAAACGGATTCGCGAGATCGTCAGCGCCGTTCGGGCCGCCTTGCCCCGCACCGTTCCGGTATCCGCGAAAATGCGACTGGGTTGGGATCGCCTCGACCCGATCTTCGAGAACGCAGAGATGGCCGCCGAAGGCGGCGCGGAATGGCTCACGATTCACGGACGAACACGCACCGCGGGCTACTCACCACCGATTCACTGGGGGCCGATCGGCCAAGTCCGCGAGCGATTGGGAATCCCCGTGGTTGCCAACGGCGACATCTGGACGATCGAGGACTTCCGGCAGTGTCGCGAACAAACGGGTTGCCGACATTTCATGCTCGGCCGCGGCGCACTGGCGAACCCCCATCTGGCACGCCGTGTGGCGGGTGAACTCGGACTGATTCCATCGGAACCTGATCCCGAACACGACACTCCCTTCGACTGGCCAGCTCAACTCCTTCGCCTCGTGGAATGGTCCAAGGTATTCGCGGACATGGAGCCCAAGAGAGTCGTTCCGCGATTGAAACAATGGCTAAACATGGCCGCCAAGTTCGGAGGATTCACAGGGTTTGACGCGATCAAGCGTGTCACCAGTGTTGAGGAGTTATTCGCTCAGCTCGGGGATAGTTCTGTCTGTTCGAATCGTGATCCTCTCTGGCGAGAGACCTCCGCGAGTGTGTCCCCTTCAGGATGATCAACCCCGCACATCAGAGGGAAAGACATGCGAACCACCAACGCGGACGGTTACAGCTACGAGCCCGTTCCCACCGTGAACGGAAAGCCTCCGTATCCCCCCGAACTTGTGGCGAAGTCGAGAAACTTCTTGCAAGCCACGCTGACGATGTTCAAGCCGCTCGGGCAACGTGCGAACATCGCTCCGACGGTTTTCCAGAAGTATCCCGTTCACGCGGAGCGTGCCAAACACGCCGCCGCGATGATCGGCGTTGATCCTGTCGATCTGATGGCGGGGAACCTGTGTTACGACATCCTCGCCGGAACGATTGCGATGGGTTGCTCGACGCTGGCCCTCGCCGGAAAGGACGGCCCGGTTCTCACACGCAACATGGATTGGTTTCCTGCCGAAAAGATCGCGAAGGCGAGTTGCCTGGTGAAGGAAGAGTACGGTGTGAATGCCGGCTTCCTCGGGATGCTGGGAGCTGTCACAGGAATGTCTCGCCACGGATTCTGCGTGTGCATCAACGCGGCGTTCGGTGGATCTGATCCCGACGGCTACCCGATGCTGCTTTTTCTGCGTCACGTTCTCGATACCGCTCAGAGTTTCAATCATGCCCTGGAAATGGTTGAGAAGGAGCGGTTGATGTCTGGCGGAATTATTACTCTCGTGGGAATCCAGAACGACGAACGAGCGGTCGTGGAACGAGCCCATGCGAAGGCAATGGTGCGGCGACCTACTGGCGACGAACCACTGATGGCCACGAACCACTTCCGGGCGTTACCGGAGCCGACGATATTATGGTGCGAGCGGTACGAGTGCATGGCGAAACACGCTGGGCGACGCCCAGCGATCGACATCCTAACCGATCGGCGGGTGTTGCAGGATATCACGGCGCAGCATGTGGTGATGTGCCCGGCCACTCAGTCTGCTGGAATGTTCGTGCCCAGCCACTTGTTGCCCGAGTCGGTTTGCGACGAGATGACGGTTGCAGATCTCTTAAGATTCGTTGGCTGAATGACAGGCATTTGCACGTCCCAAACCACGCCCACGGAATTTTCGGACCCCGTTCTCTGCCGGGTCACGATAGACTTCAATTTCTCGATCGCCTTCTCGACGTTATTGTGGAGTATGAGTAGTTCATGCTCCACTGTGAGTGTGGCATGCGACTTTGTTCGGCGTGAGGAGTAATTGCGATGGGTGTTCCGTCGGGGGAGATCGTGGCACGGCCCATGATCGCTCGTGCTTGCGGCTGTCTACAGGAATTCCAGCACTACGCGGTGGACAAATACCGCGAGCAACGGAAAGCGAAATTCCAAAAGACGCGGTGCCCCGCTTGCGTGGCAAAGCTTGTTGAGGAGCAGCGGCGAGCGGCCACGTTGCCCAAAAAGGGTGAGGCGTTCAAAGCCATTCCCGCTGGCACCCAGATCACCATGACGCGTAAAGCGGATGGCACCTGGTCGGGAACGCTCATTGGAGACGGGACTACCGTTGAGGCCGTCGGTGAGGGGCCGCAGGGATTGTCACTAGCACTCGCCCGAGGCTGGCTCCTCGCACGCGGCGCAGGGAAAGAGTCCGCTCCGGCACCAGCCCCAACTCCCGCACCAAGTCCTGCACCGGCGAAACCGGCGGCGGCACCGATAGCGAAGGCGATGCCTGCTACCAAGCCTACACCCGCAGCCAAGCCGAAGTAAAGGGAAGAAGATCTCGCCAGAAATGCTTATTGATAGGGGGTGGGATCCGGCACCATCGCCTCGGCGAACCCCTTGGCACGAAGCAGGCACGAATCGCAACGACCGCACGCTCGCCCTTCTGCGTCGGGATCGTAGCAACTCAGTGTGAGCGAGTAGTCCACGCCCAGTTTCACACCTTCGCGGATGATTTCGGACTTGGTCATCTTCAACAGTGGTGAATGGATGCGGAACCTTCCCGTCCCTTCAACGCCTACCTTGGTCGCCAGGTTCGCCAGGGTTTCGAACGCCGAGAGGAACTCTGGCCGACAGTCGGGATAACCCGAGTAGTCGAGTACGTTCGCACCAATGAAGATGTCGAACGCGCCAACCGTCTCGGCATACCCCAGCGCGAGACCCAGCAGAATTGTGTTTCGGGCGGGAACGTAGGTAACAGGCACTCCGTGGCCCATCTCGTCAGCGGCGCGATCTTTCGGCACGGCGATGTCGTCGGTCAGGGCTGACCCGCCAATCGCACGGAGATCGAGTTTGACGACGCGGTGTTCGGCGACACCAAGCGATCGTGCCACATCTGCTGCTCGCTGCAACTCGACACGGTGGCGCTGCCCGTAATCAACACTCAAGGCATAGGGCGCGAATCCCTGTGACTTCGCGAACGCGAGGGCGGTGGTGCTATCGAGTCCGCCACTGAGAAGAACGACTGCTTTCGGCATAATTCACATTTACTTGCCAATCATCCGCAGGAGGAACTCAGGGCGATCACGCGATGACGAGTTTCATCTGAACGGTTCCAACCTGCAGAATGTCCCCCGGTTTGAGCTGACGCGGTTGTTTTGGGGGGATGCGGGTTCCATTGATCCAGGTGCCGTTGAGGCTGTTCAAGTCCTCGACCGCAACAACACCCCCGGTGAATATCACGACCGCGTGCTGCCTCGAGCACCAGATTTGTTCGAGGGATTCCTGGCTCATGAGATCGATATCGACCGGTTTGTCGGCGAATCGACCGATCATGTTGCGACCCTCGTACAGAGGGTATTCCACGTTGATCCTCATCCCACGCAGGACGACCAACTTCGGCCGAATCGCAGGTGCGGCCGGGACAGGTGGTGGAGATTCATCGGCTCGGGCGGTCGCGGGAATCGTAACCGCCATGTTCTGTTGCGGATCGTTCATCGGGTGTCCCGGTAAGCCAGGGAGAGCGTGGGCAGTGCCTTGTGATGGAGATCCACGGCGATCGCGAGCTGAGGCACCCTTACCTCGAACAGGAGGGGGCGTAACCTCCAGACCGAAGCGGGAACCTCGGGATGCCCCGTCTGGCTTCTCATCCAGAAGGAGAGTCTTCGGTGCAGTTGCAACCGGCAAACCGTTCTCGGGGGTCTGATCCGGGGCGTGGATCGGCTCCACCATGGGCGCGGGCAGACCAGCTGCACGAGAGAGAGCAGAGAGGCTGGTCAGGAGGTTGGCTCCACACCGACCGCACATTGCCGCCAAGTCTGGGTTATCGAACTGGCATTGTTGGCATGTGGCCATCTCACTCGATCCTTCGGATGGGGCGAAACAACGAAAGAATAATCCCATTCCGAGGAAGTGTAGCTCACAATTTCAGTGTCCCGAAATCCCCGTCCCGAACAGCCCCAAATTCGTCGTTCATCCAGCAAACACTCAGCCCAGACAAGCTAATCTTGATCCAGGTTACTCTAGCGGAGAACGCACTTCAAGAGTTACCTCACCGAGCGGTTCCGGAGACGCGACCACGAATGTGACCATGTTCCTGGTATGTACATCTCCGGTGATCTCGTGGGCGAACGGACCCGCTTCAGGGACAGTGACAACAACGACCTCATTGAGAATCACCTGACATGGACCAGGAATCTGTGTGCAGATGAGCCAGAGTTGGTCGCCGGGGTCCAGCGTCGCGAGCCAGCCGAAGTTCCGGGAGTGGCGAACGGTCGATTCGGTCGTGGTGTTAGCCCACGCACCACGGAGCCGGATTGTGTGCATCGAGGACATCCGTGATGCGAACCAGGGTCATGCCGACTGTAAGCGGTCGTTCCACTCATCGAGCAGTTTGCCGATGTTCTTGAAGGTGAAGTCGAGATTGGCGAGTTCGTGGCCAAGATCAATCGCTCGTGGCAGGTCGCCGTTCTCGGCGCACCCACTGGCCAGTTGGAAGAGCAGCTCCTTCTTGCCACCTTCTTCACCGGGGGGCAAGGCCGTCAACGCTTCCTCGAAGTTACGCTGTGCGAGCCGCCAGTTGCTGCGTTTGCGGAAACACACACCCAGAAGCATGGCCGCCTTCCACTTCAGTTTCTCATCGCGACGGGCGATCTGGAGTTCCGCAATCGCCTCATCAACGAGGTCGGCCTTGAGCAACCGGGTTCCAAGTTCGATCCGGTGCTGGACATCGCTTGGGAAGCGATCCGCCTTGACCCTGTAGAGATCAATCTCGCGGGTGTTGATCTCCTTCAGGAGTTTCCCTCGGAGTTGCTGCAACTCCTTTTCCGAAAGGTCGCCGACGTCGTTGCTGTTCTCGGCCGTGTCGTCTTCGGCTGCAGTTTTATCCTTGAACTTGCGGATCCGTGCCTCGGTGAGTTCGAGGTTCTTGCGAACCGGTGCGAGGTCGAGGTCCATGAGTTCGAGTTGCAACTGAAACGCATTCCCGGTCGGCCCGAGTCCTTGCTGAAGCGTGGCGCGTGCCCGGTCCGCGTGACCGTGCCGGCGGTAGAGGTTGGCAAGTTGGACGTAGAGAGATGGCTCGGTCGGGTCGGCTTCAATTCGCTTTCGGAGTGGGTCAGCATCGCGAGCCAGTTTGTCGGGCTTGCTGTCGGTGGCGCGACTCTCGATTCGCCCCAAAACGGGCGAATCCTTGCTCCCCGAAGCAGCTTCCTCGTACATCCCCTTGGCAATGGTATCGCTCGCGGCGAGATCCTTTGCCTTGTGCGCGGCCTCGACATCCGAAGGGTTGGACTCCTTGACGAGCTGCCAGAGAACGATCGCGCTCTTGAAGTCGCCACGTTTTTCGAATTGGCGGGCGAGTGCTCGGTTGAGCGTCGCATCTTTCGGATGCTTTTGACGAGCCTGATCGAGTGTAAACACGGCAAGATCACTCAAGCCGAGCGCGTCGAACGCTTCAGCCATGTCGAGTTGAGTGCCAAGATCCCACGGATTGCGGCAAAGCACCTGTTCGGCGTGTTCAAGAGCCTTCAGGTAGTCGCGGTTGCGTTTTGCGGCTTTCACTCGCCCCTTCCAGCGGGGTGTAGTGAAGAATGCGAAACGACTTCCCCGGAGGTTATTGCCGTATTTCTCTTTTTGCGTTTTGCGAAGGTTCTGGCGATAGAAGAAATTCGCCGGATCGAGGCGGCAACATGTCAGCAGCAGGCTGATGGCGTAGTCAAGTTGCTCGTTGCCGATGGCTTCGCGGGCCTTGGCAAAGGTGTCCTGTGCGATGCGCCGCTGATCGGCCGTGGGGGACGGAACGGTCGGTGCGGGTTGCTCGGGCATGGGAGAAGCTCTCCTGGCCGGGACCGCCGGCATACAAATAGCGTACCATAAAGTTGTAGTAGAACCGATCGCTTTGTCGTCACGGCCAGCCGTCAGAACTCAGTCGATATGAACACCGAGACTTTCCGTGTCGATCCCGTCAATCCTGACCCCGCAATCATCGCTCAGGCTGCGGAATTGCTCCGTGAGGGCCGGCTCGTCGCATTCCCAACCGAAACGGTGTACGGATTGGGTGCCAACGCGCTGGATCCGGTTGCTGTTCGTAGCATCTTCACGGCAAAGGGCCGGCCATCGTCTAATCCTGTTATTGTACACGTGGCGGAATCCTCACAGGTAGGGAACGTCGCGGCAGAGTGGCCCGAGACAGCCGCCCAGCTCGCGGCGAGGTTCTGGCCAGGACCGCTTACCATCGTCGTTCCGAAAAAGGCCGGGGTTCCAGATGAAGTCACCGCGGGCGGGCCAACCGTCGCCGTGCGGTGCCCGAATCACCCGGTTGCACATGCACTAATTCTCGCGGCCGGTGTACCGATTGCTGCCCCCAGCGCGAACCGCAGCACGGAGCTTTCCCCAACGCGGGCGGAACACGTCCTCAAGGGACTCAACGGACGAATCGACTTGGTGTTGGATGGTGGTCCCTGCACCGGGGGAATTGAATCGACTGTAGTGGACGCAACTGGTCCCGTGGTGCGACTGTTGCGGCCGGGGTTAATCACGGCACACATGCTTGAAGAAGTGGTCGGGCGCGTCGAGACAGGCGCGAACCACGAGGCCGTGGTACGTTCCCCCGGTCAGATGGCAAAGCATTACTCACCAAAGACGCCGGTGGTGTTGGCGGCAGACGCCGATGCCGAGCACAAACGACTTCGCGATGCTGGTTTTAGAGTGATTTCCGTCGGCACGGATCTGATTTGGGAATACCGCTCGATCTCAGATAATCCCCAGGAATATGCAGCCGACTTGTATGCGCTGTTGCACGACCTTGACAACGGGAACTACGATCGCATCGTAATCGAAATGCCGCCGAATACTTCAGAGTGGGCAGCCGTTCGGGATCGGCTGACGCGCGCTGCCACGGACGTTATCATGAACGACAGCAGACCCGACGCCTGAGGGTCGATTTTCCCTATCCTTTGCTCCTCAACCCTTCGAGGTTCTCAACGATGCCCCTATTTGAATACGAATGTCGTGATTGTGCTCGCCCCTTCGAGGCTTTGGTGAGCGCCAAATCGACTGAAACGGTCCGCTGTCCAGCATGTGAGAGCGTCGATGTCGCACGTTTGATTGGTCTGCCAACTGCTAAAGTCGTTGATGGACAACCGGCAACAAACTGCCGCGGAGACGGACCGCCGTGCGGAACTTCGTGGTGTGGGCGTAAGGGATGACGCGGGTCCTGGTATCCTTGTATAGCTGCTATGTGCCGCCGGATAAACTTGTCCAATTTCGTGTCTTTCACGAATTTTCTGGCCCAATCTTGCGTCGAAAAAAGAAATAAGTCGCAGGGTTGCCTTGTGAAGACACGTGGGATAAATATGATGATTGGATAACCCTGTGGACGATTTCATGTCCCATGAGGTTATAGACTTGGGACAAATTTGTTGGGTGACAATCGTTTATCCCACCCATTCCCAAACCCTCGCCTCCCCACTTTCAGGTACGCTGCAATGACTGACAAGAAACAAGCGAAAGACTGTGCGGACATGCTGCAAGCGATTGCAGAACCCAATCGCATCCGGATCATCGAATGCCTTCGCACAGGGTCGATGAATGTGACTCAGTTGGCCAAGGCTTTGAGCGTTGAAATCGTGAACGTGTCGCATCACCTGGGTGTGCTTCGGACCGCGGGTTTGGTTCAGGACGAGAAGAACGGTCGTTTCGTGGTATACTCGTTGCACCCCAAGATTTTCAACAACGATAACAACAAGGCGACTCACCTCGACCTCGGTTGGTGCCGGATCGAAATCCCACACAACTGAGTGTTCCAGCCACGCTGCCGAATCGAGAAAGCCCACACAACTCGTGTGGGCTTTCTCGTTTTGCAAAACCCTCGGTGCGATCACCTCGGTTCGGTGGTGGTCACGGCTGTGGGATCATCGGTGGAGGGAGCAGTGGTTGAAACTGCTTCGCATTCGCGGCGGTCGTCACGTAGTAGATGTTCCCCGCATACACCAACTTCAGGTCAGCCATGTCTGCAATCACTCGAAGGGCATCGTAGAGTCGCACATCACCCAAGGTTAGGGTAAGCGGGGCTTTCTTTTCTTGCCCCTCACACCGCGGGTCCAGAATGATGTTCGCGCCGGACTGTTTCCGCAAATCCCCGAGAATATCGGCTAACGGCTTACGCTCGGCAGCCACGCTCACCACACCTCCGTAGATCTGCTCGTTGAGAACTTTCGGTCCAATGATCGGCCCCCCTTCGGAATTAGGATCCAGGGGATTCACTCCTGGCCGCGAGGGTGGGACGAATGCAGGAACGATGAGGAGTTGCGATCCACGGAGTTGGAAGGTACACGGATGATCTATAACTATCACTTGCGCCAGTGCATCGGACAAAACATCGACTATCGGGAGCTTGTCTGACTTCGGGGGCAGGCTCACTTTTGTCTGGTAGATACTTTCCAGGAACACGGATGGCTCGACAGTGCCCATGTCAGCACCTAAGATCCCTACCCGTCGGAACGCAGCCACATCCACACGGATCACGAGATCGCTCATTTCTTCGATCCTGTGGAAGATGTCTGATATCGCAACTCCTCCTTTAAATTCCACCTTTACGCCAAACGGTTTGAGGAGGACGGCACCCGTCGAGCCCTCGGCTTTCACCTCGGATGCAATTTTCTTCACTTCGGGCGGTGCAACGTTCGGGTCGGCTTGTACCGGCATCGGTGCGAGTGCCGTGAGCTTCTCGATCGGAGCTTTCGCGACGGGTTTGGCAGGATCGGCGGCGGTAGCGTAGTAGATCCCCGCCCCTGCCCCGCCGAGAAGTCCGAGTGTCAGGCAAAGAATCCCCGCGAGGCGTAATTTCGTTGTCATCATTGTTCCCACTCCATTTGCAAGGTTTGCGACCGCGGGCGACAGTGCCCCGGCCCCGTGTCCGGCTGCCTCCGCGAGCACAGCACGAACCGTGATCGAAACGAGTTCTTGAATTGCCGAACGGTCGGCCGCACCGAGCGGCCCACCGAGAACTTGCTCCAGCGTGATCCCAATTCCCAGCGCGATGCCGCGCCGCGTGAGCCGATTCTGCAACCGCTTCCGGGCGGTACTCAGCCGAGAGTCGACGGTACCAACTGGTACGCCCAGCGCGGCCGCCGCCTCCGAGTTCGATTGCCCCTCAATCAGGCACAACACAACGACTGCCCGGAACTTGTCCGGTAGACCCGCGAGTTCGCTGTCGATGATCGCTTTGAGTTCCTGAGTTTCCCATGTGCTCGTTGGCGGTTCTGGCATCGGCACCTCGGCAGTGAGGGACGCCGAAGCGGGCAGCCGCGCCCGCCGACCGGCGGCTTTCAGCGAGATCAAGTACGCCACACGGTAGAGCCATCCAGCGATAGAATCGCGCTGGCCGATGGACCGGGCCGAAGTCGCGAGTGCCAGGAACACAGCCTGGAAGGCGTCTTCGGCATCGCTATCCCGGCCGAGTTGCCGCCGACAGACGGACATCACCATCGGCCCATGCCTGCGAACGAGCCCAGCAAACGACGACTCGTCGGCGGTTCGGATGAACCGTTCGAGGAGGTCCGCATCAGAATCGGCCGCGGGCGGCAGTTGTAACCGTGCGACAAAGCTGAACAACCCGCGAGATGAAGCACTCATCGCCACCTCCGAAATGCCGACACCCATACAGTTCCCGGCCGCTGATCGGTACTTCGAAAAAATCTGAGAAATGGTCACACACATCCAATGGGAAGTCGTGCGAACTCACCGACTTCATCGGGATCGAATACTCAGAATCCTACCTCACCACGCTGACATGTAAGCACGATGCTAACCCAGAAGGATGAGTTGCACCAGACGGTAGCAAGCGAACCTGGAGTGCAAGACGTGAAACGAGGTTGTCGATTTGTGGATTTGCCGAGAATTTGATTTGCTTCCAGAGATTCGTTACGCAAGATACTTATGTTCACTTACCCAATGCTGGGTTGGGCGCAGGAAGCGTGAGCCAGTCGGGAACGCCAATTTCGCCAAGTGGGTTCACAACTTCGAACACCACGTACCGCCCTGAGCGGAATACAAGTTTCTGGTTCCATGGGAACTTGGCTCGTTCCGAATCGGGGAACCATCGCGGCAACTGAAGGGGATCGCCGCCTTCGCCGGGTGCCTGCGGCAGGTCGCGATCCCACACCATGCGTGCGAGGTCGGCAACGACGTACCGCTGGCGACTCTCTCGCACATCTTTCGCGACACGTTGCCTCACCCAGTCATCTTTTGAGTCAATTGCCATCACCGTACCGAAGTGCATGTACCGCGTGGCCGGTTCGAGATCGAGCATGAGGTAGAGGGAGTGCGTGCTGTCGTTCCAGCAGTTCAGTTCCCCCGGCCCGAGTGGCGGGTCGAGCGTGCGGAGGAAGCGTGCCACGTCTTCGAGTCGTTCCCAGTTCACGCCACAGTGAATGTTGATGTATGTCCCCAGCCGATTACGCATCTCGGGTGTGCTCCCCTCCCGCCAGCACCGGGGCCACAACTTGAGGCTTCGCGGGTGAGTGAGCGGATAGTAGTGCTCCAACCTGATTGCTGGGAAACCAGGGCCTGGTATCTGAGCAGGGGGCACGAGCGAGGTGAAGTTCAGCAACACGCCGAGAAACACGAACCACAGCAGATACACGAAGCCGAACGCCAAGCGGTGGGTTGCGATGACCGCCATTCCAAGCAGCAGCACGGGCACCTGAACGTACTCGAACCCACGCTGGAAAACGACCGCCTGTGCGAGCCACCCGAGGTACATCACCGCCAGGAGAAGCCGAGCAGTTGCGACCGCCTCGGCTTCCGCCGCCGAGTACAGCCAGGGCGTGCCCCACACACGACGTGGCGGACCTGGCCTTCGCGAGAACAACCGCCCTTCCCACAGTGCCAGCAGTGCCAGCGGAATCGCCAGGTTGTGCAACAACCCCCACGGGCGGAACACCTCGAAAGTGTAAATCGCACGCTGGCCCATGTCGGCGTACACATCGGCCACGTAGTTCGGGTTCCACTCCAGGAACACCTCAAGGAAGTACGGCCACGCACCGGTGCCGACCAGCCATGCGACCCCGGCACCGCCCGCGACCACACCACCGACAAGCAGGCCCGCGAAGTCGATGACCACCCGCTTTCCCGGTTCCTGCCGGCGAATCAGAATCACGGACGCCACCCACAACAGAAATGCGGGAATCACGACATGCGGCTTGATCCACACCGCAGCGCCCCAGAAGAATCCCTCAATCGTGGAATGCTCAGTGAGCGACGTGGTACGTTCACCTTCGGCCCGCGTGACTCGCCTCAGCCGCATCCGGGCAGCGACCAGCGCCGGGAGCAGCATCCACGAATCCCGCTGCATGTGGCTGAATTCCGACGAATATGGGTAGAAGAGCGCGACCGCGGCAGCCAGCCACGCGACGGAAGACGCACTCGCACCCGCCCGACGAACCCAGCCCAGAAGCAAAGCGACCTCCGCCGCGATCACGAGGAGATCGACGGCCCGAAGGGCTTCGTAGCTCCAGCCGAACAGAAACCGAACGGCGGCCATCGCCCAGGAAATGCCCGGCAGGTTGGTGTCGAAGATGTCGCGGTAATAGACGCCGCCACGCAGGATCGACCGGGTCGCCATGTCGTAAAGCGTGACATCGACCCACGGCGGCAGACAGAGGAAGAACGGCACGCCCACGACGAGAGCGAGAACCGCGACAATCCACCCTGCCCCGGCCGATCGCCAGGGAACGAATCGGCAGTGTGGACTGGGCTGGGGCTCGGTGGGCATGAGTTGTAACGGCGATGCGGGTGGGAGATCGATCAGTGGCCGTGTGCATCCTTGGCGTCTGCCGCGGGTGTTTCGTGTGGGTGATGTGGAATCATATACGCCGATACCGTCACGCTAATCGCGACAACGGCGGCAAGGATGCCTGCGAGCCAGAACGACTTTTTCTTGGTGAGTAGAGCGATCGAGCAGACGACGAGTGCGACCTCAGCCAGCAGATGAGCGATATCAAGGCGATCGGCCTGATGGTGGACGTGCTCGGCCTCGTCGCGAAACGCCTTGGCCTTCGACTTCGCTTCTTCAGCCCGCTTTCCGGCTTCCTCACCCCGAGTCCGCAGCTCAGGCAAACTGTCGTGATCCTTGTTCGGCTCTCTCATCTCCTTGGCGCTCTTGGTCCACTCTTCGATCGCATCCTTGCAGGCTTTGTCGGGTGCCCCCGGGATCAAGCCCGTTTGCTTCGCGGCAATCTTGTACTGCTCCTCGCGTAGTCGTTTGGACTGGTACCACGCAAAGAGGTTGCTTTTCTCGACCTCAGCGGTCGCAGCTTCGGTCCGCAATCGATTCGCGTCACCGAGCAATTGAAGAACCTCATTATGCGTTCGGTGGCCAACCATGCTGATGCCAGCCAAACACGCGGCCACGATGGCCATGGTAACAGCCACTCGCTGGTTGAATGGGTCCGTGGCATGGTGCCCAGCGGCATGTTCAGCGTGTTCGAGGTGTTCGTGAGTGTTAGCCACGTCTGATCACTCCGTGCGGTCTGGGGTGTGCGCGGCAGTTTATGTTGCAGCTGGAGAGGGTTCAAGTGCTGCGATCGGTGGTGCCCAATGGAAAGCATGCAGCAACAAGTGAGGGGTGAACCACAAGACTACCCTCACAGCAAAGTTCGACTTCTTGAGGAATTTTCATCAAGTGGCCGTAAAAATCGTTGCAATCGGTCCATCGAGCCTTTACGATCCAACTGTGAAAAAAGGATCGCCCCTTGGCTCGCCTTTGGCGAGTCCGGAAGGAACTGCGGGACGGTTGCTTTTGCCTCTCCGCAATGTTGGCGACTTCTGTTTCTCCGGGAACGCACCCAAACACTTCAACCACGTTTGGCTGTCTCTTCCCGCGGCGCCTCGGTGCTTTCGCCCGAGATCGACATCCGAAGGAGCGATGCGATGAACGCCTGTGCGACACTTTCACCTGAGCCCACTACAGTCCTGACGAGCAGCCCGTTGCCACAACTCCGGCGACTGCTCGTCACCGCGACCGATCACGAAGTCGTGATCACCGGCCGCGTGACAAGTTACTACATGAAGCAACTCGCACAGGAATCGATCCGTTCGTTCCTGGGTGCGCGACGCTTGCTCAACCAGGTCGAAGTCTGCCCGAACTAATCTGCTGTGCCTGGCCGAGTGCCGGGTTAAGACCTTTCGAGCCGCAGTTCCACCACGAACTCATTTAGTAGATCCACAGGCGCATCGTCGGGGAGTTTACTCCCCGCGAATGCCTGATCGAGTCTTTGCTCCCACCCATCCAGCTCCGAGTGATGAAAGGCGGCGTCCGTCCCCGTGAGGGGCGTGGCTTCAGCGTCCACCTTCCGAGCAACCAACTCGGGAATGTACGACAAGCCAAACCGCTCGTTGAGCGTCGGCAAATGCGACTCCACAGTTCCCGTTTCCAGTAAGTGAACGCCGGTCATCGCAACACGGTAGGCGTAGAGAAGCGTCTTGGCTCGCACCACAGGTTCCTTCTGCATCAGTTTGCGCTGAGTCTGCAAGAAGCCACGGTAATGGTGGTAGCAGTGCCGGGTCACGCACTGGGTCGCAAGTGGTCGCAGTCGGGCGAGAAAGTCGGCCCCACTGACCACTAGCGGCGAGAAGATCTGTTCGAGCACATAGCCGTTGTGCTTACACAGTAGCCGGAGATACTTACCAACCTCGTGCGAGACAGCTTCCACTTCCAGACCCGCGAGCACGCCTTTCGGCTCAACGGTTTCGGGCGGCGACTTCAAGCCGATGACGCTCCGCAACGGCGCGAGGAAGCAGCCACGCAGGTCGATGTCGCTATCGACCGACGGAAAGCCATAAAGGTGCGACCCGCTGACGGTCCAGAACAGCGCCGCGGGCACACGTTCGGCACCCCATCGGGCGAGGCCAGGGAAATCGAGATCGTGCAACATCGCTGCCATCGGGTGTCTCCGTGAACTGCTGAACGAGACACGAGCCGCCGAGTGGGAGTTCGCATCAGAGTTCGCGGCCAGCGAGCCAGCCGGTACTCCACGCCGACTGAAAGTTGTAGCCGCCGATCCAGCCATCGAGATCGAGCACCTCACCAGCGAAGTACAACCCAGGCTGCTTCCGGCTCTGCATGGTCTTGGAGTCAACCTCGTCGAGTTGCACACCACCCGCCGTCACCTCGGCTTTCTCGAAGCCGAGCGTGCCCCGCAATGGAAGCCGCAGATGCTTCACTGCGGCGACCAGCTTGAGCCGATCCGGCTTACTCAGTGCCGCGGCTGTGCGAGTGAGCGACAACCCGCACAGGACCATCAACTGATCTGCAACCCGTCGCGGAATCTTGGTCGAGAGAACACCCGCGAGGAGCTGCTTGCCCTGAGTCGCCGTCGCGGTTTGAATGAACTGGTCGAATTCCTGCTCAGGTTCGTTCGGCAACAGGTCAACTTCGAGTGTCAGCGTTGACGGTTGTGGATGACCGCTCACCGCCCGACTCACATCGAGCGGAGCGGGGCCGGTGAGGCCGAAGTGCGCGAACAGCATCGAACCTCGCCGCGACGTGAGCTTCTTTCCATCCGGCGCGATCACCTTCAGGTTCGCGTCGGGAAGTGTGATGCCGCGCAGTTCGCCGACCCACGCGGGTTGGACCGTCAACGGCACGAGCGCAGGTGTTTGAGGCAAGATCGTGTGGCCAAACGTGGCCGCGAAACCGTACCCGTCCCCTGTCGTGCCGCAACCGGGAAACGAACGCCCGCCCGTGGTAATGAGCACCTTCTCGGCGGTAAGCGTTCGGTTCAGCGTGACGAGCCGGAACCCACCTTCAGGTTCCGCGTGGAGTTCCCGCAGTGGCTCCGTCAGCGAGAGCGTCGCCCCGCTGCGAGCAAGCCGACGGAGCAACGCATCAAGTACATCGACGGCACGATCGCTGACGGGGAATACCTTCCCTGTGTCTTCGATCTTGGTGGCGACCCCTTCGGCCTCGAAGAATGCGACCGTTTCGCGTGGCCCAAGCTGGGCGAGTGCCGAGTGGAGGAACTTACCGTTGGGTCCGAACGCGGCGATGATCCCGCGGGAGTCACAGTCGTGCGTGATGTTACAGCGAGTGCCACCGGACATCAGGATCTTGACACCGGCCTTCTTTCCCTTCTCCAGAAGCAACACACGCCGACCGCGCTCGGCAGCGCGGATCGCGGCCATGAGCCCGGCCGCCCCCGCACCGACAATGATCGCGTCGTAATCGAACTTCATCATGGAATCACCGAGTTACCCTACTGTCGCACTTGATTTGGCAAGACATCAAGGAGAAGTTGGAGGTATGAAAGTTCGACTTGTGCCGCCCGTCGCTGCCGATGGCAAACGTTACTCCTCTCTCACTTTGGGAGCAGAGTACGAAGTTCTCGGAATCGAAGGTGATTGGCTGCGACTCCTCAACGACCGGGGAGAACCGGTGCTTTACGATACGGCTTGCTTCGAGATAACCGATTCGACCGAGCCAGAGGACTGGGGGTCTGTGGATGAGGATGGTGTCAGGTACGCATACCCGCCGGTTTGGGGATGCCCCGGCTTCTTCGAGGACTGGCACGATGGAGTTCCAGAAGTCCGCGAGCAATTCTCAACAGCTATCGCCCAGCGGTCTGCGAGCCGACCAAAGCAATCGTGACGAAGTTCGTTGCGTTAAATTGCCTCGCACCGAATTTGTTCATGGCCGAATTTTATGTAAGCGGCGGGATTTATGCCCGCCGTGTTCGCACGGCCGGGTTTAACCCGGCCGTACGCCTGCGTCACTTCGCCGGGACAACTTCAAACTTGTGGGCTACCGGCTTCGCCAATCGGTAGACCTCGGCCTGAGCAGCCTCGATCTTCTCCATCCGTTTTTTCAGCTCGGCAGGCTTTCGTTCGTCCGCAACGTCCTTCAGCCACTCCGGAGCGGTGAAGCGAATCACGTCCGAGAATCGGGAACTCACCATGCCGTTCTTCGCGTTGATCGCCTGGAGAACCTTGTTCCCCTGCTCCCAGATGGGACCAGTCATGACGTTCCCCAGGTTCACCCCGGCGTCGAGTTCCTTCGCGGTGAACTTGCCGACCGGCTTGCCGTCGATGTTGACGGTGTAGTCGCCATCCTTGAGCCCCTTCACGGTCAACCCATACCAGTTCAGGTCTTTCAGTTCTTTCATGTAGGGCAGCATCGGGAGCCACTCCTTCTGCATCGGCAGTGGCAGTGATTTGTCGGTGCGGTTGAAGCTCACACCGGTGTCTGTCGCGGTGAGGGTATCGACCGCGCACGACTTGCCGGAAGCCTGCGGTTCGCCCTGTGGAGTCTTCACCACAACCGTCACATCGCTGACCATCGCCGGGGCATTCAACCCAGTGAGGATGGTACCCGCCATCAGCAACCCGCCGGGAGGGCCGGTGTGGAAGCCATCGGGGTACGGCTTGGCTTTCTCGGCCTTGGGGTCGTCCTTCTCCATCGCGTCGGTCGCGGCCCGCGTGATCGCGTACTGATCGACGAACGGAATCTCGAACTCGGTCGCGATGTCCTTGAGCGGAGCGTAGAACTGCTTCTGCGTCTCGACGTACTCGGCCCCGTTGCTCTTGTTTCGGCGATCCACGGCGTTCGGGGACAACAGCGCGACTCGCACGCCCGCTTTCTTCGCCGTGTCGAGCATCGCCTTGGTCTTCTCGACGTAGGTCTTGTTGGCACCGGGGTTGAACTTGCCGTAGCCGCCATCGTTCATGCCGAAGTTGATGGTTACGGCAGTTGGCTTCTCGTCGAGCACGTGCTTCTGGAAGCGACCCGCGCCACCATTGGCCGTGTCGCCACCGATGCCCGCGTTCAGGAAGGTGAAGTTCGCTTCGGGGAAGCGGGTGGTGAGGTACAACTCGATGTAGCTCGAATACTGGTATTGTGCGGTGATGCTGTCACCGAGGAATACGATGCGGTCGCCGGGCTTGAAGAAGAAGTCCTTGCCGGCCTTGGGCTCATCGGCCCTCGCTTCCTGCCGTGTCGAGGACGTGAGTCCTCCGGCGATCAGAACCGCGATGAACGAGGCGAGGTAGAACAGCCGTTTCATGAGGAGAGACTCCGTGAAGGTGGGACGCAGCGAATTGTAATGGGTTCGCGGTTGGCTGCGAACGATTTCTCAACGGTTAAGCCCTATCTCACACGAGTGAATTACAAACGGCAGTGGATCGCGTCGCCGAGCAGGTAGACGAGATAGCGTGCAGTGGTTTGACTTTGCCACGGATGGGCACTCGTGGGAAGCGATTCCGTGAGGATTAAAACCGATCCCACACAGCTTTCTTAAACCAATCAGGCATTGCTGGTGACTTCAAGTCGATCTCTTCCGCGTTCGTGATTTCTGCGACGTACCGCGATCCAGCCGCAGTCGTGTCGAAGAAGTACGCACGATTCGTGTACCGGACTGCTTCTCGAAGGAGGCCAAGTGAACGGTGATACCGCTCCACGATTTTTCCTTCGGGAACAGCATGCCCACCTTCCGCAACGCGGTTCCTGACACGCGAGATGTTGATTTGTGGATCGTCCGTGGCAACATAATACAGATAAGTCCGAAATCCGATGGATTGAGCTTCACGAAGTAACTCGACCTTATCCGGTGCCGACATCACGGTTTCAAACGAGAACGAAACAGACGCCTGTAACAACTTCCTACGCAACGCATCAGATAGTACCGACGCATAGTAAGAGTTCATCGTCAACCCGCGAAAGTCGATGGTCTTCTGGCGGCACTCAATTGTTGAGGCTGCTTCGGCGAGGTTATTGGCTTTCAAGAAATCGGACGACATGAACCATTCGCGAAGTTCGTTCGTGGTGAACTCGACTCCATACGGATCGAGTTGGAACAACCCATCGCTCCGAATGGCCTTCTCAATGTCGTCCGGATTCACGTAGACGTTGAATAAGCCGGACGGCAAGCCATTCTTGACCGTGGTTTTTCCCGACCCGTTGGGACCAGCAAACATCCGCATACGAGGAGTATTTCGGCTCACGTCGTGGCCCGCTTCTTGCGAACGGGAGCTTCTACCCACGGCGGCATATCCTTCAATACCGTGGTGCCTTCTGGCCCGATCTGGACGAGTTGATCGTTCACAACCAGCACGACGGGGCAACCGGAGGCGCGAGCACGCTGGTGGGCGTCGTTGAGAGCCCGAACCGCCAAGGCGGGAATAGTGTTTTCTAGCTCGGTGAGTTCAGTTTCGCTCATGTTTTCCCTCCGCTACTTCTCCCTCATTATACCACACTACCCCACTGGTGGTTCGCCTTCGGGGGTGGTGTCGTCGGTCGGCTTCTTCAAGCCCTTCACGCGGTCGTTCAACTTCTGCTGGCGATACACCGCGAGATCCCGTTGCAGCTTCGTGTTGTGGTCGTTCTTGATCTCGCGGTAGCGGGCCAGCCAGTAAACTCGTGTGGCCCAAAAGTCGATCATCGCCACGGTTACCACAGCACCCAACAAAAGGATCACCACGATCCAGTAGACCCCCACGAGGCGTGCGAACTCCTTGTCCGCTTCCGCAGGTGGACCCTCCGCGCGCTTCTCACCAAGTTCATCCATCCGGGCATCCATTCCGGAGAGATAGTAGAACGCGATCATCAACCCGATGACCACGAGCAAGCCCGAAGCCGCGAGCCGGCGGCGACCCTGACCGCGGAAGTATTTCCGATCCACGTCCGGCATGAATGGCTCAGCCTGAACACGGCGCATGGTGCGGAGTTGCCGCGACCCTGCACCGGTTCCGAGCACTACCAGGAGTGCGGCGATGATCAGCCCAACGATCACGAGGCACCCGCTTACTTCAGGGGAACGCAGATCAGATTGTCATCATCGCGGAGATAGAGGTTACCGTCCACGAGCGCCGGATGAGCCCAGGTCTTCTCGCTGACCTTCGAGCGTGCAAGTGGCTTGTATTCTTTCGCATCAGGCTCGAACAGCGTCAGGAAGCCGTTGTCATCGAGCATCAACAGGCGTTCCTTGCCGACGGGGCCACAGCGCAGGATGGCCGCGTGATACTTGCCGACGCCCGTCTTTTCCCACGCCACCTTGCCCGTCTCCAGTTCCACGCACCGCAGCGTGATACTCGGGTTCACGATTGTTGCCGCCCCGTTCACCATGTAGAGGTATCTGCCCACCACTACGGGCGTCGAGAAGTAACAGGTCAGCTTCTTGTTGTCCCACACTTTCTCGGTAGAGAACTTCCCCTCTTTCTCAGCGACCCGCAAGCCAATCGCGCCGGATGTCACGGTGCTGCCGACAACAACATCGCCAACCTTGATGGGCGTGGCCGAAGACTCGACCAACTCACCGACTTTCCCCTCGAACGGAACGGACCAGAGCTTCTCGCCCTTCGCGCTCAGCCCCAGGAGATTGGCCCCGGTGAGGAACACGAATTGTCCCCCGACGAACACCGGCGAGGAATAACTGGCGATATCATCGGTCGCCTTCCAGGCGGTCTTACCGGTCTTCGCCTCGAACGCGACAACCCCGGCCCCCTTCCCTCCGACCATCACCACGACCTTGTCATCTATGACGATTGGCGATGTCGAGATGCCAAAGAACAGGTTCTTGGTGTCGAACTCTTTCAGTGTGTCGACCTTCCACACAACTTCGCCAGTCTTCGCGTTCCAGCAGGCGAGGATGCCGGTACCACCGAGCGTGAACACCGAGTCCCCGCTCACCGCAGGCGTGGAGCGTGGTCCGTTCCCGAATAACGGCTTGAACTCGGGACGTTCGTAGCTTTTCTCCCACATCAGTTCGCCTTTGGCGGCATCGAACGCGGCCAGGGCGTCGGCGTTCTTCCCCTTCGGCTGGTAGAAGGCGTATACGATGCCGCCCGCAACCACCGGCGAGCTATGAGCCTCACCAACTGGCATCTTCCACAGCGGCTTGAGGTCGCCCTTCCAGGGCTCGACAACTTCCGGTGTGGTGTCATCGCGATTAGGCCCAAGGAACTGCGGCCAGTCGGCAGCAGAAAGGCTGAGAGTGAATGCGAACGTGAGCGAGAACGAGGCCAAGAAGCGGAGCATAGAACCCTCCTGGCGAACTGATGGGTCAACCAGTAGGCGGCTGAACCACCGGCAACGAGAACCGGGAATCCGGTGGGATCATGTTATCCGCCGGGGAAACAGCCGGCCCCTGTTGGCGAGCGGCGTTCAGGAAGTGATGGAGCGTCGCGTAGTTCCAGCCGGTGTCGTGCTCGTTTGCAATCGCCTTCAGTTTGGCGATGGCCGTTTCGGTAATCTCCACCATGCGATCGGTGTACGTGGGGTCGCAAAAGTAGATGCGGCAACCGAGTGGACGCGATTCGCGGGCCGTGCAGAGCCCGTTGATCTGAAAGGGGCAACCGTCGCGGGTCACAGGTTGCGAGTACGGCGGCGCGGTTTCGAGCAGGATTTCGGCTTCGAAGTGCGAGATGAACAGCGTGTGGCCGTACTCCGTGAAGCGACAGCAACGACCCGACGCATCGCAACGTGGACCGGCCGCGGCCACGGCGGCATCGGCTTCCGCGTAAATCGAGAGCACTTTTCGACGGACTTCATTCACAGATGATTCACCGCGGAGAACACTGAGAGCACCGCGAAGAGAATCATACTCTTTGTCCGCGCCCGAGGCAGTGGAATCGTGTTCCCGGTTTGTCCGAGCCCGAGCGCCAAGCGAGGGTTCAGCTTGGAACCTCGCTTGGCGCTCGGGCTCGGTCAAACCCCGACTCACACCTTCTTGTAGGGTGTGGTCACTTCGGACGTGCCGTCTGGCAGCGGAACGCGGACGTAATCGCCGAAGAGATTCGGGGCATCCTTCTGCAAAATGTCGAGGAATTTGCAGGCGAGCTTGCGGATTTCCGGCTCGGCGAACGCACTCCCGCGTTGTTCTAGGAAGTGACGCAGTGCTCGGGCGTTCGCGGTCACAAAGATCTTCGTTTCCGTGGCGTTCGGGAGCACGCTGCGAGCGGCCTGCCGGGCCGTCTTGCGGCGGGTTGTGCGGTCAGAATCCGGAGGCAACATCGCGGCTGCCGCAGCCTTCGGATCGGCGAGTTTGGTGTTCAACTTCTCGGCGAGTTTCACATACGCCGCGTGTGCGTGCTTCACCGCCTCAAGGAAGATCTCGTGCAGTTCGGGGTCGTTGGCGATGATATCTGGCTCGACGTATTCCGCAACCGATTCATCAACGTAACGCTGGGAAAGTTGCGAGTACGACATGCCGGCACGGTGCCGAACGAGTTCGTGCGTCAGGGTTCGCGACACGCCGGTGATGACGAAGTTCCACACAGCGTGTTCAAGAACAGAACCGTGGCCAACCTCTTTGATGTGGTTCAGGTACGCAGCGTTCCCGCCCGGTCGCGGCTTGGCAAAGCTCATGTAGCAGACACGCCCAGCCGTCTCGGTCAGCAGTTCGCCTGCAATTTCGCTATCGCTCTCCCAACTCACGCCGTGGTCAGCGAGAAACCGCGACAGTTCGGCGTCCTCGATCGTCTGCTTTCCGACGACGTAGACTGCGGGTTCGGTGATGATTCGGATGCTGTCTTCCACTCGTGGTGCCGCCGTTGACATTGTTCGCGTGCCTCGCCGAGCTCGACGGAGAAAACCAAGGGCGACGGAATACCAATCGGGCAATACCCCAGCAACCCCAATTTACCTACTCACTTCGCCCTGCGGTAGAAGCGGTTCGCAACGAGCCCTTCCAATGCGAGAAGCATCAGCACGGCGATGAGCAACCAGGGGAACAGGTCGATCGGTTGATCGACGATCACTTTCAGGATGTCCGCGAGTTTCACATCCTTCCCGACCGGCACAACGGTGTCCTTGCCTGTGAGATCCTCGATCCCATCCACGGGAACCTTGTCGAGCGTGCTTTCCTCGGCAGGCACATTCAGGCTGAAGCCATCTCGCCATTGCGGTTCCACGGATAGCTTGAAGTTACCTCCGAAGTTCGTTCGCGGCGGCCCGAGTCGCAGTTCGGTTTGCTTGTCGCCCACTTCGATCGCCTCGGCACCACCCGGTCCCTCGATCAACACCTTGGTGCCACGCGGAAGGCCGCCCTTCGGCAACGGGATCACCACGGTTTGCCCGGCACGATAGTTGAAGTTGGCATCCGCGGTGTCGCCCGCGAGGTAGCGAGTCAGGAGCCAGGGGAACACGACGGACCACGTCGAGCCTTCGAGTTCCCAGTAGTCGTTCCATGCCGGGTCGTCTCGCGAAGGAATGTCCATTCGCGTCGTGAGCAGCACCACACGCCCCTTCGACCGCGACGGTTCCTTGGGGTCCGGAACTCCGCGCTCCAGCACCGCAGGGTGGCGTTCCCCCGGCTTCGCGGCATCGTTGTACGCTACCACCACGGTGGCCTCGGGAGCCTTCGCCACGTCCCAATATTTCCAGGCCCGACGAGGGTTCTTTACCGCGTCCACGTTGCCCTTCGCTTCCCATCCCTGGAAGGGGCGGAGCATCGGGTGTTGAATCGTCTTGTCATCGAGAAACCACGTCACGCCGTTCTTTCCATCGCGTGGCGGATCCCATCCCGGAGCGGCCTGTTGTGGTGGAGAGGGGTCCATCCTACGGGTGTCAAGCACCGCCTTGAACACCCCCGGCATCAGGTTGCCGCCGAGCGAGTATCCGTCAGGAGCGAGCCCGCCGCCACCGGGACCGTCCCCCGGAATGATGAGCAACTTCCCACCCGCTTCGACATAGGGCCGCACCTTCTCCCACAGAGAATCGAGCGTGCCGTGTTTCTCACTGGGGTCGGCAACCCCCATCAAGCAGACCACCTCGAACACGCGGAGGTTTTCTTCAATGGGCTTGCCACCGGGTTTCGCGGGGTCGGGGTACTCGACAACGGTACGGCCGTCCTTGATCTTCACATCGCCGGGCCGCACGACAAGGCAACTGAACTCACCCTTCGACTGATGCGACAGTTGCCAGAACGCAGTCCCATCCGGGTCGTCGGCAATGGTGAGGATGCGGCGAGCCTCGCCCACTTTGAAGGTGAGGAAGTACGAGTTGTCGAACATCAACTTGTCGGGAGAGTCGAGGCTGAACTCGACCTGGTGCAATCCCGGCTTGAGGTTCTTGAAGTCGAACGTGACCGCACGCGACTGTCCGTAAGGAACGACCACTCGTTTACGTTCGCCGTCGGGTGAACCGCTCATCTTCGCGAGAATCACGACTTCGACTGGCGTGAGTTCGGTCGGGCCACTCGCCGCTACCGTGACGGTAACCGTGGCCGGCTGATTCGCGGCGATCACCTGCGGTTTCATCTCGGCCGACAGGATGCCGACGTTCAATGGCTTCTCGATCCCCACATCAACCACCGCGTGTGACGGCTTCGGGTTCGGGATCTTGTCGCGAAGTTTCTTGAGGTCTTCGAGCTGTCCGCTGTCCCAACTGGCCGCTGCACGGTCGGTGAAGACGGCGAGCAACTTCGGGAGTTGTTCTGGCGTCTCGACGTCCGGAGCTTCGATCTTGCTGAACAGTTGGTAGCCGTTCGAGAGTGCCACGCTGATCGACTGCCCACCGGCGTGGGGCTTGTCGAGTTTCTCGATCCGCTTGCGTGCATCGGGGAGCGACTCCCAAAGCGCTGAGCCGGGCTCGTCGGTGGTCACGACGGCAATGGGCGACTTCTCGGGGAGTTCATCGAGCAGTTCGAGCGCACGGCGGCGTGCTTCATCGAGGCGCGTCTTGTCGTTCGCGGTGTACCCCATGCTGGGGCTGTTGTCGATGACGATGACGGCCGCAACGGGTTGCTCGCCGCGAATGTTCAGCCGATCGCTCTTGAGGGAAGGCTGGTACAGTGTCAGACAAAACAGCGCGATGAGGAGCATCCGCATCGCGAGCAGCAGGAAGTGCCGGAGGCGGAGCTTACGCTGGTTGGTTTTGAGTTTCTGGGTGAGAAAGCGGAACGCCGGGAAGTTGAGCCGTTTCGGCTCTTGCTTCATAATCAGGTGTAGCAGAATGGGCAGCCCGACAAGGGCGGCCCCGGCGATCAAGATGGCGTTCATGGAAACATTGTAATCGCGAGGGGCCACACTGGGATGGCGTTATCCCGGCTTCGGCCTGCCATTCTCGTCGAGCCCGTACCTCGCGAAGATTTCGGTCGGCGTCACAGTTACAATCTGCCCATTACCCCACTCGTGAACTGAGCGTCCCATTCTCGCGTGTTCAAGCAGTGCGTCTCGTGTGGCGAGGTAGTGGCACCGGTCGATAAGCGCATGGTCAATCAAACTAGCTGTCGGCATTATTGCTGGGTCCGTCATCGTCAGCACTCCGGTTGAAGCGTTCCCAACTGTCCGAATCGAGGATCGTATCGAAGTAGCTGTTGTTGAACGCGATCAATTTCGAACCGCCATTGCTATTATCATACACCTGCCACGTTGTCACGAGCGGTCGGTAAAGTTCAAGAAAGTTCCCCACACTGCGAGAATAGCGCCGTCGAATTGTGTCGTCCGGAACGTGATGCCCACCAGCGCGCACGCGATCTGCGACACGGATAATTGCTAGATCGGGAGTGTTAAGCCAGTAGTAGAACAGGTGAACGTCGTAACCGTCGCGTTTCATGTCGCCGAGCCAGCGAGCGTACGTGCGGGCGGCAAGCGTCGTCTCGAATGCGAAACTTCTTCGCGCGGCGACCAATGCCCGCATGTGTTCGAGCATGATTCGCCCGGCGTTCATTGCCTCCGATTCCGGGTCGAAGGTGTTCAAGCCACGTGCAATGATGTCGGCATTGGTGAACAGAGGAATCCGCATCCCCTCACGCAGAATGCGCTGCGATGCGGTGGTCTTCCCGGCACCGTTGATGCCGCCGAGAACGGCGACTTGCGGTTTGAGCGTTGTTAGTGCGTCCACGGCGATCCTCCACGATCACCCGAGTATACACATTGGCACTTCGTAACCGGAAGTCCCTTTCCCCTTGTCTGGCAGGCTGCGGAGGCGGATCATAGCCATTCGTCCACATCAACAGGAGGTGCTCATGTCGTTCAGAACTTGCTGTCTGTTCGCGGTCGTGTTGCTCGCCAGTCCGCTCGCGCAGGCCACTGACTGGCCGCAGTGGATGGGCCCGAAACGCGACAACGTCTGGAGTGAAGACGGCATCCTCGAAAAGTTTCCCAAGGGCGGCCCGAAGATCGCCTGGCGAACGCCCATCGCCGCAGGATACTCAGGCCCGGCCGTGGCCAACGGCAAGCTGTACATCACCGACCGCGTGCTCGGCAAAGGCGTGAGCAACCCCGAGAACCCGTTCGACACCAAGAACAAAATCGCCAGCACCGAACGGGTGTTGTGCCTCGACGTGAAGTCGGGCAAGGAACTTTGGAAGCACGAGTACGAGTGCGGCTACCAGATCAGCTACCCGGCTGGCCCGCGATGCACCCCGGTCGTTCAAGACGGCAACGTCTACACCCTCGGCGCAATGGGCAACATCTTCTGCCTGAACGCCGAGACGGGGAAGGTCGTGTGGAGCAAGGAACTCATGAAAGAGTACAACGCGAAGGTCGCGTTGTGGGGTTACGCCGCTCACCCGATCATCGACGGCAAGAAGCTCATCACACTGGCGGGCGGTGAGGGCAGTCACGTCGTCGCGCTCGACAAGGACACCGGCAAGGAAATCTGGAAGGCCGGGTCACAACCCTCCGCCGGGCAAGGGTACTCGCCCGTGCTCTTCACCGAGGCGGGCGGGAAGCGACAGATGATTGTCGCCGGCACGAAGTCCATCTACTCGGTCAATCCTGAAACGGGCGAGCAGTACTGGACGACGCCCTTTGCCGTTGACAACGGTTGCGTCGTGATGACTCCCGTGCGGGCCGGCGACCACCTGTTCGTCGGTGGTTACAACGCCAAGAGCACGGTGCTGAAACTGACCGCGGACAAGCCCGGCGTCGAAGTCGTGTGGCAGAACAAGAAGGGCTTGGGCGTCTCGCCGGTCAACGTGCAGCCATTCCTTCTCGACGGCGTTCTTTATGGGTACGACGACAGCGGCAACATGTACGCGGTCGAAATCCCCAGCGGCAAGCGGTTGTGGGAAGGGGCGGGACCGGTCGGCGGCGAGCCGAAGGGGTCCGAAACCGCGTTCATGGTGAAGAACGGCGATCGCTTCTTCTTCTTCGCGGAGACGGGCGACCTCGTGATCGGGAAGTTGACCCCCAAGGGTTACGAGGAGATCGACCGGGCGAAGGTGCTGGAACAAACGGACAGCGCGTTCGGTCGCAAGGTCGTGTGGTGTGCGCCGGCTTACTCCGACAAGAAGGCGTTCATCCGCAACGGCAAGGAGATCATCTGCGTCGATCTGGCCAAGTAAACTCATCAGGTTGAGCGGCGGACCCAGCGGGTCCGCTGCTCGTAACCCAATCTCACTTCCCGTACCACGCCACGAGCTTCGACAACTCGCCACGCTTGCCGAGCAAGTTCAACGCGAACTTCTGCCGGCCACGACCCAGCAGCGGGTTGAACCCGTAGTTATCGTCCACGATTCGCACGGCCGTCTTCACCGCATCATCGACGGAACGGCCGTCAGTGGCCAGCACGCGGGTCAGCCACATCGCGGCAGCGAACGCGACAGCCAGCGATTCCAGCCCGTCCCACACTGCCATGTTGAAGTTGGTCGGGCCGCAGAATTGGCCTGACTCGATCTTCACCCGTGCCCAGCGAGTAAGCAACGATTCCGCTTCCTCGCTCAACTCGTCGAGCGGTTGTTCGGCCACGTCGAACGTGGTCTGGGGGATCGCAACGTGCGTGCGGGGAATGCGACCACGCCCCCGAGCGAACTGAATCGCCGACGCGAACCGGGAGAACGCACTCGATTGAGCCGAGCCGCGGTCCGGCCCCGTGTCCTTTCGCGCATACAACGCGGCAACGGGGCGGAACACCATGCGACCGACCCAACTCGGAGGTGGCACGTCGTCGGGTGATTCGGGCACCTCGTCTTCGGCGGCGTCAACCAGGATGGTCAGCAACTCCGTGAGTCGGCTCCCGACAATCGCCTTCTGCGGGTCGCCATCGCCGTCGAACTTCGCTTGCCGAAGCGTGGACACCACAAAGAGTACCTTCCGCCAGCGGCGTTCGATGGTGTCGATGTCTTCCGCGAACACTTCCGAGATCGCGGAGACGATACGGGCGAGATCGCTCCACGTGATCTGCTGCGAACCCTGGAGCGGCGGCGGCGGAATCGTGATCGCGGCCGTGCCCGAAAGTGCTTCGAGAACTGCTGCGTACTGCCGAGCCTCGCTCAGGTGCTCGGTCAGTGGCCGGCCCCGGTCTTCCACTGCTGAAGGGCACGCGAACCGCAAGCCGAGCTTCCAGTGATCCCCGGCAGGTACCAATGAGTAGGGATAGATGCGACACGGGAGCGGCTTCGCAGCCGAGCCGTGCTTGACGTGAATGCGGCAACGGTTGTCCGGCCCGAGGAACACGCACGCGCCGTCGGGCCGGTGGTTCAGGCGATACTCGGAGGAGAACCAACCCCCAGTGCGGACGAAGTACGGAACGCCTTGCAGATCGGGTTCGTTTTCCCAACCTTGGGCCTCGATCTTTTTGCGTTCCTCAGCCGACACCGCGACGTGGTATTGCCGGCAACACGAGGTGCACCCCTGGCAATCCCAGTTCTGGAGGACAGTCAGCGAGCGGACGGGAAGAGGCATCGGGATTCGCGATTGGTGATGAGTTGAGCGATAGCCACAACGGGCTGCCGGCCGGCTAGCGTGCCTCGAACGAGTCGAAGAACTCGCGCACGAGGTCGTCTTCGACATCCAGATTCATTCGCTCGACGGCAAGGTAGTACACGCGGTCCTTGATGACGAGGACGCGGATGACGCGAACCACCTGCCCGTCCTGGAGTTTGATCGCGATCTCGCGTCCCGCAAACTGTCCGTCGTATTTCACTGTCTCGGGTTCGCGAATCTGCTGGCCAGATTGTTTCTCGATGTCGGCGATCACCGCATCGAACCACGCATCGGTTCCCACGGCAGGGTTCTGCGGCTTGGCCCCGGCTTGCGGCACCGGCGACGAGCCATAGATGAACGTATATGCCCCCTGAATGACGCGATACGTCACCTGACGGCACTTGAGCGGAACGCCGGTGAGGGGTGCCGCTTTGGAATCGCTCGGGGGTGCGGGGACGAGTACCCGATACCCGGAGTCCTTTGGAGCGTCCTGCTGCAACGGGTGGGCGTTGCCGAAGAACTTCCGGACGCGATCGACCATGTCCTTCCTGAGGAAGTACAACCCTACGCCCGTGAAATACGAGAGGACGAGGAGCAGCAGGACGCCCTTGATTCGCGTGGCCGGGGTCCAGTCGATAGTCGAGATCACCGCGAGGCACAGAACCGATGTGGCGATCGCGAGCGCCAGCGGGGTGCCAACCGTCAGCACGGGGGCTTGTGGAATCAAGACCGAGGCGACCGACCACACAATCGGGATCATGAACGGCAACAGAGACAGCCCAACGAACACGGACGCCGGTATCGGGCTTGGCATTTCGTGCGGGTCGTGCTCCGAGGGTTGCCGACGCGGTTCAGCCGGAACAGCTTCGTCCGATTCGGTTTCGTCGTCAGCTTCGTCGTCATCCTCGTCATCGTCGAAGTCGTCGTCGAGTTCAGTCGGGGCCGCTGGCCCACGCCACGGTTTCGGGGGCGGCGGGTTGGGTGGCACCCACCCCGTGCCGGGGATGACCAGCGTCGCCTCCTCGATCGCTTGAAATGCAGCGCTGCACCGCGGGCACTCGACCGCTGTGCCGAGGACCGACCTGGCCACCCGCGACGCCCCGCGACAACCCAGACACCTGACCACCACCAACGCCATGCCCGCACTCCTCGAACTGGCGACCGGTCGGGTCGCCCGCTACACCACGCACCTTCCCACGCTCCCCGCTCTTCGCCAGCTTCACTTGATCTTCTGCAACCACACCGTGACGACCTTGCTAACTTCCGCCATCTGTGCTCCCGAAATCTTGTCCGGGGTATCGCTTAACTTGTGCCAGTGGGGGTAATCGAAGTCGATGATGTCCACGGTTGGGATGCCGGCACGGTTCAATGCGAGGTGGTCGTCCATCACTTCGTGGCCCGCCTCGAACTTGAACGACTTGGCACCGACCGCACGCGCCACGGTCCACAGTTGTTCGACCAACTTCGGGGCCAGCGTGTTGGAGAACTGCTCCACCTTGAGTTGAGCGTCCTTCCCCGCGAACAGGTCGAACAGGATGCCGGCGTCGTAGCGGAACTTGCGTTTGTCCTTCGTCTTGGCGTACTCCTCGGCGAAGTACTCCGAACCGAAGAAGTACTTGTCGCCGCCGCCGAGTTGGTTCGTCTCGAAGACGTACTCCTCACCATCGAAGAACACGAAGTCCACGCCAAACTCGGACTTGAGATCCTTCATGTGGTGCCCGAGTTCCATCAGGAAGGCGACCCCGCTGGTTCCGTCGTTGGCACTGACGAACGGCTTGTTCCAGTTCCCGCGAATCGCTTCCTGGTCGGCAATGGGGCGGGTGTCGTAGTGAGTGGTGAGCGCCACGCGGCGAGTCTTCTCGGGGTTCCACGAGACGATGAGGTTCACCATCTCCGTGTCGGCCTTCCGGCTCCGCTGGCGTGCCTTGAACTCCTGCCGTGTGATGGTCGCGCCGAGATCCTTGAAGTGCTTCTCGATCAACTCTTGTTGCTTCTTCATCCCTTCGGATGCGCTGATCCGCGGGCCAATGTCGCAGAGTTGCTTGAGGTACTTCAACGCACGGTCGCCATCGAACTTCACCCCGGCGGTGTCGTCCTTGCCGTCGCCCGCCGTGCCGAACTCGGTCTTCTTCGGCTGACCGTTATCCTCGGCCGCGCCCTGCATCACGGGAAGTTGCGGAGTCTCCGGTTGCACCGCCGACGTGGGGCTTTGGGTCATCCACCACATCGCCGCGCCTCCCCCGGCAACGAGCAGCGTTACGCTGAGCAACCATCCGAAACCATTCGACATGGGAACCTCCGATTGCGGAGTGCGGGCCTCGGATATTGGAATGAATGACGCCCATTCCGCGCTCCGGGTTCCGCATTCCGAACTCCCCGTCTGCCCATCTTACCGGAGACGCCGACCCGCCGCGAGTCGGCAGCGCGAAACCCGATCGAATTGTAAATCTTCCCCTTTCGGACGCTGCCAACCGTCGGCATATACGCCCTCCTTGAGCAACGGATGAGCAGTCGCCGGTGCAGCCTGTTGGGGAACGGGTTGTACCTCCTGCACAAAGTCAGCGACCTGACCGGGTCATCCCGGTCGCGGTGTCGTCGCCGTTCTCGCCGACAAGGCGGGGCCGAGGCTCAAGGTTCTCCTGAGTTCCTGCTGGTTTTCCTGCATGAACCTGGAGCTGTGGTCGATACTTGATCGGTGAGTGCCGGTGCCTACCCGCCTGGTATCTCGGGGGATGGGCGAGTTGGAATGATCGCGTCGGTTCTGGGGGCGAAAGCCACCGGATCGAAATGCCTGCGGGGGACTCACGCCGAGAAACCGGAGTGAGTAACAGGCCACGCGACACGACGACTCGCCATTCAGGGAGGATTCGATCGTGGTGCAACTCGAGACGGATATTCAGGCTGTTTGGCACGAGTACCGCGAGCGTCCGACTGTCGAGCTACGCAATCGACTTGTCGAGCGGTATTTGTCGCTGGTCAAATACAACGCCGAGCGCATCTGGTCGCGACTTCCCGACGGCGTGGAACTCGATGACCTCATCAGCGCCGGCGTGTTCGGCCTGATGGACGCGATCGACGCGTTCGACCTGACCCGCGGCGTGAAGTTCGAGACGTACTGCGTCCCCCGTATTCGCGGGGCGATGCTGGACGAACTCCGCACGATGGACTGGGTGCCGCGTTTGGTTCGCAGCAAGGCGACCAAGACGGAAGCCGCCCGCAAGGCACTGGAAGCCGCTCTGGGCCGACCGCCAACACCTGAGGAACTCGCGGAAAAGCTCGGCATCCCGAAGGAGCAGATCGACGCTCACCTCGGCGAGGCGACCGCGGTCAACCTCGTGTCGCTGAACAAGAAGTGGTACGAAACGGACAGCTACAAGGACGTCCGCGAGATCGACATTCTCGAGGACAAGAAGGCGGAAGACCCGACGGGCCGCCTCCAGAACCGCGACCTGATGAAGCTCGTGACCCGCGGCCTGAACCGCAACGAGCGCCTGATCGTCATCCTCTACTACTACGAGGAGATGACGATGAAGGAAATCGGCGCGACGCTGAACCTGAGCGAGAGCCGTGTGAGCCAGATGCACTCGAGCATCGTGTCTCGCCTGCAAGCCCACCTCGCCAAGCGCAAGGCCGAATTCAACAACGACAACTGAGTGATGAGTAAACGTGAATTGACGCACGTCCGGCGAAAGCCGGGCGTTTCTGATTCCGGGTTGTTCAGCAATTAGCAGGCGTCGGCGAAGGTGAGTTCGAGGGGCACGGCGAGGTCAGACGCGGGGGTCTTATCTTTTTGATAACCCACCACCCGACCGAATGAGGTTACTTCCCCGGCGCCTTCCCTGCCAGAACGGTGTCGAACAGTTTGTACGCGGCTTCACGCATCTCGGGTGGAAAGTCGTGGCCGCCGTCGGGGTGCTCGACTCGCAGGCGGTCGGGCTTATCGTACAGCTTGAACACCGGTTGGGCGGCCTTGGCGATGCGGTCCACGCTATCCGCCTTGAAGTTGCTGTCTTCCTTCGGTGCGATGATGAGGACGTGTCGCGGGGCCAGCGCACCGATCAGTTCTTGGAAGTCGAATGGGATGTCGGCGAGCTTTCCCTTGTAGTCGGCCAACTTCAGCATGTAGCGAGTCTGACACCAACCCTTCTCCGGCTGCCAGTTCTCCTCCTTGCCGCCGTAATAGTCGAGGAACGAGTCGAGTCCGCAACTCGACACCACCACCTTCAGCCGATCGTCGAACACAGCGGTGAACACGGAGTTGTGGCCGCCCAGCGAGTGGCCGATGGTGCCCATCGCCTTCGCATCCACGAACGGCAGTGTTTCCAGGTAGTCGAGGCCGCGGATGTTGTCCCACACCGCCTTCAGCGTGCCGCTCTCCCAGCCGAGCTTTTTCACATCGGGTTGGTATTTCGCCAGCAGCGGGTAGTTCGGCGCGAGCGTGACGTAGCCTCGCTCGGCGAGTTCGCTCGCGTAACTGCGGTTCGGCCGCTTCCCCAGCCCGACCACGGTTCCGTGGCCGACCGTATTGTCCGTGCCGTGCAGACAGAGGATCGCCGGAACCTTGCGGTCGCCCTTGAGAACGTCCTTGGGAAGGCACAGATACGCCGGCACTCGCGAGCCCGGCTCCGACTCGTAACTGATGAGCCGTCGCACGTACTTCCCGCAATCGACCTCCTCTTCCAGCTTCACATCGAGCGGACAGCGTTTCTCCTTTCCGGGGAGCTTGCCCATCACCGTTTCCATGCCACGAACCACCTCGGCCCGGCGCTTTGCCCAGTCCTCTGTCGTTCGTACGTCACGCGGCTTGCTGTCTTCTCCGCGATACAAAAGCAGGTTATCGCGGGGCAACCGCGGTGCGGGCGGGTCTGCGGCCGAAGCTGCGGTGAAGCAGCCATACAGCACGGTCACGAGTACAAGAGTGCGTGGCATTTCCGTCTCCCGTGAGAAGATGAACAAAGTGACATGGAGTGTACGCGGGATGAGACAGGCGTGAAACCAAAACCGAGTATGATCCGACGCGATTCGTAGTGAAGCTCGAAATTATCCTAATGATCTTTCTTCCAGACAGGTCTTCGGTTCCAGAACGGTTCCAGACATGGGTGGGCAAACCGCGTGGAACCGATGTGACACATCCTTGATCGGCGACCACGGACGCTTCCGGAGCCTACTGCAATACCCGACCTGGCCATTGCGCCGTGTTCAATCTTGTCCTGCGGCGTGCGAACTAGGATGATGGGGATGCTGCGTTCATGTTCCGAAAAGGAGATTCCGATGCGTGGATTGTTGATGGCGGGCGGGCTCGTCGCGGCGTTGGTCGCCGCAGGTGGATACGGAACGGCCCGACCCGCGGCCGAGGACAAGACCTACGACCTCCGCGGCCCAGCCCCGACGAAGGGACAGGTCTTCGTCAGCAAGATGACGCTCAAGATCAAGGACGCCGACACCACGCTCAAGGTGATGGGCCAGACGCTCAAGCTGAAAATGACCATGAACGTCCTCGGCGAGGAAGAGCAAAAGGTTCTCGCGGTGGACGGCCGAAACGTGACCAAGTGCCAGAGCAAAATCGTGAAGGAGCGAGCCGAGATCACCACCGACTTCGGCGGCATGAAACAAGAGATGACGCAACCGACGGAACTGGAAGGCGAGATCGTCATCAGCGAGCGCGCCGGCGACAAGTGGAAGCACTCGCTGGTGGACACGAAACCGACCGACAAGCAGAAGAAGGAACTCGACAACCGCAACGGCATCGAGAACGAGGACGACCTCTACCCAGCCGAAAAGGTGAAGGTCGGCCACATGTGGAAGGTCGAGGCCAAGGCACTCACCAAGCTGTTCGGGAACTCGTTCACGGACATCAAGGGCGAGTTGAGCCAGAAGTTCGCCAAGCTCGAAGAAGTCGACGGCGAACAATGTGCGGTGGTCGAATCGGAAGGGTCTGTGAAGGGGAAGATGAAGGACGACGACGGCATGCCGACGCTGGACGTCGAGATGGATCTCAAGGTCAAATCGTGGCGATCGCTGAAGACCGGCGTTGAGGTGAAGGGCACGTTCGAAGGGAAGATCAAACTAGCCGGGAAGCAGAAGATCGACGATGCACCCGTGGACATCACGCTGTCGGGCCCGCTGTCTGGTGAGAGCGCAACGAAGTTGAAGTGAATTCCACCACGTGACTGAAAACCAACGCCCACCCAAAAGGTGGGCGATTTTTATGCGCTGTGAAGGATCGCGAGGGTCTCGGCGTGAACCTTCCCGTTGGTGGCGAGCACGTCTGGGCGGTGGATGGTAGGGTTGTCGTCCCAATCGGTGAACTTGCCGCCAGCTTCCTCGACAATGGCTTTCGTTGCTGCAACGTCCCACGCATTGACGCCGTGTTCGACCATCACGTCGGCCGCACCTTCCGCAACCAGCACGAAGCCATAGAAGTCGCCGTAGCCACGCTGCCGAGCCGTTCGGCTCGCCAGTTCGACGAATGCCTTCTCTCGACCAGCCCGTGTGAACCAGCCGATGCTGGAATAGCAGAGGAGCGAGTCCGCGAGTTTGGACACATTGGAAACCTGGATCTTGCGTTCATTCATGAACGCACCACCGCCCCGGAGCGCACGGTATGTCATGCCGAAGACGGGGATGTACGCGATGCCGCCGATCTGCTCGCCCTTGTATTCCAGGCCGATGAGTGTGGCCCAGATGGGGACGTGCCGGATGAACGACTTCGTGCCGTCGATGGGGTCGATGATCCAGCGGAAGCCACTGGTCCCGGGTTGGTCGCCGTACTCTTCGCCCAGAAAACCGTCGTTCGGGAACGCCTTGGTCACCATCGCACGGATGAGTTCCTCGGCCTGTTTATCCGCGATGGTCACGGGGCTCTTGTCGGCCTTGTGCTCGACGTCGAACGTGGTTTCGTAGTAAGTGCGGGCCAGATCGCCGGCCTTGTGTGCGGCCTCAGTTGCAAGATCGTAGCGAGTACGCCAGTCAGAGTTCATGGAATTGTTCGTCGTGTGTTGTTCGTTAGGAGTTGGGAGAACGGGCGTGGGATTCTGGTCTTCCCGACACCCATCAGCCGATATCCAACCGCCCACAACCATTTCTTGGTCAGGCCACTTCCACCGCAGTGTGTGCCGGTGGGTGAGCCTTTGCATAAGCGGCGCATCCGATAATTCCGGAGTCGTCGCCGAGCGATGCTGACACGCACCGAACACCCGTCGCAGCTCCAGGCAGCGTGTAGCGTTGAGCGATTTCCCAAATGCGTTCGATGAAAGTATCGCCCAGCGCACCGGTCACTCCGCCACCAATCACAATCACCTCGGGGCTGAGGAAATTCACCACGCCACCAAGCGCTGCACCGAGAGCACGCGCCGCGTCGTCCACAAGTTGCACGGCGATGGGATCATCCTTTTGGTAATACTCTGCCAGTTGCGAGCTGCGAACACTGGCGAGGTCGATCCCCTTCCATTCCTTGCGAACACGCTTCGGAGAGTCGTCGAGAATCTCCTTGGCGCGTTTCATCATGTGCTTTCTGCCAGCAATCCCTTCCAGTTCCGTGCCCTGCCGCCAGTGCAGGATCATGTGCCCGATTTCACCAGCGTTCCCGTTGAAACCTGAGTACAACTCGCCGTTCAGGATCAACCCGCCGCCGACACCAGTACCGACGAACACGCCCAACACGTTCCTCGCACCGTGCGCTGCTCCGTGGGCGAACTCCCCATAAGTGCCCATTCGCACGTCGTTCTCGACGACAAGTGGCCAACGCCAACCGGCGGGCATGAGCGGCTTCAGGTCCACGTCGTGCCAGTCGAGGTTCGGAGCAAACTTCACCTTGGTTGTGCCCAGTTCAATCTGCCCAGGGATGCCGATTCCCATGCCACGAATCTGGGCGGGATCGACGTTCGCTTCCTTCATAACCGCCTCGACGCCCTGCACGATTCGGCCGAAAACCCCCGTCGGCCCACCTTCAGCAGATGTTGGCTGTTTTGAACGCGCGAGCAGTTTCAGGTCGTCGTCGAACAACCCGGACAGGATTTTGGTCCCGCCGAGATCGACGCCCAGCCAGTAGCCTGCGCTCATACCAAATTCCTGTGGAGTGATTCCGGACTTCAATGCTGCTTCCGGGTTACGCCGGCTATTGTAAGGACGAATTGCGTTCGCTCAACGAGATTCGGGCTGGGAAACGGCAGCCCGGGCAATCTTCACAAATCGGGCAACTTTGCCAGGATCTTTCTTGCCTGGTGCGAATTCGACCCCACTGGCAACATCCACCCCCCACGGTCGAACAACCGCAATTGCTTCGGCGACGTTCTCCGGAGTCAGCCCACCCGCGAGGATCAGAGGCACGCCGGGATCGAAACCGCGAAGCAATTCCCACGGCGCGACGTGCCCTGTGCCGCCCATTTCACCAGCAACAAATGAGTCGATTAGAACCGCCGCAGGACGGCGGTTCTCGGCTGTCGCAGCTTCGACAAACTTGCGAATGTACTCCAACCCCGTGGCGTCCTTGACGCGAAACGCCGGGACGTGTGCGAACGGGAACGTGTCTTCCTCAGGCGGGCGTTCCTCATAGGTCTGCACGCCACGCAACCCGAGTTGAAACGCAACAGCACACACCTGTCGCAATGGCATCCCGACGAACACGCCGACCGGCGCTGTGAACGCCGGCAACGCTCGCACGAGCGAGACTGCCTGTGCGGGTGTGACGAACCTTGGCGACTTGGGGTAAAAGTTCAGCCCGACGGCGTCGGCACCGGCATCGGCAGCGAAGCGAGCGTCTTCAGGCGTCGTGACGCCGCAAATCTTGATGCGAATCATGTTTCCCCAGCCGCTTGCGGCTTCGCGTGTTCGCTGATGCAGTTTACCCGCCAAGCTTCTTGCGAGCCAAGGCCAGCGCCCCGTGAATGACCACTTCCTCGCCGAGCGCCGCAGGCACGATGTCCGTTAGCCCGGCAAACGCGCCCATTCCGCGCTCGGACTGATAGCGGCGGATCGGCTCAAAGAAGAGTTCCTCTCCAATCAAGGACACGCCGCCTCCAATGATCACTCGCCGGGGACAGAGGAGCGTAATCATCTGGCGGATTCCGAATGCAAGGTTCTGAACCGCAGCGTCGAGCAAGCCCCGAACTTCTGCGTTGCCGGCCCGCGCTGCCTCCGCGAGTTGTTTCACCGTGATGGGTCCGGCTTCCAGACCCATGCACCAATGGCCCGCTTCACGAAGATGCAAAGCTGTTGCTTCGATGCCCCAGCCTGCCGACGTTTCTTCGAGAATGACAAGCCGCTGATCCCGGTAGCGGTCGTACACGAGTAAATGCCCGATCTCCGCAGCACCTTTCCCGACGCCGCGGTAGATTTCGCCGTCGATGATGAGTCCGCCGCCAATCCCCGTGCCAACTGTGATGTAGAAGATCGGCGACATCCCCTTCCCTGCACCGAACAGTGCTTCACCCAATCCTGCCACGTCTGCATCGTTGCACACCACCGCCGGTACACCAACGAGATCGCTGATCCAATCCGCGAGCGGGAAGCCGTCCCACCCCGCGACATGGTGCGACTTGATGACCGTTTGCGACTTGTCATCTGTCGGCCCGCCGAAGCCGATGCCGACGCCGCGAAGATGGCCGCGATCGAGATTGGCTTTCGCAAGCAGTTCGGGCACAGCAGCGACAATCTGTTTGCGAATCCCCTCGCCGCCCTCGGCACGGTCCACGGTGCCACGCCACAACGCCGAGATGACGCCGTCACCGCGACCGAGGCCGAGTTGGAGCTTGGTGCCGCCGATCTCGATTCCGAGGAACCTGGTCATTCCAATGGCCTCACGCGCTCCCCTTCGGGTCGCGGCTAAACGAGGTAGATATCAATCGTCGTCGTCGTGCTTCTCAGCTTTCACCGGCACGAAGAACGCGGCACGCACGGGCGGTGGCGTTCGGCTATCCACGCCTTTCACTGCCTTCCAGATGATCTCGTTGAACAGGAGGTCGTCGAGCGTGTCTTCCTTCGCCAGATTCTGATTCTCCATCCACTGCGCCCCGAAGCCGCCGGGCTTGTTCCGCTCGTTGATATCGACCTTGGCAGGTTCATGCTTGTACGGCGTGAAGTCGGGCTTCGCGGTGAACGAGTTGTACATCGGTCGCGCGGCCGCGTCGAACTGGCTCATTGGCTGAAGCCCGAGGATCAGTTCCATGGTGCGCAACATGCTCGTGGTCGAGTACAGCGTCGAATCCACGTGCTTGCGTTTCGTGTACGGCGAGATGACCAGGGCCACAACGCGGTGAGCGTCTACGTGATCGGGGCCGTTCTGGGCGTCGTCCTCGATCACGAAGATGGCTGTGTCCTTCCAGAATTTTGTGTTGCTCACCGCTTCAACCACCATGCCGAGCGCGAGATCGTTGTCGCCCACCATCGCGGTCACGGTCGGGCTGCCAACCTTCGTCCCCGCGGTGTGGTCGTTCGGCAGCCGCAGGACTTGCATTTGCGGCATGTCGCCCGCCGCCTCGAAACACTTGATTTCCGAGATGAATCGCTCGGCCCGTTTCACGTCCGGGTAGTCGAGATCGTACCCGCGGAACTTCGGATCGAACTTGCCCTCGAGCGCCTTTACGGTCGGCTTGCTGTCCTCGAACGTGCCATCCGCGTTCTTCTTCCCGTTCGTCATCCACTCGCCATAAGTCCGGTAGCTCACTTTCGTCTCAGCACATTTGTCCCAGAGGTAGCCACTGCTCGACCCCGCGATGAGGTGCTTTTGCCCCTCACTCGGGTAGCCGTAAATTTTGCCACCGCGGTAACTGAGCGGCCAAATCTTCTCCACGAAGTCGGTCGCATAGGCTCCCATGGTCCACTCGTGCCCGTCGGCCGAAACCTCGCCATCGACATAGATGTTGTCGAGCAGCACGAACTCGCGGACGAGTTTGTGGTGGTTGGGCGTCACGTTCTCCGGGAACAGGCACAGCCCAGGCTCGCCGTTCCCTTCCTTGATGTCGCCGAACACCTGATCGTAAGTGCGATTCTCCTTCACGATGTAGATGACGTGCTTGATTGGGCTGGGGTCGCCCAGCTTCTTCGGGATCGGGTTGCCCGCCTCCACGTCGTCGGAACGCACGGCGTTCCCGGCTCGCAGCGGACTGCACGAATATGCCTGCTTGCTGAACGTCGCCATCGTTTCAGGAGTGGGCACTTTCAGGATGCCGAGCGTGCCCGTGAGCAGCTCGCCGATGTACTCGCGCAGGTTCCTCGCGGCCGGGTTCAGTGGGTTCGGCCCATTGCGGTTCGCCTTGGAACTCAGCCCCTTCCCGTTGGAGAAATACAGGTTCTTGTCCTTCGCGTTGTATCGCACGGAAGTCGGATACCACCCCGTGGGGATGAAACCGAGGGGCTTCGCGTTCTTCGGGTCGGCCACGTTCAGAACCGTCAGGTTGTTTGCGTCGGCGTTGGCAACGAACAACATCTCGCCATCGGGCGTTATGGTGAGGCTGTTCGGCGTGTTCCCGTTCGGGGCTCCGGGGTAGAGCGCACAGTGAATCGTTTGAAGGGGCTTGCCGGTAGCGGTGTCGAAGACGCTGACCTTGGTCGAGTTCGCACACGCCACATACAGCGCGTCACCCTTCGGGCTCAGCACCATCTCGGTCGGGTGCTCGGCCGTTGGCCACGTTTCCACAACCGTGTTCTTTTCCAGGTCGATGATTCCCACGGCACCGCGTGCCCACAGCGATACGAATGCACGCTTGCCGCCCGGTTCCGCGAGGCAGGTGTAGGGATAGAATTGCGGCTCGTATGGCTTCGCGGGATCGACCTTCTCATCCTTCTTGTCTTCCTTGCGGCCGTCAGGTGGGCTCGGCGGCTCGCCCTTGCCGGGTTCCTTTTTCTCGGCAATCGCCACCATCGGGATGACCTTCTTGTTGTCCGGGTTCACCAACGGCACCCGAACCACCGCATCGGCCCACGGTATCGCCACGAGCAGATCACGCCCCGTGGTGTCGAACACAATCCCACCCACAACCGCTTTCACGTTCGGCTTCCCAACGCTCACGTCGATCGGACGCGAACGCACGAGGTACCCGCGGTCGAAGTCGAAGACTTCCACACGTTCGTACTCGCCACCACTGACGAAGAGTTGCCGACCCTCTGGCGAGAACGTGAGTCCGTAGAAACCCTGGTCGATTGGTGCTCGCGAAATGACTCGCGTGCGAACCGGGTTCAGATCGACGATAATCACCTCGTGTTCGCGGAAGCCCGCACACAGCACAGCCGCGAACTCGCCAGTTGGGTGCAAAGCGATGTTCACCGGGAAGTCGCCGAGTTCGAGTTGCCGACCTGCCGGGCGCAACGACCACTGATTCGGCAGCAGCACCGAGCCATCCTTGCGAAGCCCGGGCAGCACTCGTTCAAACGGCTTCGACTCCACGCCGGGCTTCGGCTCGTCCTTGGCAGGTTTCTCAGGCGGTCGCGTGATCGCAAACAACGCGACCGCCCCGCACAACATCAACGCCACGGCAGCGAGTGAGTGGTACCGCATAGATGCCTCCCGGTGGGGATGAACAACCGCTATTGTGGGAAAAGACACTCTTACAGGCGAACCCGGAGGTTACTCGAATGGCCGACCCGAATGCTATCATCTTCGAGGCCGCAGCATTTGCATCTCGTGCTCACAAGAATCAGATCCGCAAGGATAACCAGACACCATACGTCAGCCACGTCTTCCGCGTTTGCCTCGTTGTGAGGCACATCTTCGGTTTCGACGACCCCAGAATGCTCGCCGCAGCGATGCTTCACGACACCATTGAGGACACACCCACGGACTTCGACGACATTCTTGAGCACTTCGGCCCAGATGTCGCTCGCTGGGTTGCAGCTTTGACAAAGGACATGCGACTGGAGAACGATATTCGCGAAGCGGAATATGCGAAAGGCCTCGCCGCCGCCGACTGGCAGGTCAAGGTGCTGAAACTCGCGGACGTCTACGACAACGCCGGCGACTGTCGCAGCTTTCCACCAAGTGGGCGACGCAAGACACTCACGAAATCGCGGTTCTACCTCGACGCCGTGCGTGCGGGCATTCCCGCGGAAGCCCAGCACGTCGTCAAGCTGTTAGAGGCACGGTTGGCGGAACTCGAGTCGGGTCTAACGTCGTAATATCCTTGTGAGATCGTGAGTTGCGGGTTGCCGTGTGGGAGCCATCAGGGGAATAATGTGAGTGACCCTGTCCCGACGAGAGGCTCACCACATGACATTCCGCTTTCTCATCCCGGCCGTCGCGGCTGTGGTGTTGTTCAGCGCTTCCCCCGCGTCTGCCTGTCCGTTCTGCTCGCCCACCGGCACGACGCTGACCGGCGAAGTCGCGCAAGCCGACTTCATCATCTTCGGCTCGCTCTCAAATGCGACCCGCGACCCGAACGATCCGAACTCGCTCAGCAAAGGCACAACCGAGCTGAGCATCGACCTCGTGATCAAGCCGAACGACCTCATCAAAGGAAAGAAGAGCATCACCATCCCGCGGTACGTGCCGCCAGACGGGAAGAACTCGAAGCACCTGATTTTCTTCAACATCTTCAACGGGCAACTCGACCCGTATCGCGGCGAAGCCGTGCCAGCCGATAGCAAGCTCCCCGAGTACCTGAAGGGGGCGATGGAGGTCAAGCAGAAGGACATCGTGACCCGACTGCGGTACTTCTTCGATTACCTCGAAGACCCAGATATCGTTGTCAGTTCCGACGCATACTCCGAGTTCGGATACGCCGATTACAAGGACGTTCGCGAGATCGGGAACAAGCTCTCGGCCTCAACGCTCCTCAAGTGGTTAAAGGATCCGAACACACGCGGCAGCCGGTTCGGCCTCTACGGGCTGTTGCTCGGTCACTGTGGCAAACCCGAAGATGCGAAGGCCATTCGTGCCTTGCTCGACGACAAGGAACGCTCTTACACGAGCGGGCTTGATGGTGTTGTCGCGGGGTACGTGCTGCTCGACCCCAAGGCGGGCTGGGAATACCTCGTCGGGCTCATCAAAGATCGCCAGAAGGATTTCCCGATCAAGTACGCGGCGCTCAAGACCGTGCGATTCTTCTGGGAGTTCCGCCCGGACATCATTCCGCACGCCGACGCCCTCGCCGCAATCAAGATGCTCATGGAAGACGCCGACATCGCGGACATGCCGATTGAAGACCTGAGGAAGTGGAAGTTGTGGGATCAGACTCCAGCGGTTCTCGGCCTCGCGACGAAGGAATCGCACAGCGGCACCCCGATCATCGCACGGGCGATCCTAAAATTCGCCATCGCGGCATCGTGGGCCGACCCGAAGAACACCGCGGCGATCGAGTACGTGAACGCGGCCCGTGTGAAAGACCCCAAGCGGGTGCAGTTCCTCGAAGAGGTGTTGAAGGACGAACAAAAGCCTCCGACGCCCCCGGCCGGTTCAGAGAAGAAAGACCCGCCGAAGCCCAACGGGTGACCTTCCCCCGCGAGCGACAAATCGGGTATCACATGGCGGTCGGTCGGATTGGTCCGGCCGGCCGCCGATTCGTTCGCGACCGCCGCTCGCCAGGCAGGAGTCCCCATGTTCCGCTTCGTCGCCGCACTCGTCGCGGGTGCTCTCCTGATCTCGCCTGCCTCGGCCTGCACCTTCTGTGCGGGCGAACTCCGCTCGAAGCAGACACTCCGGATGCACTACGCAACGGCGAAAGCCGTGCTGCACGGACAGTTGAAGAACCCGCGATTCGATCCCAAAACCGACGACGGTTTCACGGACCTGCAGGTTGGCACAGCATTGAAGGACGACCCGGCCCGAGCCGGCCAGGGAGTCGTGACACTTCGGAGTTACCTCCCGGTGATCGGCAACACACCCACGGATTACCTCGTGTTCTGCGGTGTCGCGAACGGGAAGCTCGACCCGACGTTCGGCGTGCCGGCAGCCTCCGCAGTTGTCGATTACCTCAAGGTCGCGGCGAAACTGGACGATGCGGATTGCACGGTGAAGCTGGGGTTCTTCTTCAAGCAACTCGATTCGCCGGACGCGACGGTTTCCACGGACGCATTTTTCGAGCTGGCACAGGCCGCCGATGCGGACATCATTAAGGCCGCGAAAGTGTTCGATGCCGCGAAGCTCCGCAAACTCCTCGCCAGCCCCGAAACGCCGGCCGAACGGCTCGGTGTGTTCGCGTTCCTACTTGGCGTTTCGGGCGGTCCGGCAGACGCTGCGTTCCTGGCAGGCTTGCTCAAGGATACGGCCTCGGAGCGGACTTCGAGTGCGTTCGGTGGCCTGCTTGCGGGGTACATCCTGCTCACTCCGAAAGATGGCTGGGCACTCGCGGCCGCGGTGTTGGGAGACGCGAAGCAGTCGTACTCCTTGCGTCTCTCGACGATCGTGACCGTGCGATTCTTCCAGGCAACCCGCGGCAACGACTGCAAGGCTGACGTGCTAAAGTGCTGTGCCGCGTTGCTGCCGCATGGCGACCTCGCGGATCAGGCCATCGAGGACTTACGCCGCTGGGGCTACTGGGATCTCACGGCCGAAGTGTTAGCACAATTCCCCAAGCAGACGCACGCCGCGCCAATCGTCCGCCGGTGTATTGTTCGCTATGCTCTCTGGTGCCCCAACGACGACGCCACACGATTCGTCGCGGCACTCCGGCAAACCGACGCCAAGCTCGTGAAGCACGTCGAGGAGATGCTGGAACTGTTCGCCCCCGCAAACCCCGCCAAGAAGAACCCGTGATTACCACTCCGAAGACCACAATCGACGTTTCCCCCGAAGCTCCCACAACCTTGAAGGCCGACTGGCTGGTTGTGGGCATCTGTGCAGATGGAGCACTCACTGGCCCTGCTGCCGCGATTGATGCCGCGACCGCAGGGCTTCTCACGAGGCTCCGCGAAAGCGGCGATATCACCGGCAAGCACCTCGAACTTGTCCCCGTGCTCTCGCCCACTGGTCTTGCGGCAACGCGATTGCTCGTCGTCGGGCTTGGCAAGCCAGAAGCCGCAACCCGTGCGACGATCCACGATGCTGCTGCGGCCGCGGCTCGCCACATCACCGGGAAGCAAGTCGGCACCATCGCATTCGTGGTTCCTTCACCCGAACACACGCTCGCGGCGGGCGTCGGGCTCGCGCAGGGTTGCCAGGGGCCGGGCGTTCGCAAAACTGCACCCACACGCTTCGCACCCGAACGCTTGCTGCTTCTAGGTGGCGACGCAGCCGCGTTGCCGCGCGTTCTGGCCGAAGCGCAGGGGTTGTGGCTGGCCCGCGAGTTGGTGAACGCGCCGCCGTGCGATCTCTACCCCGAGACGTTCGCGGTCGCTGCTGCTGAGAGCGGTCGCATCTCCGGGTTCGACGTGGAAATCTGGGACGAATCACGGCTCGCGGCCGAGCGGATGGGTTCGCTGCTAGGCGTGGCTCAGGGTTCACACCGACCCGCCCGGCTCGCGCTCCTGCGGTACAACGGCAACCCCGGCGGGCCGACACTTGGTCTCGTGGGAAAGGGCGTGACGTTCGACAGCGGCGGGCTCTCGCTGAAGCCAACCGATGGCATGGTGGATATGAAGTGCGACATGGCAGGTGCCGCCGCTGTGCTCGGGGGGGTGCAAGCCATCGCGGCCCAGAAACTGAAGGTGAACGTGCTTGGCATTCTCGCGCTCGTCGAGAACATGCCGAGTGGCAACGCGGTGAAACTCGGCGACGTGCTGACTGCACGCAACGGCAAGACGATCGAGGTGCTGAACACCGATGCCGAAGGCCGACTCATCCTCGCCGATGCGCTCTGTTACGCCTCGGAGCAAACCGGCTTCCTCGTGAACTTCGCCACGCTCACGGGTGCGTGTCTGGTCGCGCTCGGCACCGAAACGTCGGGCCTGATGACGAACAACGACGCCTGGGGCGAGCAGATCCTCGGCGCGATTCGGACTGCGGGCGAGCGTGCGTGGAAGTTGCCGATGGACGCGAGCTACGACGGCCTCATCAAGAGCAAGGTCGCGGACATGCGGAACACAGGCGGCGGTCGCTGGGGCGGTGCCATCGCCGGCGGGAAGTTCCTCGAGCAGTTCGTGGGCGAAGCGAAGTGGGTTCACATGGACATCGCGGGACCGGCCTGGGCCGACAGCGACACGGCCGCACTGGATGCGGGCGGCACGGGTTGCATGGTCCGCAGCATCGTCGAGATGGCGTTGGCATTTTCGATGTGAGATTTGTGATTGACGATTGGAAAACACTTTATCGAATCTTCCAATCGTCAATCACAAATCTGAAATCACACATGACTATTTCCCCGCGACGGTCAACTGCACGCGGTACAGCGACTTCCCTGCGGTGATGTAAAGCGTCTTACGATCCTTGCCGGCGAAACAGCAGTTGCTCGGGTCTTCGGGCGTCGGCAGGAAGCCAACCTTCTTCCCGTCCGGGTCGAAGAAGTAAATCCCCGCTGCCGCTTTGCTCCCCGCTGTGGCGACGATCATTCCGTCGGTCGTCACGGTCATCCCGTCGATGCCGCGTTCCTTCCCGAAGTCGTACAGTTCTTTGCGTGCCCCGACGCTCCCGTCTTCCTTCAGTGGATACGCCACGAGCTTGCGGGTCAGTTTCGGATCGCCACTGTGATCAGCCACGTACAGCGTCTTGCCATCGGGCGAAATCACGAGGCCATTCGGCTTGATGACATCATTGATGACGAGCGTGAGTTTCCCGTCGGGGTCGATGCGGTAAACGGAATCGTGGTCGAGTTCGCGTTTCTCCTCGCCGACGTATCGCGGATCGGAGAAGTAGATCCGACCCTTGCTGTCGAGCGTGAGATCGTTGGGCGAGTTGAACGCCTTCCCCTCGAACTTGTCCACGATGGTTTTCACCGTGCCGTCTTTCTCGGTGATGCTGATCCGCCGCCCGCCGCCGGTGTTCGCCCCCTCGCAGGCGATGAGCCGGCCCATGGCGTCGAACTTCAGCCCGTTCGAGCGACCGCTCGGCTTGCGAAACTCATCGGTCTTTCCCGTCTTGGGGTCGTACCGCATGATCCGGTTGCCGATGTCCGAGAAGTAGATGTTGCCGTCTGGGCCTTCGACTGGCCCTTCGGTGAACGCACCTTCCGACCACAGCTTTTCGAGCTTGGCCTCGGATGCGACGAACGTCTTCTCCTCGGCCGCAATCGTGGTGAACGCGAACAGCAGCGTGAACATGGGGTGGAACTCCACTTTATGAGGGCAGATCGGGACGTGTAGCGGTCGCCCCAGCGGGGCGACGGCACAGCGTCGCCCCGCTGGGGTGACTGCTACACAAGTACACAATGCGGTTACTACTTCTTGGGGAACTGCCAGTTCTCGTCGAACAGCCCGGCCGCGACGACCTCGAACGCGGCGGGATCCTTGGCTGTGGGCGTCGGCTTGAGGACGGCCCAGTCGCCGAGCCGCGGATACAGCAGCGCGTTGGTCCCCTTCAGGTCCGCTTCCTTGAACGTGTGCCCGCTGTTGATGACGACGTAATTGCCGTTGTCATCCAGAGGGTTCGGGTAGATCAACACGGGAACGTGCGTCTTGGGGTCGTACTCGACACCATTGACGACGAGTTTTTCTTTCGTCCAGGTGATGGGCAACTTTGGCAGCACCTTCGCGATGAGAGGATTGCCCTCGGGGTCGCCGAACAGGATGAGACTGTGTGCGGTACTGTAATTGGCAACCCTGGGCCTTTTGTTGTACTGCTCTGGCGTTGTTAGGTGCAGGGTGCCTCGGAAGTACCGGTCCCAAAGCGACGTGAACTGCTTCAGGCTCGCAGTGTGCCAACCATCTCCTATCGGTCCGAGGACATACAGTTCCGTCGTGAAAGCGTCGTCGATCGGGCCAGCCAGCCCCTTCCACTTCTCTGGTCGCTCCGCCATCCGTTTCTGGTAGGTAATGGGGTCAATCTGCTGCCATTTGACCCCGACCTTCTCCAATCCATCCGTGTAGTCATCTTCGTGAGGTTTCATTTCTACTTTTTGATCATCGATAACAACCGTGGTTTTCTTGCCCCCATCGACCTTGAGCCAGATCACGCGAACATTGCTGGTCTTCACCACGATCTGCGAGTCCTCTCGCGTGGCGTCGATGACGGCTTTCTCGTACATCTTGTCGAGCGCGAGTACGCCAATCCAATCGCACCCGTCGTAACGCGGGGTATACGTCACGAACCGCACTCGCTTCGGCCGAGTGTCACGGCCTTTGTCGGCATACTTGCGGTACTCGGCCTCGGCCTTGTCCTGCCACGGCTTCGGCATCTGGTGTTCCAGCCCCGGCGCGACCAGGTGCGTGAAGTGGTGCGGCTCCTTGAACCCCTTGAGTGCGTTCTCGATGTTATCCGCCGCCTTCTTCTGAGCATCCTTCTCGCCGCTGTACGCGACGACCGGCACGTTGAAGGCGTTCTCGGCGTAGTCCACGGCATCGTAGATGCGGAGGCACTTCTCCTGGTAGTCGGGGAGTTCCTTGGGCAGGCTGGCGATGTAGCCGTGGGTGTTGGTGAACCCCGCCCCAGGGCCGATCACGCAGAATCGGCTGGGGTGGTGCAAGCCGAGGTGCCAAGTCCCCGCGCCGCCCATCGAGAACCCACGGAGTACGACTCGCTGCGGATCAATGCCCGGAGTCGATCTCTGGAACGCTCCCTGTGCCTCGAACACATCGGCTTCGCCAGCCCAGCGGTATGCGTTGTTGCCACGACCGTAGACTTCGAGCTGGATATATCCGAGGTCCTTTGGTGCGGTGCCGCCGTGCGTGGCGATGAACTTGGCTTCAGTCAGCGAGCCGTCGCGACCGTGCAACACGATATCCAGCCGCCATTTCTTCTTGGGATCTTTGCCAAAGTCGGCCGGCAGCAGCACCGCATACGGTTGGATGGAACCATCGACCTGCGAGCGGTACGCACGGTTCACCCACTTGCCCGGTGCATCGCGCCAGACGGCTTTGCCGCCGTCGGCGAGCTTGGCACGGGCGAGTCCCTCATCGAGCGTGGTGAGTGCCCACTTCCCGCTCGCTGCGGCGTACCACTCTTCGAATCGCACGATGTTCTCAGCCGCCTTCAGGTAAATCTCGACCTCGATCAGCACATCGTCGGCGATCTTCTTCGCCTTGAGTGCTTCGACCGCTTTGCGGAGCAGTTCGGTCTTCTCGGAGATTTGCTTCATCGTGGCTTCGTCGGGCTTCGTCGCCTTCGGCGGATCGAACTTCCCCTTCGGTTGCGTCTTCTTGGGGTCGGGTTGCTTGGCATCCTGACCGGCGGGCGAGGCCGTGGCGGCGACCCCCGTGGCAACGGCGAACAGCAGCAAGGCAGCGAGGCAGCGCATTGGAAGGCTCCGGCGGGTGATGTGCTGACGGTATCCGCTTCCATGAGGCATGGCAAGCAGGCAACGGCACCGAACTATTCGGAGGGCGGGATGCGGAGTGCCGCGATGATGAGGCCGTACTTGCGGCCGTTGATCGTTGCGATCTCGGTGAGGTGCCCCACCTTCTCGAAGCCAAGGGCCGTGTTGAGTCGGTGTGTCGCTGGGTTGTGATCAAAGTACATGCTGAGCATCGTCGTCACCCCCAGGCGCGGGCACTGGGCGATCATTAGCCGCTTGAGCTTGCCTCCAAGCCCCTTCTTCTGAAAGTCCTTCGCGATGTATGTGCTCACTTCCGCAGTCGCGTCGTAAGCAGGGCGGCCCCCGTAAAAAGACGTGAGGCCAATCCACCCGACAATACGCCCATCAACCTCTGCAACCCACAGCGGTCGCCGTTTGGGATCGAACTTGCGGAACCACTCGACACGTTCGGCAACCGTGACGGGAGCGGTGTCGGCCGTGGACCAGCCACCGGGGATCGACTGATTGTAGATCTCCAGAACCGCGGGCAAATCTGCTTCAACCGCATCACGCACATGCACGTCCACAGTCAACTCCCTTGGTGAACCCAATCGTTTACCATGTGTCCGAAACCCGTGCCTACGGGAGGAGGACTCTCATTGTTCTATTCCATCCCACGCGCAGCAGAAGACTCTCGCATCTTCACTGCGTTTCAGGGGCGTTTGTGGACGCTGCGCCGCAACAACTCGTAAACCACCCTCAGCCGATCGCCTGGCCTGCACAACTCCCGGAGCCTCTCGTTGTCTGCTGTCGTTAACATCTCCGCGTATCGGTTCGCTCCGCTGGAGAGCCTGAAGCCGCTGCGTGACCAACTCAACACTGCCTGCCGGGAGTGGAACCTCAAGGGCACGATTCTCCTGAGCACCGAGGGGATCAACCTTTTCGTTGCCGGCCTCGCGGCGGAAATCGACAAACTCTTGGTAATGTTGCGTGTTGTTCCGGGCCTGGCAGAACTGGAGCCGAAGGTCAGCGAGAGCCGCGAACAGCCGTTCTCGCGGATGCTGGTCAAGATCAAGAAGGAGATCATCGCGTTCGGAGTTCCGGGGATCGACCCCGCGAACCGCCCTGCCCCGCGACTCAGCGCTCGCGAACTCAAGCAATGGCTCGACGAAGGTCGCCCCGTCACGCTGCTCGACACGCGAAACGATTTCGAGGTCGGGCTGGGGACATTCAACAACGCCGTGGCGATCGGTATCGAACACTTTCGCGAGTTCCCCGAGGCCGCTGCGAAACTCTCTCCGGCAGATTACTCGCACCCGATCGTGACGTTCTGCACGGGCGGGATTCGTTGCGAGAAGGCGGCACCGTTCATGATCCAGCAGGGGTTCGAGCAGGTGTACCAACTCGACGGCGGCATCCTGAAATACTTCGAGGAGTGCGGCAGCGAGCACTACCACGGCGAGTGCTTCGTTTTCGACAAGCGAGTGGGTCTCGCGGCCGACCTGGATGAATCGGGCCACGGGATGTGTTTTGTGTGCCAGAGCCTGCTCACGCCCGAGGAACTGGCCGACCCGCACACCGTCGAAGGTGTGTCGTGCCCACGCTGCTACAAGTCGCCCGAGGAGTTGCAGGCCCGTGCGTTGGCCGAGCACCGCGTGTTGTTGCAGCAGGTCACGACCCCGTTGCCTGGAAAGAAGCCGCAGGACAACTTCCGACCGCTGAAGATCGCCGCCCGGCACGACGGCCTCACGGTGTTGGATTTCGTGTGTGAGGTCTTCGGTCACATCCCCAGCGGGGACTGGCTCGCCACGATCGCCGCAGGTGATCTTGTGGACGCCAGCCACACTCCCGTCGCGGCATCGCACATTGTGCGGCCAGGGGAGCACTACTTCACCCGCGAGCGGCTTCAGGTTGAACCGGACGTAAACGCGGAGATCGAGATTCTCCACGAAGACGATGCGTTGATTGTGCTGAACAAGCCGGCCCCGCTGCCGATGCACCCGAGTGGGCGTTACCACCGCAACACGCTCGAATGGATGCTCCGTGAGGTCTACGCCCCACAGAAGCCGCGACCTGCTCACCGCCTCGACGCGAACACTTCGGGGATCGCCGTGTTCACTCGAACGGCCGCGTTCGCACGTGTGCTGCAACCGCAATTCGAACGGGGGGAAGTGGAGAAGCGATATCTTGCCCGCGTGGTGGGCCATCCGCCCGAGGACACGTTCACGTGTCGGGCCGCCATCGCCACGACAGCGGGGCACTGCGGAGCCAGGATCGTGGACGAATCCACAGGCGTACCGGCACACACCGACTTCGAGGTGCTCACCCGTTTCCCGGACGGAACCGCACTATTGTGCGTGACGCCACGAACCGGGCGGACCAATCAGATCCGCGTTCACTTGTGGCATCTCGGGTGGCCGATCGTTGGAGATGCGATGTATCAGCCCGGCGGTAAACTCGGCGATGTGCAAACACACGCCTTGGGCGATGCACCCCTGAGCCTTCACGCCTGGCAGTTGACGTTTTCTCACCCGCGAGATGGGAAGCCGATCACATTCGAGGCACCGAAGCCCACCTGGGCGTGATGCAAGCCAGCGGAACCCTTCGAGAAGTGTGGTTCCGCTGGCACAAGCTGATGTCACTCGTTTGCCACAACTTCACCACCCGCTCGGGTGGCAAGAGCACGGCGATTCAGGTCTGGCAGGCTATCGCGGAAGAAGCGGACGCCTCCGTCCATCATGGCGAAGTTGGCTCCGCCCGTGTGCCGCGAACTGAACCCGGTGAACAGAACGCTGTCGCCGGACCCACCGTTGATGGGAATCCCCAACGAGCCGGAGACCTGCGAGTGAGCGTTGCGTGCCGATGGGCCACCAATCGCCCAGTAGCCGCCGCCGCCATAACCAGGGTTGAAGGTCGTTGCGAACCGCCTGTAGCGTTCGCCAATACCAACCGTGTTACTCGTGCCATCCGTGATGTCCGTCAGTCGCGTTTCCGAACCCTGGTTGAAGGTGCTCTCAAACCGCCCATGGACCAACTTGGTACCAAACATCCCGGTACCACCAGACGATCCGTCGTCCATATGGTTGTGATTTTCTGTCGCGCCGTTGTACGCACCAGTCGGAGTGGTAGGATTTCCGACAGCCCCAGAGACCACAACTCCATAACTCACTGCCCTACGGCCCGTGATCGCTGTTCCGTCTTCGGTGACATCGTAGGTCTCGAGGTCTGTGGTCGAAGCACAACGGTAAGCCGGCACGTTCGCCTGAAGGGCTGCGAGCGTTGCCCCTGACCAAGTCGGTGGGAAGGCTTGCGGGATAGTGTTGAACAGCGGCCCCTGTTCGATGTACGGCAGGAGGAAGTACGACCAGTACGCGGCGGCGTAGGGTGGCCCGGTATCGGCAGTCGTGGCCCTCGCGACCGACGGGGGCAACTTCGCGAATGCGTCGTGGAACGCATGCATGCCGATCATCAACTGTTTCATGTTGTTCTGGCACTTGGTCCGTGCGGAAGCTTCGCGGACCTTCTGGACAGCGGGGAGCAGCAATCCGATCAGGATTGCAATGATGGCAATAACGACGAGCAATTCAATGAGTGTGAACGCTCGATTGCCGCGAGGATGGAGAGTTCTCATGGCCACCTGGTAATGATGTGTGGGAGGATATCAACCCGACCCAAAGTATCCCCCAGAACTTTCCCGGATGAATCGGGTTGGGGCAAACGATACTAATATCTTAGAATTGTCTTATTTGGTTTTCGACCCCAATTCTGACGTGTTCCAGTGGGTTTCTTGGTTCCGCAGCACGGGTTTTGCGAGTGATTCCTGAGGAATTCCTGTCGCATCTCGGAACTAGAACCCAAGGTTTGAAACCTCACCTCGCAGCTCGTGAGACGAAACAGCACTGCGTCATTCGGAAAGTTCCCGAATTTGATGGCGGATCGGTTACGTCGATTTCGCACTTCACTTCGACGGCATTCCCGAGTCACACAGAAACCAGTCGAGGCGTCATGCGAAACCGCCCTAACCAAATCCAAACCCACCAGGGGTTTACGCTGATCGAACTATTGGTCGTGATCGCTATCATCGCCGTGTTGATTGGCTTGCTACTCCCGGCGGTGCAGAAGGTTCGCGAAGCGGCATCACGCATGAAGTGTTCCAATAACCTGAAGCAACTCGCCCTCGCGGCACACAACTATCAGGACTCGTATGGCTACCTTCCCACCGGGATTACCGGCGGACTGATCGGGCAGGACGGAGTGCCGGCAGCCACAACCGAGGACCGGCGTGTGTGGCCGCTGTACCTGCTCCCCTACATCGAACAAGCGGCGCTCTGGAGCATCCTGGAACAGCAGCGAGCCAGCGGCGCTTCAATGACGGCTCTCTGGACCCTCTCGGGAAACCCGCACCTGAACATGGTTCCCGGCTGGCATTGCTCGTCGGATCCAAACGGCGGCAAGAAAACGACGATCTCCGGCAACCAGGGCGTTCACGGGAACTACGCCGGTTGCGCTGGCTCGACCGCGTACAACACGACGACTACAGGTGGGATGGGTTTGAACGGGCTGTTCTACACAGGCTCCCGCATTCAGATCACGGGCATCACGGACGGCTCCAGCAACACCCTGATGCTGAGCGAAATCTTGCTGTCACCCGACGTGACCGCTCACGACGTCCGCGGGCGTTATTGGAATCAGGCCCGGTCTGGCGGGGTGCTCTTCACCACACTGAATGCACCAAATTCCCCGACAGCGGACGTCATCAACCACTGTCAAAACACGACGACGGCGCCCTGCACAAGATCGGACAACAACCAAAACTCATCCGCACGAAGCGCTCACACCGGCGGAGTGAACGCAGCCATGGGCGATGCCTCGGTGCGATTCGTGACGAACTCCGCAGCGGGCTGGCAGTTCGCTGGTACGCGTAGGGGCGGCGAAGTCCCAGGCGAGTGGTGAGGATTTGGCAGTCCTGGCGAGCCGCCCCGTCACCGGGGCGGGTTCCGAGCGGATTCGCTACTCACCAAGTGCCTCGCCAAAGATAGGGCCGTTCCGTGCTTCGTGCTTCGCGTCTGATCTGCCTGGCATTCGTTCCGGATGTTGTCGGGTGATTCCGCACGTGGCAGCGAGTATCGTTGCAGATGAATTCGGCCGTAACTGCAAAGACAGCTTGGATCTTACAACACGATCTTATATATGTCATTCCGGACGGATAATGTCTTTCTGGCTCCAAATGGCGGTTCCGGCTGTGGTGTCCCCCTTCGCCCAGAATGACGTGTCGCCAAGCCTCAAGGGCACACTCAAGCCCATTTTTACTGTTCCCAGCCGATCCTTCATCAGTTACGATAATCTCACCCTCCCCAATCGCAGCGCGGTGGTCCGTGCTGCTCGTCTTGCTGAACATCCGAGGTCTGACCGATGACCGGACGAGTCGCGCTGGCGTTCATCGCCTTCGCCCCCAGTCTGTCGCCCGCCGCTGATCCCGCCACGCCCCCTGCCGCGATCGAACAGTTTGAGAAACGTGTCCGACCCGTGCTGCTGGAGCATTGCGGGAAGTGTCACGGGACCGACCCCAAGAAGATCAAGGGCGGGTTGAAGGTTCTGTCGCGTGCCGAGCTTCTGACCGGCGGCGATGCCGGGCCAGCGATCGTTCCCGGCAATCCGGACAAGAGCCTGCTCGTTCAGGTGATGCGGTACGACGGTGAGATGAAGATGCCGCCCAAGGGGAAGCTGGCCGACGCCGATGTGGCGGCCATCACCGAGTGGGTTAAGGCAGGTGCTCCGTGGCCTGACGCGGGCACGAGTGTGGCCCCGACGCCTCCGAAGCCGGCCGGCCCCCTTTTCACTGCCGAACAGAAGCAGTTTTGGGCCTTCCAGCCAGTCAAGCCGCCGACCCCACCTGCCACGAATTCCGCGTCGCCAGTTGATGCGTTTCTCGTGGCAAAACTCACCGCGGCCGGGCTGAAGATGGCCCCGGATGTAGACCGCCGCACGCTTCTCCGCCGTGCGACTTACGACTTGACAGGGCTGCCACCGACTCCCGAAGAGATCGACGCGTTCGAGAAGAATAACTCGCCAGATGCATACGCGAAGGTCGTGAACCGGTTGCTCGACTCGACAGCCTACGGCGAGCGTTGGGGCCGGCACTGGCTCGATGTGGCCCGCTACGCGGACAGCAACGGGCTGGACGAGAACACCGCGTTCGGGAATGCCTGGAGGTATCGCGATTACGTGATCCGCAGCTTCAACGCGGATAAGCCGTTCGACACGTTCGTGAAGGAGCAGATTGCGGGCGACTTGCTCGCGCCGACGACCGACGAGGCAGTTCGCAGGGACAGGCTGACGGCGCTCGGTTACCTCGCCATCGGGGCGAAGTTACTCGCGGAGCCTGACAAGCAAAAGATGCTGATCGACATCGCCGACGAGCAACTCGACACGCTCGGCAAAGGGCTGATGGGCCTGACCCTCGGTTGCGCACGCTGCCACGATCACAAGTTCGACCCGATCCCCACGCGGGACTACTACTCGCTGCTGGGCATCTTCACGAGCACTCGCACAATGCAAGGGCTTGGGACTGTCGCGAAGGCATTCGAGCGACCGCTTGGGCAGCCGGAACGGCCCGAGGTCACCGCCGCCAGGAAGAAACTGGAGACCACACGCAAGTCGATCCGCGACCTCGAACGGCAGTTCGCGAAACTCAAGCCGAGTGCGTTCTTCCTGTATGCCCCGGTGAGCGTGAAACTCGACAAGCTCCGCGCTGAGGCTGAGCAGGCCGAGAAGCTCGTACCGGACGTGCGGCTCGAACGGCTGCGCGGCGAGGTCCGCGACATCGAAACGCAGTTCGGCAAGACGACCGAGAAGGACAAGGCGAGGCGGGAGGAACTCCACGTCGAGGCTGAGAAGCGCCGGGCCGAGATCAAGGAACTGGAAAAGACAGCCGTCGCACCCGAGTTCGTGCTCGGCGTTGAGGAAGGCTCCGCCGCCGGCTACGGCACTCAACCCCGAAACGTGTTCGTGCAGATTCGTGGGAACTACGTGACGCCCGGTGAAGAAGCCCCTGCCCAGTTCATGCGGGTCATCGCGGGAGAGAACGCGACGGCGTTCGTGAGCACGACCGCGAACCCAGCCGAGAAGCCGCAACCGAACAAGACCCGATTCGGGGCGACCCGATCTGCCAGCGGCCGGCTCGAACTCGCCAACTGGCTAACCGACCCCAAGCACCCCCTGACCGCGCGCGTGTTCGTGAACCGCGTCTGGCAGCACCACTTCAGCGAAGGGATCGTGCGATCGGTGGATAACTTCGGTCGGCTCGGCGAGCGACCGACGCACCCGGAACTCCTCGATTGGCTCGCCCACGAGTTCGTCACACACGGATGGTCGGTGAAGCACCTGCACCGCGTGATCATGCTTTCCGCCGCCTACCGCCAGGCTGGCACTCATGACGCGAAGGCCGCCCTCGCCGACCCGGATAATCGCCTCTTGTGGCGGTTCCCACGCCAGCGGCTCGACGCCGAGGCGATCCGGGATGGTCTCCTTGCGGTTGCCGGCACCCTCGACCGCACCCCCGGCGGCACACTCCTGAGCACCAAGAATTTCGAGTACGTGACGACCGATCAGTCGGGCAATCGGGCGAAGTATGACACGGCTCGGCGAAGCGTGTACTTGCCCGTGATCCGGAACAACGTGTTCGCATTCTTCCAGACCTTCGACTTCCCGGACCCGAGCACGATGAACGGCAAGCGGGTCAACACGGTCGTTGCCCCACAAGCACTTTACTTGCTCAACAGCCCCTTCGCGGCGGCCGAGTCCAAGGCGTTCGCGGCCCGGCTCCTGAAAGCCGTTCCCGACGACGATGCAGGCCGTGTAACGCTCGCGTATCGGCTGGCATACGGCCGCCCCGCGACGACCGAGGAAGTGAGCCAGTCGCTGGGTTTCGTCAAGGAAATCGAGGGCTCTCTGACCGCCGAGAACGACGCCCCGACTCGCAAGGCGAAAGCATGGGCCGGGCTCTGCCAGGTCATCTTCGCGAGCAACGAATTCATCTACGTGGAGTGACCGCGATGCCGACTTTCTGCCGCACCTTCGCCCCCGCTGTCACCCGTCGGGACGCGCTCCGCACAACTGCCAACGGGTTCGGGTTGCTCGCCCTCGGCGGGCTGCTCGCTCAGCAGCAATCCCGTGCCGCCGACGGCCCGCTCGCCGAGCGGAAGCCCCACTTGAAGCCGCGGGCGAAGCGCGTGATCTTCCTGTTCATGCACGGCGGGCCGAGTCAGGTTGATACGTTCGACCCCAAGCCACTCCTCGCGAAGCACGACGGCAAGCCGTTCCCCGGTCAGAAGCCGCGCGTTCAGTTCGCAGCGACCGGCAACCTGCTCAAGTCTCCGTGGGCGTTCAAGCCGGGCGGTAACTCTGGGATTCAAGTGTCGGACCTGTTCCCAGAAGTCCGCAAGATGGCCGACGAACTCACGGTCATCCGGTCCGTCCATGCGGACAATTCGGCCCACGGCGGGGCATTGCTCCAGCTGCACACTGGCTCCGATACGTTCGTCCGGCCCAGCATCGGGTCGTGGGCCACCTACGGCCTGGGCTCGGAGAACGAGAACCTCCCTGGGTTTGTGACCGTGTGCCCGACGCTCGGGCACGGGGGAGTCGCGAACTGGAGCAGTGCGTTCCTTCCCGCCGCGTACCAGGGGACGCCGATCGGTCACTCGGGAATTCAGTGCAAGGACGCCAAGATCAACGACATCACGGGCGACATGGCCACCGCCAGCCAGCGGATGCAACTCGACCTGCTCGACAAGATGAACCGTAAGCACCTCAGCACGAGTGGCCCGGATGCGGCACTCGAAGGAAGGATCAACGCCTTCGAACTCGCGTTCCGAATGCAGGCCGAGGCTCCGAAGGTCACGGACATTTCCAAGGAATCGAAGGACACCCTGGAGATGTACGGGATCGGGGACAAACTCCCGACCGACAACTTCGGCCGCCAGTGTTTGCTCGCGCGGAGGTTCGCCGAGTCTGGAGTGCGCTTCGTTCAGGTGTCCCACAGTTACAAGTGGGACCAGCACGGCGAACTCCGCAAGGACCACGCCAAGAATGCCCTCGAAGTGGATAAGCCGATCGCCGGGTTACTGGCTGATTTGAAGCGACGGGATTTGCTCAAGGACACACTCGTGTGGTGGGGTGGCGAGTTCGGCCGCACCCCGACTGCCCAGGGCGGCGACGGCCGCGACCATAACCCGCACGCATTCAGCATGTGGTTGGCAGGCGGCGGGGTGAAGGGAGGGTTCGTTCATGGAGCGACCGACGAGTTCGGCTATTACGCCGCCGAGAACAAGGTTCACATGCACGACCTCCATGCGACAATTCTCGCCCTGTTGGGGCTCGACCACCAGAAGTTGACGTACCGCCACGCCGGCCGCGACTTCCGCCTGACCGACGTGAAGGGGCACGTTGTGGAGGAGATTTTCGCCTGATCACGATCTTGTCGTTAATACAGGCATTTGGCTTAATATGTGCATGGTGTCATTTGGCTCTCACCCAGCCAAACACATCGAGGCATCATGTTCAATAACACCGACAGGATGGTGGCGGTTGCGTCAGGCACCCGCTGCGAAGCTCAATTTTGGGGCGGTAAGCTCCAGACCGCTGCAATCCCGTTCACCGTAGCGACAACTTTTCCACGCCGGGTTGTCATGCTGGGACTGACCAGAAACGTGGAAGTTTGGGTGTCACAGGCCGATCTGACCGAGGCAAGAGCAACACTCTGCCTCCCACCAAGCAACCGACTGCTCCAGTAAAGCCCTGTATCGAGGCGCCAGACTTCAAGATTTTCGCCCCCAAAAGGATCCCTATCGCCGCTGCACCCACACATCCCGATTTGATCGCGCTGGCTCGCATGGCCGATGATGGCTGCCAAAATTTCGACGATCTCGAAAACCGTGTGATGTACCGAAATCGGGCATTCGCCGAACTCATCGAGAACGCCCGGTCGAACGCCATCCGTCAGGGTCAACGAATCCCTCGCAAACAAGCAGACTCCGGACCGATACGGTTGTGGTAATGGAGTGGCGCTCAGTTCTTGCCCTTCTTGTCTGCAAGAAGTTTCGCCCGTGTCGCGTCCCAATCCTTCTGGGTTCCGGTCACGTCCCACACACGCAACCCCCGGAACGAAGCGGATTCACCAGCGACGGTAAAGCCCAGATTCGTCTTCTCAGCGTCGATCGCAGCGTGAGATCCGTAGGCACTGTGTTTCCCGTCCAGCGTTGCGAGAATGTCTGGGCCTCGCAGTTCGACCACGATGGTGTGCCACTCACCCGCCTTGACTGCAACGTCAACGGTGTCCAAAACGACAGCCTTGTCGGGTCCATCTTTACCGTCCTGGTCGTCCTTCTGGACCGATAAACCGGTTGGGCGGACAACAACTCGGCTGATGTGTCCCTTGGAGCCATTCAGGCTCAATGATGTTTGTTTCGTACCGTCGAGTTTGATCGAAAACTCAATGACCGCGTCCTTGACAGTCACATTGTGACGTGCAACGGCCCCGTGCATATCCGTCTTCAGTTCGGCACCGCGGATCACACCATCTGTAAGTTCCCATTTCCCCTTGGCGGTTTTCCATTCCTTTCCGAGGGCAGCATTCAAGTCGTCAACGAGCACGACTTTGCCCGTGGTGGCCATGAGCGTCTTCGGGGCGACCGGCGTCTCGGGCGGTTTGGCGGCGGCCGTGGACAGGCCAATTGCAACAAGCGTCAAGAACTGGAGCGAACGCATCGTGAGCCTCCGGGTAGGTCAAGCGTATGTGACATGTAACCCGGAGACTGGGGGAATGGTTCCGCGATTCGGCCTTGATCATCGCTGGACACCTCATGGTTACTCGACCACGGTGTCCGGACACGGATAGCCGTATCCAACAAGAAATCGCATCTGAGAAAATGTGGAGGATTGCGGGGGGTCGCCAGAATCGGCTCACCAATCGGCCGCGTCGCACACCACGAGCCCAAGCGCTCCTGCGACAGCAAATGTCAGCCCGTCTGGGGAGACTGCGACCGCGTGCACACCACCGAGTTCGAAGTCGTAAGACGCTTGCACCTTTCCCACAGCGAGGTCGAACACCTCCACCAAGCCAGGCTTGCCACCCGCCACAATCGATCGGCCATCTGGGAAGGCGGCCACGCACGTAAGTTGCCTCGATCCCGTCTTCAACTTCCGGAGCTTGCTCGATTTGGCACCGTCTGCGAGATAGAGGTACGTCCCGGCGGCAACCACAACTTCCGTCGTGTTGGGCACGAGCGTGAGTGACTCTGGACGTGACGCTGCGAGGGGATAGGCAACGTTTGCTGTCGCACCTGGGCTGGTGTAGAACCCGACGAGACCGTCTCCGGCGACGGCAAGCAACGCGGAATTTGTCGCAAACCCAAGTGAGAACGCTGTGGTATCTGCGAGCGGCCCGTCCGCACTTGGCCCCCACCAGTGCCCGCCTGCCCCGGCAGTGATGTTTGCGCCACCCAATCGCCGTGCGGCAGCCGCAAGTATCGCCCCATCGTGAGAGTACGATAACGACCACACCGAGCGTGGAAACTGTGCAAGTGGTAGTTCGAACTCACCCGTGGGGCGACCGGCGGCGAGATCCCACCTGTGGACCGGAGTGCCTCGATCACCATTCCGTGGGTGGCGTCCCGCGTATGCGAGGGTTCGCCCGTCGGGGGTGATCGCAAGGGCATACACCGGACCCGTGGCACGAGTGAGGGTCGTGGGTTCTCCCGTTTCGAGGTTCCATACTCGGACGGTCCTGTCTTCCCCTGCGGACACAAGCCGCCCATCCCGGGTGAAGACGACAGCCCTCACAATACCCGTGTGTCCGCTGAGTCTCCTCATAATTAAGTTCCAACGAACTCAGGGGGATCGGACATCATTTCTTAACTTCGACCACGCTCACCACGTCAACCTGGACGAACTGGCCGTTGTACGGCTTCGGGGCCGGGGGCAGATCCTTGACCACCAGCTTGTTGAAATTGGAGATGAGTTGCCCATTCTGGCCGTCGCCGTGGAACGTAATCTTCGCCCCACCGTCGATCTCGATCGTCTTGGTGTAGTCGATCGTGAAGATGTCGTGGCCGACCTTGTCCTGCCGATTCAGGAAGTAGTGCGAGGGCGGAGATGAGATTGCGAGCTTGTAAATGTTGTAGGTGCCGTTATTCGGTTCACCGCCGATGTAGAAATGCTCGCCGTCCTTTTTTCCGTCCTTGTACATCATCGGTTCGACCACACCGCGGAACCGCAAAGTGACCTCATAGCGTTTGCCCTTCTCGCCTTCAAATTCCCGTTCGGTGGTGAAGTTGTCCGTCTTCTTCGGATCACCCTTAACCAGGGCAGAGGCGCAGCCCGCGCCTTGCTTGGGGTTCTCCGGCATGGGCTCTTTGCACGGGAATTCCCACCGGTAGCCGTCGATAGAGGCACCGATTTTCTTGGGTTGGTCCGCTGGCTTCTTCTCCGGCTCCGCTCCACGACCGGGCGAACCGGCGAGAGCGGTCAAGAAGGCCAGGCCGACGATTATGAGGGGCAAACCGCAACGAGTCATCGCGTACCTCGGGAAAGGGATCGTGGAAGCACCCAGGCGTTGTACCTGCCGAAAGCATCTTACTGAGACGCTGCAAACTTCTGCTGCGTTCAATGCTGTTTTTGAATCCTGCGAGATTCGACTGGGGACCAGCCCATAAGTTGTGGTACAGTTGATTTGAATTAACCTGCCGATCTTGCGTCCCGATTGGAAGGCGACGCGACCGCTTGAAAGTCCGCCTGGCCAACCCCGCCCCAAGAAGCACGCACCTTTCGGAACACGTGCCCACGTTAGCCACTAACGGAACTCCTCGAATGCCGCCCGCCAACCGTTCCACGCTCGACCGTCGCCAGTTACTCCATGCCGGTGCCCTGGGTGCCTTCGGGCTCACGCTGCCGCAGTTGCTCCGGGCCGAGTCCGCTGCCCGACCGGGGAAGATCAAATCCTGCATCATTGTCTTCGCCTTCGGTGGCCCGGCTCAGCAAGAGACGTTCGACATGAAGCCGGACGCGCCGGAGGAAGTGCGGGGCGAGTTCAAGCCGATCGCGACGAACGTCACCGGCACCCGAATTTCCGAGTATCTCCCCAAACTGGCGATGATGGCGGACAAGTACAGCATCATCCGCTCGGTCACGCACAAGAACCGAATCCACAACCCTGGCTCGTACTACATGCTGACCGGCCGGAAACCGGGCCGTGATGTCGTCGAGTTCCCGGCTCGCCGCAGCGACTGGCCGTCGGTCGGTTCGGTCATGGGGAAACTTCGCCCCGTTCAGCAGGCAGTTCCTCCGTATGTCGTCCTGCCGGTCTTCGCGAATGACATCAACATTCCGACGCCCGGTCAACACGCTGGCTTCCTGGGTGCCGTTCACGACCCGATGGTTCTCAACGGCGACCCGAACACGCGAGCGTATGGCGTTCCTGCCCTGGCACCGCGCCCAGAGTTGACCCTCAACCGCATGGATGACCGCCGTCAGTTGCTCGCGACCATCGACCGCCAGGCCGAAGCGCTGAACAAAATCCCCTCGGCGGGTGGCCTTGACAGCCATTACGCTCGCGCCTTCGATCTGGTTAGTTCCGGCGCTGCGAAGAAGGCGTTCGATCTCGAACAGGAATCGGCCGCGACCCGCGACCGCTACGGCCGCAACCGGCACGGCCAGAGCGTACTGCTCGCACGCCGATTGGTCGAAGCAGGTGTGCGACTCGTGCTGGTAAACGACGCGGAAGAGAACGGCCAGAACAAGGTCTGGGACACGCACGGCGGCGGCTTCAAGACCCTTCGCAAACACCTGCCCGAAACCGATGGCGCAATGTCGTCGCTCTTGCACGACTTGCAGGACCGCGGCATGCTCGACTCGACACTCGTCGTGTGGATGGGCGAGTTCGGCCGCAGCCCCAAGGTGGACAAGGCCGGCGGCCGCGATCACTGGCCAGACGTGTATTCGATGGTCATGGCTGGTGGCGGCATTCGCGGCGGCACGGTGTACGGTGCATCCGACTCGCAGGCCGCACAGCCGAAAGAGAAACCGGTTTCACCCGAAGAGGTCCACGCCACGATGTACAAAGCACTGGGCATCGACGAGGACACGCACGTTCACGATAACCTCGGCCGGCCGATGGCACTCTTTGCAGGCAAACCGATCCGCGAATTGTTCTGAGAAAGTGAGCTACTTCCCTCTCGCTCTCCTCTGGGCTCAACCCAGATCCGGCGTGCCGGGTTGGGGAACCTGCTCCGGACCTGGGCCATTGAGGCCACCGAACACATCGCAACGCTTGAGCCTGCCGCGAACGAACATCATGCGGTCGGTTGCTCGCCGATAGAAGTCGAGCAGCGGCGCGGCGACCGCTTCACCTTCCAGCACTCCAAACGCCTGCACCACCGCTTCGTATGTGGACATGCGGCCCCCCGGTCGGTTCCGACGCAAGGCTGGGCCGGCGAAGTCTCTGGCCGCGAGCGCGACCTTCACGGCACCGTCGAGGAGGGGCAACCGCTTCACCATGCGGCCCGCTTGCTTCCAGTTGCCGTCCGGGACGATAAGCGCAGGCGGTGACGGCAGCGAGGCGACAAGCTCCGGCGTCAGCGGGCGAGCCCCACGGCCGGGGAACAGCACGACGGGGGTCGTGCCCGCGGGGACGTGAACTGCCATGTCGCTTTCGCTCAGGGGGGGAAGCCCTCCGTGAGCAACGAGTGCGGCGCTCTTGACAGCCAGGGTGAGGAGGCGAGCTGTATTGCTCGTTCGCCCCAGGTCGTGGACGTGGACGACGAGCAGTAGCGAAGTGCGGGTGACGACCTGTGGTGCGAACTCGCAAACGCACAACCACCCCGGAAGGCGACATGCCGGGCATGGTGCGTGATCGCGGTCGTCAGTCATCGGGTTCCTGATCGCTCTCAGGCAGGTATCTGGGCGAGTATGGGTGCCTGCGGCAATTAGATGTGCGAGAGAGATAACAAATTAGCCCCCAACCCTCATGATAGAGTAGGTTGGAGGCTGTAGAGGACGACCAAAAAAGAGGCCTCGCCCGGATTCGAACCGGGGAATAACGGTTTTGCAAACCGTTGCCTTACCACTTGGCGACGAGGCCTTACCCGACGGGAATGCTATCGGCAAAACCGACACCTGTCAATCACCCCGGGTTCACGAAACTTTCGGCATCTTCGCTCGAAGCGTCTTCCCCAACTCCCCCATTTGCCGTTTGCACTCGTCGCGGGCGGGGATGTAACCCTTCGCCGTCACATTCCCGGCCTTCAGGTAATTCAGCACGATCGCCTCGGCCGCCATGAAGCCGACGCAGCCCTCGATCACGAGTTCTGCTAGTTCTAGCGGGATCGTGGTGACGCCGTTGCGGTCGCCGTGCAGCAAGTCACCGGGGCTCACCCACACGCCACCGACCCGCACGGGTACGTCCAGTTCCACTATCTGCGTGTAGCCGTGCGAACACATCGTGCCGGAGGTGAAGCAAGGGAACTTGAGCGGCTCCACTTGATCGAGGTCGCGACCCGAGCCGCTTGTGATGAGGCCCACGCAACCGAACGCCTTGTAGGTCGTCGCCATGATCTCGCCGAAAGTCGCCGCGACGGGCGGATCATCGAGATCCTGGAACACCACGACTTTCGGCAGCGAGTTCTTCGCGATCAACTCGACCTGATTGCCCAGACCCATGTAAGTGTCGCCGCCACGGGGTGGTGCCCCGGCACGGAACGTGGCGGTGCTTGCGAATCCGACCATCGGCGGCAACGCGGGGTAACACGCCTGAATGCGGCTATCCATGTAGCCTGCCGTGCGTGGTCGGCACTCGAAGAGTTCGAGCACGTTGCACACGGTCGGCGTGTCGAACTTGCGGAGTTGTTCCAGCACGGACGCGGGGAGGTCGGCGGGGGTCATCGCATCTCCGGCGAGCAGCCGGGTTTATCCCGACTGTGGTTTGTGTTCGTTTCCGATCTTTTGTATTGCTGCGTGATCGAAACGGGAGTATCCTCCAAATATCAGTCAAAGCGCGAAACCTTGGCTGCCTGCCGGTGTTCTGCCTGCCTTAACATCCCGCCTTCTCCCTCACCTTCTGGGAGTGCCTTGAAATGATGAACATCCCCTTCGGCCGCGTGCGGTTCTGCGACGGCGTCAGCCGCCGGAATTTCCTCCGCGTCGGCACCTTCGCGTTCGGTGCCGTGAATCTCACACTCGCCGACATCATGCGGGCGGAAGCGGCCGCCAAGCAGAACGACCTGCCGCGAACGAGTCACAAGGCCGTCATCAACATCTTCCTCGGCGGCGGACCACCGCACCAGGACATGTGGGATCTCAAGCCAGACGCCCCGAAGGAAATTCGTGGCGAGTTCAGCCCGATCGCCACAAACGTGACTGGCATCCAGATTGGCGAGACGTTCAAGCGCATCGCGAAGATGGCCGACAAGTTCGCGTTCATCCGCAGTGTCGTTGGTGCGAAGGGTGGCCACGACGCCTTCCAGTGTACGACCGGCTGGCCACAACAATCGCTGGCCCCGATCGGTGGTCGCCCGAGCCTGGGCAGCGCGGTGATGAAACTGCAAGGGAACGTGGACCCCAGCGTGCCGCCGTTTATCGGTATGGCCGAGAAGACGCAACACGGCCCGTGGAGCGACCCCGGCCAAACCGGTTTCCTCGGCAGCACGTTCGCCCCGTTCCGGCCGTCCGGCCCCGACATGGCGAACATGACGCTGAACGCCGCGAACAAGGACCACATGCCGGATCGCAAGAAGCTGCTATCGGGCTTCGACGACCTGAAACGCGAGATGGATGCCGCCGGCACTCTTCGCGGTGCCGACGCCCACACCGCTCGTGCGTTCGACGTGCTGACGTCGAGCAAGCTCGTGGACGCGATGGACATCTCGAAGGAAAGCCAGAAGACCCGCGAACGTTACGGCGACGGCAAGCCGTACCAGTTTCAGTTCGACGGTGCCCCGACGGTGAACGAACATCTGCTCATGGCTCGTCGGCTGGTGGAAGCCGGTGCACGAGTGGTCACACTGAGCTACGGCCGGTGGGACAGCCACGGGAAGAACTTCGATCTCGTTCGCGACCACGGTGCGAAGCTCGACCAGTGCCTCACGGCGCTGGTGGAAGACCTCGACGTTCGCGGAATGCTCGACGACGTGACGGTGATCGCGTGGGGCGAGTTCGGCCGCACACCGCAGATCAACGCGGGTGCCGGTCGCGACCACTGGCCCGCAGTGAGCAGCGCAATTCTCGCGGGTGGCGGCATGAAGACGGGTCAGGTGATTGGCAGCACCGACCGCACGGGCGGCGCCGCGAAGGATCGACCGGTCTCGTTCGGCGACATCTTCGCGACGCTGTATCGCAACCTGGGCCTTAACCCGGAGACGACGGCGATCAACGACCCGACGGGTCGTCCACAGCACCTAACAGACGGCACCGCGCTACCAGAACTGATCTGAGCGGGTTGCGGCTTCGTACGAGCGATCACGCGGGGCGGGCCATCAGGCTCGCCCCGTTGGCATTGGGGAAGGAGATGGAGAAGCCAACAGAACTCCTGATGGGAGCGTGTCCGTCGTGTACTCGTCCAGTCGTTGCTGCTCTGGAGCAGGTTGGAAAACTGGTGCCCTGCCCATTCTGTGGTAATCACGTCAAGGTTGAGAACTTCTCACCCTTTACCTCGGCGCAATGGGCAGCATGTATCGATCCATTCCAGCTTCAGTTTTGCCTTCGAGCGAACCGTATGGCTTTTACCAGAAGGAAGCGCACTCTCGCAGCTTGTGGAATTGCCCGAATCGGGTTTGGGTGGTGCCAGAGCAGTTGGTTTCTTGAAGCGGTTCAGTGCGGAGAAGCAGGAGTTGAAGGTAATTCCTGGACGCGAGACATCGGCGAAATCATCGACGGGTTGGTTGCTGATCGGGTCACCTATCCCACCCATGATTGGGGCGCACTCGCGCTGGATTGCCTCAACTGTAGTATGGATTACCCGGCTGAGTTGGTTGAACGGGCTCATCCGGAACTCGTTTCGAATGTCTACCGCGATCTGTTCCCGAATCCGTTCGTGCCGCTGGAGTGGAATCCCGAGTGGCTCACGTCAACGGTTCGTGATCTCGCCGCACACATCTATGCTGAACGAGACTTCGCCACGATGCCGATTCTCGGCGACGGGCTGATGGACGCGGGTTGCGATCACCAACTCATTCAGGATCATTGCCGCAGCACGAAACCGCACGCACGCGGTTGCTGGGTCGTCGATGCCATCCTCGGCAAGACATGACCGCCCACCCTCGGGTATAATCTCGACAACTCGTTCCACCACCGGACCACGGACGCTCACATGTCCACGCCGACCACACCGCAGGTTCCACGAATGCCCACTGAGGATGGCGATATCTGGAGACTGTCTGTTGATCGGTACGAAGCGATGGTGCTGGCAGGGGTCATCACCGTGAACGATCGCGTCGAACTGCTCGAAGGGGTCATGGTGAACAAGATGTCGAAAAGCCCCGCTCATGTGACCGCGACGCTGCTGATCGAGGATGTTCTCCGGCAGCTTGTTCCGAGTGGTTGGTCGGTTCGGACGGAGCAACCGATACGACTCGACGACAGCGAACCGGAACCGGATGGGGTCGTTGCTCGCGGAACCTCCCGCACGTTCGCCGGGCGGCATCCTGCCCCCGCGGAGATACCGCTCGTCATCGAAGTGGCAGACTCGAGTTTGAGGCGGGATCGCGAAGACAAGCGGCGAATCTACGCTCGCAATGGCATCACCGTGTACTGGATCGTGAACGTCGTGGATCGCATTGTCGATGTGTACACCGGTCCGAGTGGTCCAACAGCTATCACGCCCGATTACGCGAGCCTCACGACTTACCGCCCTGGCGACACAGTGCCTGTTGTGCTTGCGGGAACTGTCGTGGGGAACGTGAAAGTGGATGACCTGTTACCGTGAAACGATGGACGTACTGTTCGGACCATCGCTAAACGATGGCTCACTTCTTCAGCGGGTGGATCTCGAACTTGCGGAAGTACACCTCGAAGCCTTCGCACTGAAGCAGGATCTTCCCCGCCGCGGGGGTCACGTCGTAGGCCTTGTTCACCGTCGTGCCGTTCACGATCACGGTAATCGTGCTGCCGTCACAGATGCACTCGACCTTCGTCCATTCGCCCAGCGGGCTATCCACGTCGTCTTTGCCGCGTGTGTCGAGCAATTCCTCGAAACCGACCTGATGCTTGTTCCACCACAACTGACGCCCGGTGAACACGGTCTTCGTGCCGCCCTCGCTCCAGCGAGGTTTCTTGTCTGAACCAACCACGACATCGCTCGTCAACTGCACGGGGATGACGGCACCCTTGTCGTCCTTACCGCGAATCGTGATGAGGTCGCCGACACACCCCTGAGCAAGCTGACACTCTAAAGATGCCATCCACGTTCCCGAAGCACCACCGTCGGGGCCAGTGCCATGCAGCAGGATGCCGGAGTTGCGAACGTACTTGCCGCCATCGGTCTTCTTCCCCCACTTGTACTCGACCGAGACGCGATAATCCTTGTACGCCTTCTCAGTGGCGAGGTAGCCGAAGCCGTCGCCGGTCGCGTGGATCACGCCATCGGTGACTCGGAACACTTGCTTGGGGTCTTCGCGTTTCGTCTCCTTGAGCCACGATATGAGACCGCCGAGATTCTTGCCGTTGAACAGTGACGCGGACTCCTTCGGTACGACTGGTTCATCGAGAGCCGAAGTGACTCCGACCGAGAACGCGACGAGGCACAGACACACGGCGAGCAAGCGGGACATGATGGGACTCCCGGGGGGGGTGATGTGCGATCATCCTACGCACAGAGCAGACTGGCCAACGGGTTCGATTCGTTGCCACATTGACAATCCGTTGGCCAACACCGCGTTCTACCGCGAATCTCGTTGAGCGATGGCGCCCGTGCGGTTACATTTCCCTTATCCCACCAGAAACGACCTACTCGCATCACAGCAGGGAACCTCTCCATGCGATTGACACTCTGGGCCAGCGGCATCGTCTTGGCCGGGCTCGCTGCGGTGTACGTCCTGCGACCGAACGCCGAAACCGTCGCTGCCGAGGAAAAGCAACCGGTTCGTAAAGACTTCGGCCTCGAAAAACGCGAACTATGGACATCCTCCAAGGTGAAGGGTTCGCCCGAGCCACCCGACCCGTACACGATGTCGCGAGTGTATCCGAAGCTCAAGTTCTTCGAGGCACTCGAACTTGCCCCCGTACCCGGCAAAAAGGCGTGGGTCGTCGCCGAGCGGCCTGGGAGGATTCTCACGTTGGATGCCGACCCAGCGAAGGCTGAACCCAAGCTCGTGCTGGATGTGAAACACACAATCTACGGCGTCGTGCTGCACCCGAAGTTCCAGGAGAACGGCTTCATCTACGTCTCCGAAATGCCCGACGGGAAAAACGAAACTCTCGACGGCACCAAGGTCGTACGGTACACGGTGGATCGCGGCAAGATGACGGCTGACCCGGAGAGCGCGAAGGTGATCTTCGTGTGGCCCAACGGCGGGCATAACGGCGGTTGCCTGCGGTTCGGCCCAGACGGCATGTTGTACATCTCCACCGGCGACGGCAGCGGTATCGCGGATAGTCTGCAAACCGGCCAGGATCTCGGAACCGTTCTTGGGAAGATTCTCCGCATCGACGTGGACTCTGCGGCAGCCGACAAGAAGTACACGATCCCGGAAGACAACCCGTTCGTGAAGACAAAGGGTGCTCGCGGCGAGATCTGGGCCTACGGCATTCGCCAGAGTTGGAAGATCAGTTTCGACACCGCGACCGGCGACCTGTGGGCCGGCGAGATCGGGCAAGACCTGTGGGAGTCGGTGTACCGCGTCGAAAAAGGTGGCAACTATGGCTGGAGCGTGAACGAAGGCAGCCACCCATTCCGACCAGAACGCAAGCCAGGCCCGACGCCGATCCTGAAGCCGATCGTCGAGCACGATCACGCTGCGTTCCGTTCGATCACCGGCGGCTTCGTGTATCACGGCAAGAAGCACCCTGAACTCAATGGTGCGTACATCTATGGCGACTACGACACCGGTCGCGTGTGGATGATGCGATACGACGCGAAGGCGAAGAAGGTCAACGAGCACAAGGAACTTGCGAAGACCCGTCTCCGCATCGTTGCATGGGCGCAGGATTCCGAAGGCGAGGTGTATGCCCTCAACTTCATTGATGGCGGAATCTACGAACTCGCCCCACCAGCTTCGGCTCCAAAGGGCCAACCAGACTTCCCTCGCAGGCTCAGCGAGACGGGGCTATTCTCCGACACGGCCAAGCACATCCCCGAGAAGGGGCTGATCCCCTACTCGGTGAACTCGGAACTCTGGTCCGACGGCGCGATCAAGGATCGGTTCATTGCGGTCCCCGGCAACGCCAAGATTGAGTTCGAGACGGTGACGTACCCGCAACCCGCTCCAGGTTCCGTGCCAGGCTGGCGTTTCCCCGACGGCACCGTGTTAGTGAAGACGTTCTCGCTGGAAACGGAACCAGGCAAGACGCGACGACTGGAGACGCGACTGCTCGTCGCCTCGAACGTCGGCGGCACCGAGGAATACGGCGATCAGGTGTGGAGTGGTTACACGTACCTGTGGAACGGTGCCCAGACCGACGCCGAGCTTGTTGACCTGAAGGGCGAGGACCGCGAGTTCACGCTGAAGAGCGCGGCTGGCGAGAAGAAGCAAAAGTGGCATTTCCCAAGCCGGGCCGAATGCACCATGTGCCACACGGTCACAGCGAAGTACGCCCTCGGCGTGAACACCGCCCAGATGAACCGCGACCACAACTATGGTGGCATCGTGGCGAACCAACTCGCCACGTTCGAGCACATCGGAATGTTTGACAAGAAACTGCCCGCCAAGCCAGAGAAGCTCGAAAAGCTCGCCGACTACCGCGACACCAAAGCCAATCTCGATGCTCGCGCGCGGGGGTACCTCCATGCGAATTGCAGCCACTGCCACCGCAAGTGGGGTGGAGGGAACGCCGAGTTCCAATTACTCTCGACTCTGCCGCTGGCCGATCTCGGCGTACTCGACGTGAAGCCGCAGCAGGGCACCTTCGACTTGAAAGACCCGCGATTGCTCGTCCCCGGCGACCCAGACCGCTCGATGATCGCACACCGCATGACGCGACTCGGCCTCGGCCGAATGCCACATATCGCGTCGAACGTGGTCGATGAACCTGCCGTGAAGTTGATCCACGACTGGATCAAGGCCATGAAGAAGTAGTGTCCTGCCGGGCGAGCGGTGGGCTTTGGCTCACCGCTCGCCAAACCACCCCGCCCTTCCCACTTCAATCGGAGCGTCCCGTGCGTTTCGCTGCCATTCTTTCCACATTGTTATTCGCGTCGGCGGCCTCTGCTGCTGATCCGGTCATGCTCTCTGCCAAAAGCGGGCCGTGGTCCGAACCCGGAACCTGGGCTGGTAACAAGGTGCCAGGCACCGGTGCCCGTGTGCTGATCCGCGAAGGCCACCGCGTTCTGTACGACACCAAATCCGATTCTGTGATACGTGCGATTAACGTCGGCGGTTCGCTCGTCTTCGCGACGGACACCGACACCTTGCTGAACGTCGGGCTCATCAAGATTCAAACAGGCGAAGAGTACAGCGAGGACGGCTTCGACTGCGAGGGCCACTCTGGCAAACCTGACGCAACGAAACCGTTGCCGGAACTGATCGTCGGCACGCCCGAGAAGCCCATCGCGGCCGACAAGTCGGCGGTGATCCGGCTGCACTTCGTCGAGGGAATGGACAAGGAGAAGTGCCCTGCGATCGTAGCGTGTGGCGGTCGGCTGGACCTGCACGGTCAGCCGATGCCGCGGACGTGGGTGAAACTCGGAGCCACCGCCAAGGCCGGTGACAACGCGGTGTCACTGGCCGAACCGGTGACCGGTTGGAAGAAGGGCGACCGCGTCATCATCACTGCCACCAGTACGCACGGCAACACCAAGGAGGAATCGACCACTGAGGAACGCACGATCACAGCAATTGAGGGGAGCAAGCTCACCCTCAACGAAACCCTGAAGATGACACACGCGGGCGATGGCGATTACCGCGGTGAGGTCGCGAATTTGTCTCGCAATGTGGTGATCGAAAGCGCCGATCCCAGCGGCATCCGCGCTCACACGATGTACCACAAGAACAGCGCCGGATCGCTCTCGTACAGCGAGTTCCGCCACCTCGGCAAGAAGGATGTACTGGGCAAGTACAGCATCCACTTCCACCTGTGCCGCGATACGATGCGGGGCTCATTCGTCATCGGCAACTCAATCTGGGATAGCCACAACCGCTGGGTCACGATTCACGGAACAGACTACCTCGTTGTGCGTGACAACGTCGGCTACAAGAGCGTCGGCCACGGCTTCTTCCTGGAAGACGGCACCGAAGTTTACAACATCATCGACCGCAACCTTGCAGTCAGTGCGGCACGCGGCAAACGTCTCCCGAAGCAAGTTCTCGGCTTCGACGCCAACGAGGGAGCGGGTTTCTGGTGGACGTGTAGCCTGAACAGCTTTACCCGAAACATCGCTGCCGAATGCGGCAACTACGGATTCCGCTACGAAGCCACGCCGAGCAGCGCACTCAAACTCGAATTCCCAATACGGCAGGCCGACGGATCTCGCAAGGTGATGGACCCACGGACACTGCCGTTCGTGCGGTTCGAGGACAACGAAGTTCACAGCAGCACCGGCCTGTATGGAGTGAATCTGGGCGAAGGCGTGAACCGCGTCGGCCCCGATGAGAAGCATCCATTCGTCGTCAAGAATCTGACGATCTGGGATGTGCACTACGGCTTTCGCCCGCAGGTGCCAAACCTTCACGTCGAGAACCTGACGCTCCACCGCGTGCACTACGGCGTCTACCATCCGAACTACGACAACCACTTCTACAAGAACGTGACCATTCGCCAGACCAACACCGAGCCGTTCAACCGCGGCCACGATGACGCCAGCGTACAGTACGGTCCGCTCGTGGTCGATGAGCTTACGTTTGACGGCATTCGCTCGGGCGGAATGCCACTGATTCAGATTAGCGACGATAACCCGACCGGGGCCGCCGTCACGCACATGCGAAACGTGAAGACGGTGAACTGGACCGACACCAGCAAGCAGAAGGCGATCGCGAACCTTGGCGGTGGACCACGACCCACACCCAAGAGCGAAAAGGGTGTGCCGATCTACTTCCACGACTGGTTTGGAGCCGGCCGCACGGCGATGGTGGTGAGTGTGAAATCGGGCGAGTTCAAGGCAGACCCCTCGAAGTTCCGTGAGGAGACGCCACTGACGGGCAATGAATCGCGAGTCGCTGAAGTGAAGGACCTGACGTTCCCGAAAGCTCCGGAGGTTGTCGATGATCTGCCGCCGGCCACGGTCATCACGAGTGCCATCCGCAAGGATGGGAAGTTGACCGTTCGCGGCACCTGCACCGACAACGGCACCGTCAAGAAGGTCACGGTAAACGGCAAGGAAGCGAAGGCGACCGCGAGCAATTTCTCGGAGTGGGAGATCGTGCTCGATGGTGAGACGACCAAACTCGAAGCGAAGGGGGAGGACGCCGCCGGCAACGTCGAGAAGACGCCGATGGTGCTGACAGTGAAGTGATACCCCAGCGAGCCACGGAGTTGATCCCCGTGGTCTGGAGTTCCAAAAAACCCACGGGGATCAACCCCGTGGCTCGCCGCTCGCCTATTCCGCTATCTTCGGAGTCTCCATGTCGCGTCTTCTCATCGCAGCGGCTCTGTCCGCAATTGCCACGCTCGGTTTCGCCGCGGACGATCTGACCGTTCTGAAACCGGGGGAAAGAGGCGAGAGACCACCACGCAAGATGCTGCACACCTACCTGCTGGAGGAGTGTCAAAAACATTTCGACGCACGCAAAGCAGATGTCGAGAAGCTCAAGACGCCCGCCGAGATCGCTGCACGGCAAACCGCGCTGAAGGCCAAGTTCACTGAAGCCATCGGTGGCTTCCCCGAGAAGACGCCACTCAACCCTAAGGTCATCGGCACGTTAAAACGCGACGGCTACCGCATCGAGAAAGTGATCTACGAGAGCCGGCCCGAACACCACGTCACGGCGAACCTGTACATCCCCGAGGGGAAAGGCCCATTCCCCGGCGTGATCATGCCCATCGGTCACAGCCAGAACGGCAAGGCCGCTGAGTACATGCAGCGTGGCGCTCTGGTGCTCGTGAAGAATGGTTTCGTCGCTCTGGTTTATGACCCCATCGGTCAGGGCGAGCGTAGTCAGTTGCTCGACAAACTCGGTAACCCCGCGATCAAGGGCACGACCAGCGAACACACGATGGTTGGCGTTGGTGCGATCCTCGTGGGTCGCGGCACTGCGAGCTACCGCATCTGGGACGGTATTCGTTCCATCGACTACCTCGTCTCGCGACCCGAAGTTGACGCGAAGAAGATCGGCTGCTCGGGTTGCAGCGGTGGCGGCACGCTCACGTCGTATCTGATGGCGCTCGATGATCGCATCGAAGCGGCAGCGCCGTCGTGCTACATCACGAGCCTCGAACGCCTCTTCGCCACGCTCGGCCCGCAGGACGCCGAGCAGAACATCACAGGGCAGGTCGCACTCGGAATCGACCACGCCGATTACATCTTCATGCGTGCGCCCAAGCCGACGCTGATCCTCGCGTCCACGAAAGACTTCTTCGACATTCAGGGAACGTGGGACAGCTTCCGCGAAGCGAAGCAGGTGTACACGAAACTCGGTTTCCCCGAACGTGTCGAACTGATCGAAGCCGACGCGTCTCATGGCTACCCGAAGTCGCACCGCGAGGCGATGGCCCGTTTCTTCTCTCGCTGGTTAAAGAGCGAAGACAAGGTGATCGTCGAGGAGCCTTGGCCCATCGAGAAGGACGCGGATTTGCAATGCACTCGCAGTGGGCAAGTGCTCGAAGACTTTAAGGGCCGCTCTGTGTTCGATCTGAACGCGGCACTCGCGGATGAGTTCGCCAAGAAGCGTGCCGCGAAGAAGTGGGAACCGGGCGAATTCCGCAAGGAGGTGGCGCGAGTGATCGGTCTGACTGGCGAGATTCCCGCTGCAAAGGTAACTGAAGCGGGCACCGCGAAAGGGGAAGAGATCACGATTGAGAAACGCGTTTTCCATCCTGTTTCGGGCATTCCACTGCCCGTTGTTCTCTTAGGGCCAACAGATAAAAAGCCCGAAGCAGGGCTCGTTGTGTACCTCCACGACGAGGGTAGTACGAAGTTTGCGGATGGAGCGGCGCAGCTGGCCCGAGGCGGCCGTCGGGTACTCGTGATCGACCTACGAGGGTTGGGAGAAACAGCCCCCGGAGTCGTCGCTCCCGGTAAGCCTCCCACTTTCGGGGTCGAGTATAAGGAATCGTTCCTGTCACTGCACCTGAGCCGCCCGTTGCTCGGTCAGCGAGTGTACGATCTTCTGTCCGTCATCAAGGCAGTCGATCCAAAGGCCGAGGGGATTGAACTCATTGCCCACGGCTCAACCACCTGCATCGTCGCACTGCACGCGGCGGTGCTGGACGAACGGGTCAAGTCCTTGAGAATCGAACGCGGACTCGCCTCCTGGGACATGGTCGTCCACACGCCAATCACTCAGAATCAACTCGTGAACGCAGTACCCGATGCCTTGAAGGTCTACGACCTTCCGGAACTTGCTGGGGCATTCGCACCCCGAAAGCTGTTCATCGCGGAGCCAATCGATGCGAACGGCCAGGCGTCTCTGATTGGGAACACCGGCACGCAACGGGCGGCCGAGGACTGGTACAAGGTGACTTACGATGCATACAAGGCCGCCGGTTCTGATAAGCTGAGCATTGTGAATCAGTTCAAGTGAATCGCCTTGGCGAGTATCGGGCCCATGCCGGCCGCTCGCCCGGACCTTATGCCAGCACAGCCTCGATCACTTCGCCGTGAACGTCGGTCAGGCGGCGGTTGGTGCCGTCGTGCAGCACCGAGAGCTTCGTGTGGTCTATGCCCATGAGGTGCAGAATAGTCGCGTGCAGATCGTAGCAGTAGACCTTACCCTCGGCGGTCCGCCAACTCCACGGATCGCTTTGTCCGTGGGCTACTCCCTCTTTGACGCCAGCACCGGCGAGCCACGCGATTGATGTGCCCTGGTTGTGGTCGCGGCCGGTCGCGCCTTGTGTGAAGGGTTGCCGGCCGAACTCGGTGCTGAACACCACGAGCGTATCCTTGAGCATTCCGCGATCGTGCAAGTCTTGCAGCAGTGCGGCACACGGCTGATCGACTGACTTCGCGATCGGCGGAAGTTCCTTCAAGATGTCGTTGTGGTTGTCCCAGTTGTTGGATGGCCCCCCTGCTCCGCTCCACACCTGTACGAACCGCGTGCCGCGTTCCAGCAACCGCCGGGCAAGGAGGCATCGCTTACCGAAGTCTGCAGTGGCAGGTTCATCGACCCCGTATGCCTTACGAGTCGCGGCCGTTTCTTTGCCGAGGTCGAGAGCCTCCGGGGCGTGCTGCTGCATCTTCGCGGCGAGTTCGTAGCTTTCGATGCGGGCATCAAGCCGCGAATCGTCGGGCCGCAACTTCGCGTGCTCGCGGTTCACTTTGCCAAGCAATTCGAGGGCGTCCTTGTTGGCCTCGGCAGTAACGAACCGCTCTTTTGGCGACGGCGCGAGATCGGGAAGCGGCGGGTTACTGCCAGCGTTCAGAATGGTGCCCGCGTGCGCGATGGGAAGGAACCCTGAGCTGAAGTTACCCTTCTGGTTGTACGGCAGCCCGCGTGCGTCCGGCAGTACCACGAACGTCGGCAGGTTATCCGTGAGTCGCCCGAGGCCATAGGAGAGCCACGCCCCCATGCACGGGAACCCCGGCAGAATGAAGCCGGTGTTCATCATGTAACTGGCAGGGCCGTGGACGTTGGTCTTGGATGCGACGGCCATCAGGAAGGCCATCCGATCGACTTGACCCGCGAGATGCGGAAACACCGATGTGACCCAGCGACCGCACTTGCCGTGTTGCTTGAACTCAAACGGACTCTTCATCAGGTTGCCGGGCGTGCTGGTGACGGCCTCAACCTTCTCGACGGTCTCCGGCTTGAACGGCTTGCCGTGCCCCTTCTCTAGCTCGGGTTTGTAGTCGAACGTGTCGGGCTGGCTCAAGCCGCCGTTCATGAAAAGCTGAACGACGCGCTTGACCTTGGCGACGTGATGCAAGCCGCCGTTGAACTCAGCCTTCGGCTTCGGGATGCCGGGAAGGTCGCCCGATTCCGCGAGGAGTTGGGCCAGCGCGATGCCCCCGAGCCCACCGCCGGACCGCCACAGAAACTCACGGCGAGACTGGCTTGTCATGATGGAAACTCACGAGGAGGTTCGCTTCCCTCGGGGTGACTCATCCTCGTAAGCCTTCACGATGCGGGTCACGAGCGGGTTGCGGACGATATCCACCTGATCCAGATGCACGATGGCCAGCCCTTCGACATCTTTCAATCGCTGGAGTGCATCCGCGAGGCCGCTCTTGATCGTCTTCGGCAGATCCGTCTGCGTGGGGTCGCCGGTCACCACGATCTTCGAGTTCAAACCCATTCGCGTCAAGAACATCTTCATTTGCGTAGGAGTCGCGTTCTGGCCCTCATCGAGAATGATCACGGAGTTGTTAAGCGTGCGCCCCCGCATGTACGCGAGAGGCAGAATCTCGATGATGTCGTTCTCCATGTACTTCTTCACCGTCTCCGCGTCCATGATCTCGGCGAGGGCGTCGAAGAGTGGTCGCAGGTACGGGCTGATCTTCGCCACGAGGTCGCCGGGGAGGAAGCCGAGCCGCTCGCCTGCTTCGACTGCGGGCCGCACGAGCACGATCTTCTTCACCGCACCACTGCGGAGCAAGCCAACGGCCCACCCCACCGCGAGGTATGTCTTTCCGCTACCTGCCGGGCCACTGCAAATGACCACGTCGTGCGAACGCAGCGCCTGCACGTAGCGACCCTGGCCGTCGGTGCGTGCGCGAAGCCCGCGGCCCGATTCCATCATGGTGACGTTGCCGCCCTTGTCGCCGGCACCGCGAACCACGTCGATGACCGTTCGCACGTCTTCGACGGTCAGCTTCCCTTGCTTGCGGAGAAGTTGTCGGAGTTGCTGGAACGCACGCTCGGCTTGCTCGGCGGCCGCAGCCGACCCCTCGATCTGGATCAGATCGCCGCGAGCGACGACCTTCACGCCGAGTCCCTCTCGCAGCGTGCGCAAGTACGCATCCCGCGGCCCGAACAGGATGACTGCCTCATCCCGGCTATCGAGGGTCAGGTTCCGGGTCACGCTCGAATCGGTCATGTTGGGTTCCAATAATTTCACCGCCGTGAACGCAGATGACGCAGAGAAGGACAAGGAACTGGGCTTCAGGTGATCGAATTTTTCACTGCGTGCTCTCCGTTCTTGGCGGTGAATCAAGTCCACGAGAACCACAGATACGCCACGGGGGCCGCGAACAGCACCGAATCCACCACATCCAGAAGACCACCGAATCCGGGGATGCTTTTCGATGCGTCCTTCGTCTGGCAGTCTCGCTTGATGAGCGATTCCGCGAGGTCGCCGAGGACGCCAGCAAGCCCGACTGCCAGCCCGAATCCGATCGCTTCCAGAATCCCGCCCGGAAACACCGGCATGATCTGCGAGACAATCACCGCAACCAACGTGCCACCGATCATACCACCCGCGAAGCCTGCCCACGTCTTCTTCGGGCTGAGTAGCGGCGTCATCTTGTGCCGGCCGAGGAATGTTCCGGTGAAGAACGCCGCGATGTCGTTGCACTTGGGGACGAAGATCGTGAGCGCGAGTAACAGGCTCGTGTGCTCTCGCGGGAGGAAGCGGATCTGCGCAAAGAAGCAAGGGAGCACACCGAGGTAGGCGACTGCCAGAAGCGTGGTTCCGAGCCGGGGCACAACGACGCCGGGTTCGCCCGTGAAGCGATGCATTTCGAGAAGCATTGCGAGTATAAGTGTCGCAGAAATCACAACCACCACAAGCGGCCACACCGATGCGGAACCCACGGCGAGGGGAGCCCAGTTCGCCGCCAGGCAAAGGACCGTGCCCGTGAGAACGAGGCATTCCGATGGGCGAATGGGTGCCGGGATGAGCCGAACCAATTCGCGGCCAGCGAGGATGCCAAGAGCCATCAGGCAGACGAACAGGCACGGGAGTGATCCGGGAGCGAGGTAGTCGTCGCCAATGAGAATCCCGCCAGCCGCCAGGGCGAGAATGGTTCCGACAATGACCCGTGTGCGGATCATCGGTGGTGCCGATTGTTGGAGATGTACGATTGGTGAAGCGCGACGAGAACGGTAGTGTTGAAGCGCCCCCTCACCCGGCTCGCAAAGCCTCGCGGACCTCTCCCCCGCAAAGCCGGGGGCGAGGTGGGGGCAGTTGCGTTTCTCTTCAGCACATCGGTTGCCTTCAAGCGAAGACCAATCGCACCCACCTCGCCCCCGGCTTTGCGGGGGAGAGGTCGCTGCGAGTCTTCGAGCAGCGGGTGAGGGGGCGAACTCATGCAGCACCTTCAGGCTTCAGGCCACCGAAACGGCGTTCGCGGCGAGCGAAATCTCCCAGCGCTTCGTGAAGCAACTCGGCTCCGAATTCGGGCCAGAACTTCGGCGTCACCCACAGTTCGGCATACGAGATTTGCCACAACAGGTAATTCGAGACACGCATCTCGCCCGCTGTGCGAATCAACAAGTCCGGGTCCGGCATGCCGCCAGTGTAGAGCGCCTCGGAGATGCTTGCCTCGTCGATCTGCTCGGGGGTCAGGTCGCCGCGCTGAACGCGAGCCGCGATGGCTCGCACGGCGTCCACGATCTCGGCCCGACTGCCGTAGTTGATCGCGAGGCAGAGCGTGAGTCCGGTGTTATCTTTCGTCAGGCGTGTGTTCTCGTCGATCTCGGCGAGCACCTCGTCGGGCAACCCATCGCGGCGACCGATGACCGTGAAGCGGATGTTCTGAGCGAGGATCTTCGCTCGTTCCGCGAGGAGGTATTCCTTCAAGAGCGCCATCAGGAAGTCGATCTCGAGCTTGGGTCGCTTCCAGTTCTCGGAACTCAGGCAGTACAGCGTGAGTTGCCCCAGCCCGAGCCGGCAGCATTCCTCGGTCACTTCATCGACCGATTTTGCACCCCGAGCGTGGCCCTCGACACGTTCCTTCCCCTGAGCGCGTGCCCAACGGCCGTTGCCATCCATGATGATGGCGACGTGTCGCGGAAGTTTCGCCGGATCTAGTCCGGCGCTCGCGGCATACGTAGTGGGGTTGTGAGGTTCCGGCATCGGGTGTCGCGTCACTCCACGCGCGAGAAGAGGTCGTTCAAGCCTTCGGTCATGGTCGGGTGGGCGTAGACCAAGTCTCGCAGTGCGGTGTACGGCAATCCGCCGAGCATCGCGACCTGAACGGTTGCCATGATCTCGCCGCCCTCGGCAGCCAGGATCGCCGCGCCGAGAATCTTGTCAGTCTCTGCGTCGATCACGGCTTTCAGCAAGCCGTGGGTTTCGCCCATCGTAACGGCTCTCGCAATCGCGGACACAGGCAACTTAGCGATCTTCACCTTCCGCCCCTGCTTGCGGGCTTCCTGCTCGGTGAGCCCCACGCGGCCCAACTCCGGATCGGTGAACAGCGTGTACGGCATCATGCGATCGGCCGTGGTGCGATTACCGCCGGTGAGGTTCGCGTACACGATGCGGAAATCGTCGAGCGAGGCGTGCGTGAACTGCGGCCCGCCGTTGACATCACCCAGTGCCCACACATCCGTTGCCGTCGTCTCCAGCTTTTGGTTTACCTTCACGAACCCGCGAGTGTCGAGTTCCACTCCCGTTACGGCGAGATTCAATTCCTCGGTGTTCGGCACCCGCCCGATCGCGACCATCAGGTCCGATCCTTCGATCACTTGCTCACCGGCCTCCGTCCGCAATTTGAGAGTGATCCCTTTCCCGGAGACACCAGCGATCCGCTGGACTTCCGCACCGGTAATAACGTCAATACCCTCGTGCTTGAAGATACTGAGGAGTTCGTCAGCAACGTCCCGATCTTCACGAGGTAAGAAGCTGGCCCCGCGGTCGATGAGTGTCACGCGAGAACCGAAGCGTCGGAACACTTGGGCGAATTCGCAGCCGATGTAGCCAGCACCAAGAATGACGAGGTGTTCGGGGAGTCGGTCGAGTTCCTGCACCGATTCGCTGTCGAGTGGCTTCGCTTCAGCCAGTCCAGGCATCGCGGGATGTGATGGCCGCGTCCCCGTGTTGATAAAAACCTTATCGGCCGTGAGAGTACGAGTGCCGCCCTCACGCAGTTGCACCTCGAACGCCTTGGGGCCGGTGAATCGGGCATTGCCCATGAGGAGCGTCATTCCGGAGCGGTCGAACCCACCCTGATTCCTCGCCACCATCGTGGCTACGACCTGACGCTTACGTTGTCGCACGCTTTCAGGGTTCGCGCCGCCGAAACTCACCTGGATGCCGAATTCCGCCGCTCGCTTCGCCAACTCGGCCACCTTCGCAGACTTCACCATGGTCTTCGTGGGGATGCACGCGACGTTGATACACGAACCGCCGATCATCCCCCGCTCGACCATGACAACACGACGACCACTCGATGCCATTTTCATGGCGAGGGTCTTGCCACCTTTCCCCCCGCCGATGATCGCGAACTCAAAGTGCTCGGTCGGCATAGTTACCTCACGAAATCACCACAAACAGAGCCACGGATGAACACGGATGAAACACAAAAGGCAAGAAAACAAAAAGACCTTGTGTTAAAATCCTCGATCTGTTGGCGATCTTGGCTTTTGTCATTTCCAACAAATCCTTTTTGTCTGTTGCATTCATCCGTGTTTCATCGGTATTCATCCGTGGCTCAGTCGTTGTTTTTCACACCACTCGAATGGTCTGTTCGCGACCGGGGCCGACGGACACCACCGAGACCGGCAACCCCACCAACTCTCCCACGCGGTCGATGTATCGCCGGGCAGCGGCGGGCAAATCTGTCAGCTTGCGAGCAGCGGTGATGTCCTCGGTCCAGCCGGGGATCGTTTCGTAGATCGGCTTGCAGCGTTCCAGTTCGTGAGCATCGCTGGTGAAGTGCGTGCGGCGTTCGCCGTCGAGTTCGTAGCCCACGCACAGTTTCAGTTCGGGCAAGCCGCTCAGCACGTCGAGCAGCATCAGTGTGATCTCGTCGGCACCGGACAACGCCGCAGTGTAACGCACGGCCAGGGCGTCGAACCAGCCCGTGCGGCGTGGCCGACCGGTGACGGTGCCGAACTCGCGGCCAATCCTGCGAATGCGTTCGCCGACGCCATCAGGGCCGTCGTCGAGTTCCGTCGGGAACGGGCCGCGACCGACGCGAGTTGTGTACGCCTTCACCACGCCGATGATCCGCTTCACGTGCTTCGCGGGAAGCCCCGTGCCGCTCCAGATCCCCGACGGCAAACTGCTCGAACTTGTGACATACGGGTAGGTGCCGTGATCGACGTCGAGGAGGCTTCCTTGTGCGGCCTCGAAGAGCACGCGCTTGCCGGCCTTCACGGAATCGTGCAGGAGTCGCGCTGTGTCGGTCACATACGGACGGATCCGTTCGGCGTACTTCAGGTATTCGTCGGCAACGGCATCCGGATCGAAGACCTTCGCGCCGGCAGCCCCATCGGCGAAGGCGACCATCAGCCGGTTCTTGAACGGCACAACTTGCTTGAGGCGTTCGCGGAGGTGATCGGGCCGCAAGAGTTCGCCCACGCGGATGGCGAACCGGCGACCGACTTTGTCCTGGTAGCACGGCCCGATGCCGCGGCCCGTGGTGCCGATCTTCCCTTCGCTGTTCCCCTCGGCGAGGCGTTCTTCCTCCATGTGATACGGGAAGATGACGTGGGCGTGATCGCTCAGCACCAGCCGCTTCGAGACATCGACGCCGCGCTCGGCGAGTTGATCGACTTCCTCTAGGAATCGCGGAGGGTAAACGACGACGCCATTTCCAATAATGGAGGTGACACTCGGGCGGATCACTCCGGTGGGAAGCAGGGACAGCTTGAAGGTCTTGCCGTCCACAATGACCGTGTGGCCGGCGTTTGCTCCACCGTTGTAGCGAACCACAAGATCGAACTCATCGCCAATGAGATCGACAATCTTACCCTTGGCCTCGTCGCCCCATTGAAGCCCGACCACGCACGTTCCGGCCATTGCGAACCTGTCTGGAGAGCAATTAAACAACGTACTGGCGGTTTTACGTCCGCCAGCAAAAACGCCCGGGACATTCCCGGGCGGATCGGTCCATGACACACCCGAATCACGGTAGTAGTCCTGTGGCAAGGCGTCAAGTGGCCGGCTGAGTTGCGCAAAGAGCAAGGCCCGCTGTAACGTGTTGTTACAGCGGGCCTTGCCTGTTTTGGTGATTCCCAGTTACCCCGCTAGGATTCGAACCTAGACAATGAGAATCAGAATCTCAGGTGCTACCGTTACACTACGGGGTAATGAACTCGTTCAATCGGCTTACCCAAAACATACCAGCCGCCCTGAATCCTGACAAGCCACATCTTTTTCCGCTGCTCTCGGGACACATGCCTGTTGCGTGTCTCCCGTTGTGTTGTGGCGAACTTGTTGTACCCCGCCTGCAGACGAAAGCACTTCGAGGTCGGTATCTTTCGCTGTCTCGCATCACTCTGACTTGGACCCTGAGATGAACAGGGATTGAGGATCGTAACGCAATTGCACAACACACGGTTCGCGAATGACTTGGCGCACTTCTCCGGGAGCCTGAAATTGTTCTGATACAGTTTCTTCCGGACGAATGGAATGGTTCCGGGTCTGAAACCATTGGTTCCGGGTCTGAAACCATTGGTTCCGGGTCTGAAACCATTGGTTCCGGGTCTGAAACCATTGGTTCCGGGTCTGAAACCATTGGTTCCGGACGCGGGGTGGGTATCTGGCCCGGAACCAATTACCCTCACTCCGGGCGGTTGACATTCCACGATTATTACGTTTCGTCCTAACGAAATGCTCAGCCGGAACCCCTCAGGCAGACGGTTCCCTCGCGCTTCTCCATCTGGTACGCTCGGGCACTTCCCCACACGGAGCGCTGCAATGTCTCGCCTCATCGTCCTGCCGTTGGCCGTTCTCGCCCTTGGGGTTCTGGGAACGCTGGCTCTCACCGGGCATACCCAGCCGCCACCGGGAGCCAAGGCTGCGAGCGGGAACATCCGCGAGCAGGGGGCAAAAGGCGACGGCACCACTGACGACACGCAGGCAATTCAACATGCCGTCGATGCCGCAACGGGACTCGTGCAGTTACCGCCCGGAACGTACCGCATCACGAAAACCATCGTGATCGACCTCGCGAAGACCGGCTTCACCGGGGTCCGTGGCGAGGGTGTGCCGCGTGTCGTCATGGCTGGCGAAGGACCGGCGTTCAAGTTCATCGGCACACACGCCGGATCCGCCGACCCCAAGACGTTCAAGGATCCCGTCTGGGCCAGGGAGCGGATGCCCATCATCGAGAGCCTCGAAATCGTGGGCGAACACGAGAATGCCGACGGCATCGAAGCGACCGGCACGATGCAACTCACGATCACTCGCGTGCTGGTCCGGAAATGTCGCCACGGCATCCACCTGACGACACGCAATCGGAACGTCCTCATCGCCGATTGCCACATCTACGAGAATCGCGGGGTCGGCATCTTCCTGAACGCGCTGAACTTGCACCAGATCAACGTGACCGGTTGCCATGTCAGTTACTGCGACGACGGCGGCATTGTCTGCAAGGCCGGCGAGGTGCGAAACCTTCAGATCACAGGGTGCGACATCGAGAGCAATCAGGGCGAGAAGCGACCGCCGACTGCAAACATCCTGGTGGACAGCACGGACGGATCGAACGCGGAAGTGGCCATCACCGGGAACACGATCCAGCACAACCACAAGGCTCCGGGCGGCGCGAACATCCGCATCAAGGGGCCAAGTGCCCGCAAGATCAAGGACACGGCCGAGATGCGAGACGGCCACGTCACCATCTCGGGGAACATCATCAGCGACGTGATGGTGAACATTCACCTCGAGCACGCCCGCGGTGTCGTCATCACGGGGAACACCTGCTGGACGGCTTATGAGTGGAACCTGCTCGCGGAGCACTCGACAGCGATCACGGTCGGGCCGAACAACTTCGACCGCAACCCGCGATACGCTGCCGAGGAGAAGCCCGGGACCACGAACGCAATCCTGTTCCGCGATTGCCAGGATTGCACGCTCTCGGGGTTCACGCTATCCCGCACCCGCGCCGCTGGTGCAGGGCTCACACTAGAACGCTGTTCGCGATTGAATGTCACGGGGGCAACGATTTTGGACTGCGACGGTGTCGGTATGTTGTTGACGGACGTGACGAACTCGCGCGTGAGCGATTGCCTGATCCGCGACGACCGGCCCGACGCGAGTTCGGTCTCGTTGCGAACCCGAGGTGGCAGCGACAACATGATTGTGGACAACTACCTCGGCCGCCCTCACGACATTCTCAAGGGCGTGGGGTTGGTCGAGCGAAACTACGACGGGAGGGTGAAGCCATGAAGCGTTTCATCGGCTATCCGCTCGGCTATGTTTGGGCATCGCCCAACAGCGTCCTGGGATTGGGGCTGTTGCCGTTCGTGTTGATGTCGGGCGGACGGGCACGCTTCCAGTCGGGGGTGGTCGAACTTTACGGCGGGTTCGCGGCGTGGTTCCTTCGCAACATCGCCGGCGGTGCGGGAGCGATGACGCTCGGCCACGTCATCGTGGCGCGCGATCTTCGGATGCTGAACTTCACCCGCAACCACGAGCACGTTCACGTTGGACAGTACATGCAGTGGGGGCCGCTGTTCCTGCCGATGTACGGGCTCTCCAGCTTCCTGTGCTGGCGAGCCGGGCTCAACCCGTATCTGGAGAACCGCTTCGAGAAGGTGGCTTACGGCTTGCACCCGTGCTTCGGCGAACCGCCAGATGAACCGGGAGCTACCGCGTGAGCGCCCACCTGTTGTTGCGACCGTTCGCGTATCTGTGGGCACTGCCGAACACAACGCTCGGATTGCTGTTTGTTTTGCCCGCATTGCTTTCGGGCGGCGGTATTCGGTTTGAACGCGGAGCCATCGAAGTTTACGGCGGCATCACCCGATTCTTTCTGCGGCACTGTCTCTTCGTGAAGGCGTCGGCCCTGTGTTTGGGGCACGCCATTCTCGGTCAGAATCGCGAATGCCTCGACCACGCGCGAGATCACGAACACGTCCATGTGAAGCAATACGAGCGCTGGGGGCCGTTGATGTTGCCCGCGTATTTCTTGTCGAGTTTCCTGGCCTGGAGGCGTGGTGACCATTTCTACTTCGACAATCGCTTTGAACGCGAAGCGTACGGCCTCGATAGTTAATGCCCAACCCGCAATGTTGGGTGTCGGGATCATCTCGTATCTAGTAAGATAACCGGTCGACTGGCGATGAAGTGATTGTCCAAAACCCGATACGCGAATTGCCATGCCCCGCGACCGGAAGACGGAAGACGCGCAAGAACTGTTCACCCGCGGCCACACGGCGTTCAACGCTGGCGACCACCGCGAGGCGATCGAGTGCTTCTCACGGGCCATCAACCTCAGGCCCGACGTGGCACTCGCCTACCGTTTCCGTGCTTATGCATACCTCGAACTTGGCGACCGCGTGCGTGCGTTGAACGACCTCGACCACGCGATCCGTCTGAAGCCCGACGATGTGCAGTCCTACGCGGACCGGGCCGCGGAACTCTACATGCAAAAGGCGTTCGACCTTGCTATTGCCGATTGCGACCGCGTGCTGAAGCTCGACCCAGGTCGCGCACCCATCTACGGGCTGCGTGGTCGTGCCCACGCCGAGCGAGGCGACACGGAGAGCGCCCTCCGAGACTACGCGACCGCCATCGCCAACGACCCGGAGAACCTTTCTCGCTATCTCCTCTGGCGTGCGCAACTGCACCTGGACTGCGAGAACTACACGGCGGCTGATGCCGACACGGCGGCGATCATCGCGGCAGACCCGACCAACGCCGATGCCCACTTCACCCGTGGGACGATTCGCCAACAGGATGGCGACCATGAGGGGGCGACGGAATCGTACACCGCAACGCTTGCGATCAAACCTGACCACCCGTTCGCGCTGCTCGGCCGGGCACACTGTCACTTCAACCGGCAGGACTACGCCGCGGTCATCGCCGACTGCAATCGCGTCATCGAGCTGATGCCCGGAGTGGTCAAGGCTTATGAACTCCGTGGCACGGCCAGGAAGACGCTGGGCAACTTCGACGGTGCACTCGCGGACTTCAACGAGGCCATCCGGCTCGCGCCCTCGGCCGTGATGCCCTACAACTATCGTGCGAGTCTCCACTACGCTCGCCAAAATTACGGCGGAGCGGTGCGGGATCATATGGAAGCGCTCAAACGCGACCCCCGTCATGCTGGGACCTTCAACCAGCTCGCGTGGGTGTGGAGCACATGCCCCGACCCGGATGTGCGGAATGGCCAGCGAGCACGCGAGTGTGCCACCCGGGCGTGTGAACTAACCGAGTGGGCCGAAGCGGGATTCCTCGACACCCTCGCAGCGGCGCACGCTGAATGCGGGGAATTCGACGACGCCGTGAAATGGCAAGAGAAGGCGATGGGCTTGCTTGATGGCGATGTCGAGAAGGAAGCCGACTATCAGTCGCGGCTTGACCAGTACCATCTCCACAAGCCCGCACGTGTCACCGGTGGAGCGGGCTCGTAAGACGCGGTACCAGCTTCGCCATCGAACAAACAAGATTCAGCACAATGTCGGACACACCCCAGGCAGCCAAGGCGTCCACGACGAGCCACCGACTCACCGCTCCGGGTGCTGTCGGTTCGGCAGGTAAGCCATCCGCAGGCAATTCCTACGACGAACTCCCTTACGACAGCCACCCATTCCAGCAGACGCACCCTTCCCGCCTCGCGACGGTCGCTACCCTGTTCGGGCTGAAACCCACCGCCGTGGAAGCGTGCCGCGTTCTGGAACTCGGGTGCGCTGCGGGAGGCAACATCGTCTCCATCGGGGAATTGTTCCCAAACAGCGAGTTTGTCGGAGTTGACCTTTCGGGCCGGCAGATCGCAGACGGACAGCGCGTGATCGAGGCCGCGGGACTGAAGAACGTCAAGCTCATCCACGCGAGCATCACCGATGTGGACGAGAGCTACGGCACGTTCGACTACATCATTTGCCATGGCGTGTTCTCGTGGGTGCCAGACCCCGTTCGGCAGAAAATCCTGGCGATTTGCTCGGCCAACCTGACCCCGAACGGCATCGCATACGTGTCGTACAACACGTACCCCGGCTGGCACATGCGGGGCATGATCCGCGACATGATGCAGTTCCACTCGGGCCGATTCGACAACGCCAAACAGAAAGTCGAGCAGGCCCGCGCGTTGCTCGATTTCCTCGCGCAGACCACGAAGAACGACACCGGCCCCTACGGCACGCTGCTCCGGCAAGAACTCGAAAGCCTCCGCCATCAGTCCGACAACTACCTGTACCACGAGCACCTGGAGGAAGTGAACGACCCGCTGTACTTCCACCAATTCGTCGACATGGCGACGAGGCACAACCTCCGATACCTGGGTGAGGCACGGCTCGCCACGATGGTCACCACGAACTTCTCGCCCGACGTGCGAAAGGCCATCTCCGCGGTCGCAACGGATCAGGTTCAGATGGAACAGTACCTCGATTTCGTCCGCAACCGGACGTTCCGGGAGACGCTGCTCATCCGCCACGAGTTGACCCCGCACTGGGCGATCCAGCCCGAGGCGATCCGCCAGCTTCACTTTGGAATCGCGAAACGATCCGCGGACGATTCCATTGACGTCAGGTCAACCGCACAGGCACGGTACTCAAGCCCTACCGGAATGACGCTGACCACGAGCAACCCGATCCTCAAGGCGGGGATGCAGATTCTCGGTCAGCGGTGGCCCGCGACCGTCTCGTTCGCCGAGCTCGATGCCGCTGTTGTGGAAACACTCGGTACGCCGTCGGATAACGGGCAACAACTCGCCGTCGCCCTGCTGAACACGTACCTGTCCTCGAACTTGATCGAGCTCCATGCAACCCCCATCGTTCCCACGCCCGTAAGCGACAGGCCTGTCGCGTTGGCCGTCGCACGGGCGAACCTCGAATGTGGGCAGACGGGCGTCGCGACCCGCCGGCATGAATTCATCCGGACGAACGACCTCGATATGCGGCTCATCCCCTTGCTCGACGGCACGCGTGATCGGGCTGCGTTACTGGACAGGCTTGTTGAACTCGCTGTCGCGGGGGAGTTTCTGGTTCAAAAGGATGCGAAACGGTTTACCAAACCCGATGCGTTGCGTGCGGCCATGAGCCCCGCGATGGATTCGGCGCTGGAACGCTACGCGGGCGCAGGCTTGCTGAAGTGATAATTTCGGCTTTCAGAGTCTTCCGGTAACGGGTTCAACTGCAAACGTGAAGCCATCGGCGGAGACGACGGAGGGGAGTGGCAACGCGGCGCGGTCGTGGCACGGGCGGTCGTCGATCCGGAACTGGCCGCTCGGCACGCGAACTCCCAACCCGTCCTTCGAGCGGTAGATCGACACCGCGGCAGGCAAGTCGGGCATCACGATGTGGGCATTCGGCCCTGGCCCCAGCATCACCTCATTCGCCATCAGCAAAACCCCGTCCACGGCGACCGGCAACCGATGACCGCTGGTGAGTTCGAGCCTTGCCGTGCCGCTAACCAAAACTGGGCGGTGGAAGAGGAACTGGCACGTCGCTCCGAGCGTCACGCGGTCACCAGCCGCAAGCAGCGAGCGCGTCGAGCTCTTCCCGTTCACGAGCACACCTTTGCCACTCTCGACGACGTAGCCTTCGCCATCGCGTGCGAGTTCGGCGTGCAAGCGTGACACGTCCGCGAACAGGGGAACATCCACCGGCCCGTCCGCGGTCGCCTGCCCGAAGGTCACGCGATTCGACAGGCAGACGAGATACCCACCCACGCCGTCCACCCACAGCAGGAACCGCTTGGGTAACGCTGCCGCTGGAACGGGGGGCGACTGGGATTGCGATGCTGCAGGAGCAGCCACCGGATAAGGCAGCGTGGGGGAATCTCGTCGGGGGGAAGAATCCCTGCGGTCTACACGGAGTTCGACCCCGTCGCCGTCGTGCTCACCAACATTGTCGTGTGGGAATGCGGCGAGCCATGCCTTCCCACGAAGAGCCTTCGCCTCACGGTGGTCGGGCGCTGCCGCGAGTACCTCCTCAGCAATACCCAATGCGTCACGCCATCGCTTGGCCTCGGCCGCATCGTAAAGCCGCGAGACGGCAGCGCGGAACCGCGTATGCCTCAGTTCGACTTCGGCACGAAACGCGGCGAACCCGGTCGGCGGGCACGGGAGCCTGGGTTCGATTTTGTCGAGCAGTGCGGCGGCCCGAAGAAACTCTCCGCGGTCGGCAAGCTCGGCTGCCATGCCCCAGTCCTGCGCTACTGCTTCGAGTTGTGCAAGGTCCGGGTGGCGCACGCCACGATCACGCAGTCGCCCAACGACGGCAACAGTTCGGAGCGGGTCGCCTGCCTCAAGTGCCGAGTGTGCCTGAACAAGCCCGAGACGGGTCAAGGATTGCCTGAGATTTGCAACCGCGGCTTCACCCGTGTTCAGCGACTCAGCCGCGATCAAGTCACGCCACGCGGCGTCGTGGTGGTGGAGGTCGAGCGACTTCGCCGCACGGGCCAGATACGCCGCAACAACAGAACGTGCGAGCCGCGAGGCTTTGCGGTGGCCCATCGCAACAAGTGGTTCGATGAGTCGATGCGCGTCCTCAGGGCGGTTGTTGTTCACCGCCTCCTGAGCTTGACGCAACGTAACCCACGGGGAATCAGACATGAGAATTCACTTGGCTCGGTGGGCTGACAGAACCCCGCCCGCCCGCAACCGTCATTCTTCGACCTCGACCTTACCCGAGCGTCGGAAGTCGATCGAAACGGTCCGCTTGTCGAACTTGAAGTCGATCCAGCGGTCGTCCACCTCGAACCTTTTCATTCGGCCTTCAGGGAGGGTGAAGCACACCAGAACCGGCTTGCCGGTGGAGGGGTGGATGAACCACACCTGATGTTTGCCGGGGAGTGGTGTGAAGGTGCGCGAGAACTCGGCGAGCGTGAGTGCGACCGGCACTTGCGCCGCGGGCACGGGAATCGCCTGCGGGGCAGGTAACGGCATCGGTTGCGGAACGGGCAACTCGATTGGCCGCGCCGCTGGTGGCGGCAACGGCGGCTGACCCGCCACGCTCAGGCCAAGAACGAGGAACAACGGCATCATGGCGGCATCTCCTGAAGGTTGTCGGTGATGATCGCCAGCCCTGGCATCGAACGCGAACGGGGTTATTCCTCACCCATCTCGGCTGTCAAAATGGCTTCGGTGTAGACGTTCTGCACGTCGTCATGATCGTCGAGCGCGTCAATGAAGCGGAGCAACTTCTTCCCCGATTCGACGTCGATCTCTTTCTGGGCCTTGGCAAGATACTTTACTTCGGCCTCGGTCGGCTCGATGTTCGCCTTCTTCAGGGCGTCCATCACCGCGGTGAAGTTCGACGGCTCGCACTTGATCTCGAAGACATCCCCTTCGCGGGTCAGATCCTCCGCGCCTGCGTCGAGAGCCAGGGTCAACAGCGCGTCTTCGTCGGGGTACTTCGTGGCGTCGATGGCGAAGAAGCCTTTACGTTCGAACATGTACGCGACGCAGCCGGGCTTGCCCGGTTCCGTGCCGGCTTTCTGGAAGATCTGCCGAATTTCGCCGTTGGTACGGTTGCGATTGTCGGTCATCACTTCGACCAACACGGCGCAGCTGCCAGGACCGTAGCCCTCGTACATCACTTCATCGAAGTTGACGCCGTCGAGTTCGCCGGTGCCACGCTTGATCGCCCGCTCGATGTTTTCCTTCGGCATCGAAACCGAACGGGCCTTGTCGATGGCGTAGCGGAGTTTGAGGTTCGTGTCAGGATCGCCGCCGCCAGCGCGTGCCGCGATGATGATGTACCGACTCAACTTGCTGAAGACTTTACCGCGTTTGGCATCAACGATGGCCTTGTGCCGGGCCATGTTCTTGTAGTGACTGTGACCTGCCATTTCCTGAACCTCAACTCGAAGATCTCTATTCGATCAGTATAGCGGATGGGATCGTTTAGCGGTGGCCCCACCGGGACCACCGACACGCAAGCAGCCCCGTCGGGGCTGCCGCTAAACGGTTTGAGATGAATCAACTACTCAAAAGACAATCAATCCCGGCGTGGGCCGCGACCGCCGCCACCGCCGCCACGGTGACCGCCCCGGCCACCACCACGGTCGCCGCGATCGCCACCTCGGTCACCGCCACGATCGCCTCGGTCTTCACGGGGTGGGCGTGGTGGTTGTTCGCCACCCTCTGCACCGCCCTCGACCGGTGGGAGCATCGCCTTGCGTGACAGCTTCACGCGGCCCTGGTCGTCGATCGCGATGACCTTGACCTTCACTTGATCGCCGACTTGCACCACGTCGGATGGGTGACCGACGTAGCCGTTGTCGAGTTCCGAGATGTGGCAGAGCCCATCGCGACCCGGTGCGATCTCGACAAACGCACCGAATTCCTTGAGGGTGATGACCTTGCCGTCGTAGATCGCCCCGACCTTGATCTCGGCGCACAGCGCCTCGACCCGTCGCTTGGCTTCCTCGACCCCCTCGGCATCCAGGCCCGCGATCGACACGGTGCCGTCGTCCTCGACTTCGATCTTCGCGCCGGTTTCTTCCTGCATGGCGCGGATGTTCTTGCCGCCCGGCCCGATGAGCAACCCGATCTTTTCGGGGCTGATCTTCGTGGTCAGCATTCGCGGTGCGAACCCGCTGATCTCCTTGCGAGGAGCTGGCAGCGAGGCGAGCATCGTCTTGAGAATCTGGAGGCGGCCTTCGCGGGCCTGTTCCAGTGCGCCGCGGATGATCGCCTCGGAGACGCCATCGAGCTTGATGTCGAGCTGGATGCCCGTCACGCCCTTCTGGGTGCCGGCCACCTTGAAGTCCATGTCGCCGTAATGGTCCTCGTCGCCCTGGATGTCCGTGATGAGGGTGTACTTGTCGCCCTCGGAAACCAGCCCGACTGAGATACCCGCGACCGGTCGCTTGATCGGCACGCCCGCGTCCATCAGCGACAGTGTTCCGCCGCAAACCGACGCCATGCTCGACGAGCCGTTCGACTCCAGAATCTCGGACACGAGGCGAATCGTGTACGGGAACCGGGTTGCGGGCGGAATAACCGCCTTCAGCGATCGCTCGGCCAGCATACCGTGCCCGATTTCGCGACGACCCGGAGCCCGGATCGGCTTGCACTCACCCACCGAGTACGGCGGGAAGTTGTAATCGAGCATGAACTTCTTCGAGAACTCGTCGCCGAGGCCGTCCACCTTCTGCTCGTCGGCGATGGTGCCCAGAGTGGTGACCACGAGAGCCTGCGTTTCCCCGCGTTGGAACACAGCTGTGCCGTGTGTCCGTGGGAGTACGCCCACTTCACACCAGATGTTCCGCAGATCCTTCGGCCCGCGACCGTCGATACGGCTGCCGGTCATGGTGATCTCGCGGAAAACTCGCTCGCGCAGAGCACCAATTGCCGCACTCACCTGGCCTGCGGTGTAATTCGAGTCGGTCGATCCTTCGGGGATGTATTGCCCCTTGATCTTGTCCTTGAAAGCATCGAGAGCCGTGTTGCGGGCGTGCTTCCCAACGGTGAGGTACAGCGCCTTGAACTCGGCCCCGTACTTCGCGTACAGTTCCGCGGCCAGTGGGTCTGCGGGCTTGACGGGAGGCAACACCTTTGGCCCGAGGCCAGCCTCGGTGCGGAGGCGTTCGATCGCGTCGATGGCAATGGCGCACTGCTTGTGAGCTTCGGCGATTGCATCGCCGGCTTCCTGCTCGGGGAGCTCGCGTGCGAACCCCTCGATCATGCACACAGCGTCGCGGGTGCTGGCAACGATCAGGTCGAGTTCGCTCTCTTCCATCTGCGTGGCCGTCGGCATCACGACAAGTTGCCCGTTCACCCGGCCGAGGCGAACGGCACCGAACGGCTTCAGGAACGGGATGTCGGAGATGTGCAGTGCGGCACTGGCCCCGATCATGGCGAGCATGTCGGGGTCGTTCTCCCTGTCCGAAGAGATGACTGTCGCGTGGATCTGGACTTCGTTGAAGTAATCGACCGGGAAGAGCGGGCGAGCCGGGCGGTCGATCATGCGGGACGTGAGCGTTTCCTTCGTGCTCGGTCGCGTCTCACGCTTGATGAACCCACCGGGGAACTTGCCTGCGGCATAGGTTCGCTCACGGTATTCGACCTGGAGTGGGAAGAAGTCCCGACCGGGGATGACGTTCCCGGCGACGGCAGCAACGAGGACAACGGTGTCGCCGTATTGAACGACAACGGCCCCGTGTGCCTGCTTGGCAAGTTTGCCGGTTTCGAGGATGAGTGTACCGTTACCGAACGGAGCTTCGACGCGGGCTGGATTGACCGCCACGGATGTGACCCTTTCTGGTTATGTCGGCAAGAGACGGGCGAACCGCGGAGTTGGTCGGGCGAGCGGCGACGGTGAGGTCGCTGGTAAATATGAGAAACCGGCGACCTTACGGTCGCTGCTCGCACAAGACGTATGCGGCACCCGAGAACCATCTCGGATACCGCGGCGGGGGAAGATGACGGAGCAGAACACAGACGCACAACCCGGTGAAATTACTTCCGCAATCCGAGCTTACCGATCACCGCCAGGTAACGTTCCCGGTCGGTCTCCCGGAGGTACTTCAACAGGTCCGATCGCGAGCTGACAAGTTTCAGCAACCCACGCCGACTGGAGAAGTCCTTCTTGTGAGTTCGCATGTGCTCAGTCAACTCGTTGATACGAGCCGTGCACAATGCGATCTGCACCTCGGGCGAGCCGCTATCGGCGTCGTCCCGACGGAACTTGGTAATCAACTCGGCCTTCCGCTCCTTCGTAATCATCTTCCCGTCTCCGCTGATCCGCTATTCGCCGCGTCGCACTCCTGCCATCAGTTACGAAACGACGTCAGTTTCACGCACAGTTTAGTGATCTACGCAATCTAGCAGCCTCCGACCAGACGACAAGAGGAGAAAAAACCATGAAGCCGTCTCCGTTGAACACGGGAGAAGTCCATGTGAACTGCCCCACAACCAAAGCACAAACGGCTTCAATTCTTCTGCGTGCGAAGCCACGCGTACCAGTCTTGCAAGCCGTCTCCTCGCGTCGCCGATATCAGGATTGTGTGCAACCGCGGGTTAACCTGCCGGGCGTATGCGAGACAACGCTCGACATCGAATTTCACGTAGGGCAACAGGTCGATTTTGTTGAGCAACATCAACTCGCTGGCCCGAAACATGTGGGGATACTTGATTGGTTTATCTTCGCCCTCCGTGACGGAAACAACGACGACCTTGGCCCGTTCGCCGAGGTCGAACAATGCCGGGCAGACGAGGTTGCCGACATTCTCGATCAGCACGACGGAACCCGACGCAGGATCGAGTTGTTTCAAGCCGCGGCTCACCATCGCGGCATCGAGATGGCAGCCCGTTCCGGTGTTGATCTGAACCACTTTGCAGCCCGTGGCCCGAATTCGCTCGGCATCATTCGCCGTTTCTTGATCCCCTTCAATGACGCTCAGGGATAGTTCGCTACCGAGGTCGCGGATGGTGCGTTCCAGCAGCGTGGTTTTCCCCGAACCCGGCGAGCTCACGAGGTTCAAGGCCAGGATATTGCGACCGTCGAACCAGCCGCGATTTCGTTCCGCGAGGACGTTGTTCTTTGTCAGGAGCTCTTCGTGAAGTTGGAGCGTTGAGTGCCCGTGTGTATGGCCATGGGTATGCATGTGGGCGTGGGCGTGGTCATGAACGTGCCCGCTGCCATTGATCGGATGGTCGTGGTCGTCGTGCATGAGAAAGCGTTCCCCCGTCTGCAGGTTCGTGATGACCGCGCCGCCTTCCTCTGAGCATCCGCAGGTCGCGCACATTTACGAGGTCTCCTCAAGTTCAATTTCGATCTCGGTTATCCGGAGTTCTTCGCCCGTGAGCCAGTCGAGATCCGTACATCCGCACGGACACTGACCGAAAGGCTGATCCAGTTGTAACACGCTCCCACACGCAAGGCAGCGAGCCGATCCCAGGGTTTCGACGATCGTCAACACGGCCCCTTCGACCAGTGTACCCTTCGTGCAGAGATCGAAACAGAAACGCACGGCATCGGGTAACACGGCCGTCAACTTGCCAATCTCGACCACCACGCCGCGAACACGCCGCCCGCCCGCCCGCGACTCCGCGAGTGCAACGATTTCCTGAGTGATCCCGAGTTCGTGCATGGTCGTTCAGAATCCAAGTACCTACTGCACTCGATCAACAGATTCGCGGCAACTGCTCGCCCGCAAGCACGGGTACGAGCCGTTCGCCACCAACCAGCGATTGCATCGTCACGAGTCCCAGCCGCCCTGAGACCACGCTACCGATCAGCGCGGCATTCCGCCCCAGCGGATGCTGACGCGCCACACTAAGGAGTCGGTCGGCATCCTCGCCCGGCACGACAGCCAGGAGCTTGCCCTCGTTCGCGACATACATCGGGTCGAGCCCCAGCATCTCACACGCGGCTCGCACCTCGGGACGAATTGGCAAACTTGATTCGGTGACACGCACTTCGACCCGCGAAGCTACCGCCAGTTCGTTCAAGACACCAGCGACTCCGCCGCGGGTCGGGTCACGCATACAGCGAATCGAGGGACACTCGGTCATGAGCAACTCTGTCAGCCTGTTGAGCGGAGCCACATCGCTTTCCAGAAGCGTCTCGAACTCGATCCCCTCGCGGACCGAAAGGATGGCGACTCCGTGATCACCGATCGTGCCCGAAACCAGGATGCGATCGCCCGGCTTCGCGTTGGCAATGGACAACGACCTGCCCTGCGGCACCAACCCGATTCCTGTCGTGGTGATGAAGACCTGATCGCCTTTGCCACGATCCACGACTTTCGTGTCGCCGGTCACCAACTCGACACCAGCTTCATCACATGCCAATTGCATCGAATCGGCAATCCGCCGCAAGTCATCGAGTGCGAGCCCTTCTTCCAAAATGAACGCGGCTGATAAAAATCGTGGCACGGCACCGGCAACGGAGAGATCGTTGATCGTGCCACACACAGCGAGGCGGCCGATGTCGCCACCCGGGAAAAAGATCGGCCGCACCACGAACGCATCGGTGGTGAATGCGAGCCGCGATCCCATGCCAATATCGAGGGTGGCGGCGTCTTCGAGAGCGGCAAGCGGGCTTCCACCAAACGCTGGCAGAAACAGCTTCCCAATGAGTTCAGACGTGAGCCGGCCCCCGCTCCCATGCCCGAGGAGTATGCGGTCGTAGTCGAACCGCGAGATCGGGCATTCGCCGAAGCTACTCATGCAGGATCAACCTTTGCCGCGATACCAAGGGGTTCGAGCTTGCCGTACTGGTGATAAGCAGCACACGCCCCCTCGGAGGAGACCATGGTCGCGCCGAGTGGCGTGTGTGGCGTGCATTGCTTCCCAAAGGCGGGGCACTGGTGGGGTTTCTTCAGCCCACGGAGAATGTCGCCACTGATGCACACTGCAGACTCCCGCGTCTCGATGTCTCTCACGGCAAACAGATGTTCCGTATCGTGATCGCGGTATTCATCTCGCAGGCGGTAGCCACTCCGGGGAATGGTCCCAACTCCTCGCCATTTCCGGTCGCAGACCTCGAACACATCCGCGATCAGTTGCCGGGATCGTGGATTCCCATCTTCCCGCACCGCGCGTGCGTATCGGTTCTCGACCTCCGCGCGACCCACTTCCAGTTGTTCCACTGCTCCAAGGATGCTTTCGAGCAGGTCCAGCGGTTCGAACCCGGCAATCACGATCGGCACGCGATACTTTTCGGCGAGTGACTGATACTCGCCACTCCCCATCACCGTGCAGACATGCCCCGGCCCGATGAACGCCTGCACGCGGTTATCAGGCGGTTCGAGGATCGCCGCGATCGCGGGCGGCACCAGTACATGCGAAACGAGCATGCTGAAGTTGGTGAGCCCACGCTTCTTCGCCATCCAGGCGGCCATGGCGTTCGCCGGTGCTGTTGTCTCGAAGCCGATCGCGAAGAACACGACCATGCGGTGGGGATTCGCTCCCGCGAGGTTGACTGCGTCGAGTGGAGAGTAAACCACCCGCACGTCGCAACCCTGCGACTTGAGCCGCAGCAGGTCGCCGTTCGACCCCGGCACTCGCAGCATGTCGCCGAACGAACAGAAGATCACTTCGGGCCGGTTGGCGATGGTGTGCGCACGGTCGATGGTTTCCAGCGGCGTCACGCAAACTGGACAACCCGGGCCATGGACGAGTTCCACTTCCGGGGGCAGCAACGAATCGAGCCCGTAACGAACGATCGCGTGCGTCTGTCCTCCGCAGACTTCCATGATCGTCCACGGCCGGGTGACGATCCGTCCGATGGCGCGAGCGATCCTCGTCGCCGCAGGGCCATCGCGATATTCGTCGAGGAACTTCATGGCGAAGGCTTCTCCATCAGTTCCTCGAGTTGCCCGAGTTCCTCTAACAACGCGAACACCCGCTGAGCCTCCGCTTCATCCAGGCGAGAAAGTGCGAAGCCGACGTGAACGAGTACATAATCCCCCAGCACCGCCTCGGGAACGTGCTCGAGGCACACGGCCTTGCGGACGCCTCCAAAGTCGATCTTACCCATGAGCACACCGTGCTCGTGGTAGCGCTCCACAACCTGTCCCGGTATGCCCAAGCACATTCAACCGCCCTCCCCTTCAGGTCGCGAGTGTCGCCGCGATGGCAAGCTGACCCAGGCTTAAACCCCCATCGCCGGGTGGCACCTGCGAGTGTCGCAAGACCCGAAATCCCTCACCTTGCAGACGTGTGGCCACTTCAAGCGTCAGCAGTGCGTTCTGGAACACCCCGCCACTAAGAGCTACGAGTGACAGCCCGCTGTCATTCCGAATCTGCCGACACACACACGAAACGATCTCAACCAGAGTCGTGTGGAATCGACGTGCGATTTGAGCCACCCCGACCCCAGCGCACGCATCCGCTACCACCCCGGCGATCAACGGTCGGCAATCGATGACTGTACCATGAGTTTCGGCACTCAGATCGTATGTGTAGGCAACTTCGGGACCGATGCTTGCGGCGAGAGCCTCGAGTTCAATCGCGGCCTGCCCTTCGTAGCTTACTCGATGGCGAACTCCGATGATTGCGGCGATGGCGTCAAAAAGCCGCCCCACGCTCGACGTCAGCGGAGTGAGTGTTCGGCGTTCGATGAGTTGCCGGGCGGTGCGGAGAGCCTCGCTTCGCACGACGCCGGTTAGCCTGGTTGGCTCAATTCCCGCATCAATCAGGTAAGCAAGTGCCATTCGCCACGGCTCACGCGTGGCTTGCTCGCCGCCGGGCATCCCGACTGTTCGGAAGTGGCCCGCCCGCTGGAACTCGCGGCAATCCCCAATCAGGAACTCGCCGCCCCAAATGGTGCCATCTGTTCCGTATCCGGCTCCGTCGAAAATGACGCCGATTGTCGGCTCATCCATTCCGTTCTCGGCCAGGCAACTGGCAAGGTGGGCGTGATGGTGTTGAACTGCAAGGCGACGGGGAACGTCAAGGCGTTCGTGTGCATAGCGGGTTGAAGCATAATCCGGGTGCATGTCGTGGACGATCAACGCCGGGGTGGCCCGCAAGAGTCGCTCGTAATGGCTCACGGCATCGGTGAACGCCCGAAACGCTTCAGCGTTGTCGAGGTCTCCCAGGTGGTGACTGATCGTCGCATTCGTGCCAACTGCGAGGGCGAATGTGGATTTCAACTGCCCGCCCACCGCAAGCGTCGGGTGTCGGCACGAACGCGGTAACGCGAGCGGTTGTGGTGCGTACCCGCGAGATCGCCGGATGGGGAGTTCGCTTCCCGCAACCCAGCGAGACACTGAGTCGTCGCACCGGGTGTAGATCGGTCGGTCATGCGTCAGGAACGCATCAGCAATACCAGCGAGCCGGGTAATCGCGACCGCATCATCGAACGCAATCGGCTCTTCAGAGCGGTTGCCACTGGTCATTACCAGCGGATGGTGCACTGCATTCAACAGCAGATGATGTAATGGCGTGTAGGCAAGCATGATGCCGATCGACGAATTCCCCGGTGCGATCCCAGGCGAAAGATCAGCCTCGTCCCGTTTCCTGAGAAGCACGATCGGCCGACGAACCGAGGTAAGTAACGCCGCTTCCTCATCGGAAACTACAGCGAGATCCTGCGCAGTAGAAAGGTCAGCACACATCACTGCGAACGGCTTTTCGTCCCGATGCTTACGGCGGCGCAGCTCCGCAACGGCTTCTGGTTGCGTGGCATCGCAGGCCAGGTGATACCCGCCAAGCCCCTTCACAGCAACGATGCCGCCCGCCCGCAGAATTGTCACGGCATCTGCCAAGGGCTCGCTTGTTGTTCGCGCTCGTCCAGTGACATCAAGAACCGCCAATCGTGGCCCACAGGCAGGGCACGCCGTCGGCTGGGCGTGAAAGCGGCGGTCGGTCGGGTCGTCGAATTCCGCTCGACAGGCGGCACAAAATGCGAACCTGGCCATTGTGGTTCGTTCACGGTCATACGGAACTCCGCGAATGATCGTGAAACGTGGACCGCAGTGTGTGCAGTTGAGGAACGGGTAGCGAAAGCGGCGATTGGTAGGGTCGAACAGTTCTGAGAGACAGGCATCACACGTCGCGAGATCGGGGCCGATGACCACCGTGCCGGACCCCGTATCGCTGACCTCGATTCGGAAGCCGGCTTCACCAAGACACGGAATCTCCTGGCACGTGATCTCATCGACACGGGCGGACGCGGGAAGTTCGCCCCGCAAACCTGCGAGAAACTGGTCGAGTTGTTCGGGTTCACCTTCGACCTCGATCCAGACGCCACTGGTCTGGTTTCGGACGAAGCCACTCAGTCCAACACGATGGGCCAGGTGAAAGACGAACGGGCGAAAGCCGACGCCCTGGACGAGCCCGCGAACAGAGATCGCATGGCGAGAACATTGATTGGACGTCGATTCTCGCGTGTCACTCCTCCACCCGCAACGATGCAACGATCGCTCGCAAGACGGGGTCATTACGGCTCTGATCGTACTCGCTCACCTGAGTCATCACCAGGAGCGGGCCGGTGAGGGTCGCGAGGGATCGCGTCCGGCATGTGATCGCAGCGTCGAGCGTGATGAAGTCGATGTCATGGCCGATCGCCAGCATCCCCGCGATCGTTTCCAGACGGTTTTCGGCATCGAGTTCCTTGTACTCCTCCCGCAAGGCGTCGAGCGCCTGATCCGCGAGCTCAGCCGGGTCGTGAGCGTCTGGGCGGACCGACACCAGAGCAAATGCCGTGTCTGGACTGCTCACGGTCACCGCCCAGCCGCCTGCCTCGACTTCCTCGGCCTCGGCTCGCCAGTTCGTCGGATATTTGAAAGAAACGCCATCGCGTTCAAAGGTGTTCATTGCTCACCATTACGACTCAAGAAACCCCTTCCTGTGTTTCACGAACCAACTGATCTACCACGGAGCGTGTGTTCCCGGTTTCCGCGAACGTCTTCAACTGGCGGTCAGCGCTGGAACCACCCTCCATGATCTTGTACGCGTACTCGATCTCCTTGCGGGTGCCGAGCTCATCGATCACGTCACGCAGGAACCAGTCGATCAGTTCGTGAATCAACTCGCGGACAGGAACTTCCGTTTGCTTGCCCAGGTCGAGGAGTTTACCATCGAGGCCGTGCCGGACCGCTCGCCACTTATTTTCCTCGATCAGTTCTGTCGGATAGACGCGGAACGTCAGGTTATCCCGTCGGAGTTTCCAGAGCTTCGCAATGATCGCCTGGAACAATGCCGCAATGCACACCGCCTCGTCCACCTTGGTGCAAACGTCGCAGATCCGGAATTCCAGCGTCGGATAGCGATTGTTCGGCCGCACGTCGTACCAGATCTTCGAGCCGTCGGGGATACACTTGGTCCGCACCATCGTTTCCACCATGCCGTCGTACTCGGCGCAATCCTGGAAGAACGGCGGAATGCCCGACCGCGGGAAGTGACGGAAGATGATCGAGCGGTACGATTTCAATCCCGTTTGCCGCCCTGTCCAAAACGGCGATGATGTGGAGAGGCAAAGGATGTGCGGTGCGAAGTAACGAGCCACGTTCATCGCGTCGATCATGAACTCGCGGTCTTCGATACCGATGTGGACGTGCGTGCCAAAGATGAGGAGTTGCCGGGCGAGATCCTGCATGTCGTTCTGAACACCGAGGTAGCGTTCGAAGGGCGTGATCTCCTGCTGTTCCCAGTTCGAGAAGGGGTGCGACCCTGCTGCCGCAATGACGAGCCCGTGTCGGCCAGCAAGTTCCGTGATAGAACGGCGAAGTTTGACCAATTCTGTTCTGGCATCTGCGGGCATCTTGCAAATCTCTGTGCCCACCTCGACCATTGACTGGTGCAACTCGGCCTTGATCTGTTCCTTGAGAACGACCTTACCTTCCTCGAGCATCTGCGTGATGAACGACTTCAATTCCCCGGTATTCGGGTCGATGATCTGGTACTCTTCCTCGATCCCGAGCGTCAACGATGGGGCATTCATTTCTGAGTTCCAGGTTCCAGGTTCCAGGTTCCAAGTTATGCCGTTGGTTCCCAACTTGGAACCTGGAACCTGAAACCTGGAACTCATCGTTCTTCCACAAGGAATGTTGGCACGGTCGATCCACCGCCCGCGGTGACGTTGACAAGTGGGTCCGTCGAAATGCGAGTCAGGCATCCGTGCATATATGAGCCAAACGCCACATACGGATTCGTGTCGAGGAGTCGGTCGATTACCTGTAGCGTTCCATTCTCCATGCTTGGAAACGCCTCGTTTGGCAGCCGCACTTTTCGCTGAACAACATAAGGAGACAGCAGCGCGGCCGCGACTGCGGCTTCCCACTCTGCCTGATCGACCGTCCAGCCCAGCACGATCCCGTGGCCACCGTAGTCGTCGTTGGGTTTGAGAACGAGGACGTCCTTGTTGGCTAATGTCCACAGAACGAGGTCGATGTCGGCCCCATTCGGGTCTGTGGTCACGCGTGGTTCTAGTACCCGCGTCCAGGGGATGTGCTTCCGCAAGGCATCGTGCTCCTCGGGCGTGAACAGACTCGTATTCCGTTCGTCCGTGAGCACTGCAAGCGAGGCTTTCTTGAACAGGATCTTGCAGCGGAATGAGTTAACCATGCAAACGGCATGGTCGCGAACAGCCCGCACGACGGGGTGATCCATCCCGCCGCGTTCGATCAACTCGGTGATGAGTACCCGCTTGTAAATCAATGTGATGTGGTATTCGCCTGCCATCAGTTTGCCGTCGCGGTATTCGCAATCACGCGGATCGACGATGCGAGATTCAATGCCCATCGCTTTGAAGTAATCGTAGAAGACGACAAACTCGCTGAAAGTTGGCACCTCTCGCCAGTCGAGGATGGCGATACGCGGGGGCTCCGAGGTGTTCCCCTGCCACTGCTTGAACGAACCGAGGAGTGCGTTCAGAACGCCAGGTTTCGCAGGGAGCGGGAAGACGTGAAACTGCCGCTGGAACTCCTGAAACACTGGCAAACCATAGAAGACTTCTGTGAGCGAATCCGAGTACCCTGCCCCAGCGGGCGTTTCGGTGTTGAACTCGGTGAACAGCAACTCATCGTTTGAGACAAAGAACGCATCGAACCGACTCGTGGGACTCGGATCACGATATCCCGGGTCAATGGCAAGGAGTTCGTCCTCCCACGGCGTAAGTCGAAACTGCTGGCGGAACGCAGGGTCTGCGTGTGCACGGTCGTAGGTTTTCTGGAACGCTGGAAGCAGTAGCTTCACGGTATCTTGCAGGAACCGGTATTGCCCGTGCGTGAGGAACCGCGGGCGAAGCACAGTGCAGACCGGCCGTGTGCCGAAGTGAAGTCCGCGGTGCTGCTGGGCCTGTTCGAGGGCGGCGTGCGAGTCGGCCGCGAGTGTGGTCTCGGACGCAAGCAGATCGTGGTATGTAGCGATTGGATCGGACATGCGTTCCCCATGTGAAGCAGCGACCTATGGCCGCAGCTAAACAATGAGTCGAGTTCAAAACAACATATTCCAGCGCATTTCCTTGATCTGCGGCTTCGGGTTGAGCGCGCGATCAATGACCAGATCGGCCATTTTCTGCACGACCCAGTCGAAGTACTCCGGCGTGAGCGAGTTGAGATCCATGTCCGGTGCCGGGTTCATGAAGTCAATCGCGTATGGCACGTCGTCCTTGATCGCCCACTCGACCGTGTTCATGTCGTAGCCTAGCGCCTGGACCAACTTCAGCGAATCTGCAGCGACTCGCTTATACAGCGCTGGTGTCAGGTAATTCGGGTCAGGAATGTACTTGCGGTTGTGGGTATCGTAGGGCATCGGAAGCACGACATTCTGCCCCAAACACATCACCCGGACATACTGATCCCACTTGATGAACTCCTGGGCGATCATGGTGAGCAACCCTGAGCCGTCGTAGTAACGGATCAGTTCCTCGATGCTGTGGCAGACGTAAACGCCGCGCCAGCCACCACCGTGAGCATCCTTCAGAATGCAGGGCAGCCCAACATAGTCAATTATCGCCTGCCAGTCCATTGGGTAAACGAGGTTTCGAAGGCTCTCCGTCTTCACGATTCCCGGGACATAATCCTTATTCGGCAACACCGCAGTCTTAGGATGGGCAAGGCCGAGTTTGGCGCACAGCGACGCGCCGAAGAATTTGTCGTCGGCCGTCCACATGAACGGGTTGTTGATGACAGTGACACCTTCGAGCACAGCGTGCTTGAGGTAACTGCGGTAATACGGTACCTCGTGCGAGATGCGATCGACGAGTACGTCGTATGAGATTTTCTCGTCCATACGGGTGCCACCCAGACGGGCAAACTCCGCGACGACGCCCTTGTCCCGCCGGTTCACCTCATCGATGAACTTCGGCGGGAACGACCACTCGCGACCGACGATAACCCCAACCTTCTTCACAGGTCACCCGTGGTAATTTGTGATTTCAGATTTGCGATTGATGATCGACAGGCTGAAGGCGGAGGAGGCACCCACACTTCAAAACTGAAATCATTGACCACAAATCTTCAATCGTGCCCGCCAATGTACATGTTCACCATCTTGTGCCAAACTGGCCAGTCGTGTGCAAAGCCATCCCATTCGCGGAACGCGTTGCCGATGCCTTTGCCCCACAACTGACTGGAGAGTTCGCGGTTCTGGTGGATAAGGCGGTCACCATTGCCAACGGCAAGAATGAGGTCTTGCCGGCGAAGGTGTTCTAATCGCCAATGGTCGTGCTCATTCGGAATGAACTCAACCGGATTCTGGAAATAGACCGTCTCGTTCTGGAAACCGCCAAGAAATCCTCGGATGTCCACGAGGCCGCTCATGCTCAGGATGCGATTCACCCTGTCCGGGTATCGCAGCCCAATCGAGAGCGCATGGAAGGCTCCAAAACTCGCGCCGGTGAAGACGGTGTACGGATGCGAATTACGCCAGTGTGTCCACGGCAGCACTTCATCAATGATGTAACGGGTGTATTGCTCGTGTCGCCAGACCCGAGCGCCGGGGTGGTGGTGGTAGGCATACCAGCTCTCACCATCCACAGCATCGACGCAAGTAAGATGTAGGTGGCCGTTATCAAGGAGGTGAGACAATGCGCGGTGCATACCGCGATCTTCCCACTCGAAGAATCGACCACGAGATGTGGGGAACGCGACAACTCGCGCGCCACCATGTCCAAACTCCAGCAGTTCCATGTCCCGGTGGAGTGATGGACTCCACCAACGATGATACGCCCGGTGCATTCCCCGTCCTAACCGTTTGGGTGAAGAGAGGAAAGATATGACGCGTTATGCGAAATCACGGGCCGTTCGGCAACGGATTACATAGCGAATCGGAAGACTCAGAGGCAGGCGCTGGCTTGCGGAGAATACGACCGAGCGGCACCCATCCAAGTCGAGTGTGTAAGTCGGCGAACGTCTCAGTGGCAAGTTCGGTCGCTGCGGCCGTCCGTGTGTTCCTCGTAAGAGAAGCACAGCCGGCTTACGCCGGCTGTTCGTACTCAGTTCATCACACGGCAGCGTACTTCTCGCGGAGCTTATCGAGGTACTTCTTGCTGTCGGCGGTCACTTGCCAGGCATCTGGCCAGAAGCACAGATCCACGCACCACCAGTCGTGCGGAACGCCAGCGGTGCGCAGAGCCGGAGCAAGCTGATCGAAGTTCAGTTTGCCCGTGCCGAATGGATTGTGGGTCGAGGTGTTGTGCTCGTTCAACGTGCTGTCACTGTCGATGACGTGAACGTGAGTGATCTTCCCCTTGAGCTTCTGGAGCAGTTCGAGCTCGCCACCGGGGAGAGTCTCCTTGGTGCCAGTCTGGTTCGCCCCGACCACAGCGCACATATGAGCGTGGCAGGTGTCGTACAGCACACCAAAGTTCGGGTTATTCTTCGCCCGAACCATGTCCACGAGTTTGAGAATTTCACTGGGCTTGTTGAAGGCAAAGCCTGGCTCGAACTCCCAGCAAATGTTCATGCCGTAGTCGGCCGCCATCTTGCTGGCCTTGTCCCACACGGCGGCGATCCGCTCCATCCCCTTCTCGGCTCCGAGTTCCTTGCCATCTTTCTCGAAGTAATCCGGGTTCACCACGCTATCGACGCGAATGGTCTTCACATCGAGATCGGCGGCGAACGCACACCAGCCCAAGAATGCCGTCAGGTAAGCCGATGGCGTCTCGTCAACGATCGAGGTGCCAGGCGTTTTGAACGCCCAGAGGTCGATGGCGATGCCGGAAAGTGCGAGACCGTGGTCCGCGATTTCCTTCTTGAGCTTCGCACGGCTCGCCTTGGTTGGGTGGGAGGCCGGACTGGGGTGCGGTCCGAAGCTACCGAGTTCGACCCCGTCGTATCCCAGGTCTTGCAACTTGTGCAGGATCACATGGAAGTCGTTGGTCGGCTCTTTCTGGTTGAACAAGTACGCCCAGGTGCCGATCGAGATGCGGGCCTTGGACATTGGCGTTTCGCTCCGAGGGAGAAAGGGCAAGGGTGACGGACCGTGGGGAGTAAGTGATTAAGTGATTGTGGTCGCCACCGACCTGTACATCCGATCACAAATCTCTTACTTTAACCCTGATCTCACATGGATTTTCTTGCCATGTGCGAGGTGCGGTTCCGGAAACTCGTTTCTAGCCCCGACTTCCGGAGTTGACAAGGAGAAACTCGCGGGCACCCGCTTTTCAAATCCGCATGGGAGGTGGAAGTTTCCCACCCCACCGCGCAAGTTCTGGTGCTCCGACGCGAACATCCTCTGAGAGCGGCGTGTCTGCTCTGCGAGGTGCAAGATGGAGACGTTGGAAATGAGCGACAAAAGACTACTTGGTGCGGCCGTTGCAACAGCCCGCAAGCCGCGTGTAATTCTTGTTGGGACAGTCGGTTGCGATTCCGTTCAGGAGCAATTGCGAATGCTCGACTGGGATGTGCTGAGCATTCCGGGCGGAGATGAGCTCGCGTGCGGGATTATGGCGAGGAAACCCAGCGTAGCGGTTATACCAACCGGCCTCAACAGGGAAAGCGGGTATCTCGTGGCAGCAAAGTTGCGGGCCGGAAAGCGGAAAATCCGGGTCGTGCTGATGGCAGCGACACGAACCCCTGAGGCCGAGCGATTCGCCCGATTCGTCGGAGCGACACTCGTGGCCACAACCGATGGCATGAGCAAACTCGTCGAGGCGATCACCCTCCCCGCAGAAGTTCGCGGTAAAGATTGTGCGTGAACGTAGCGTTGTCGCACTGGAGGTATTGCATCGCCCCGCCCATGCGGGAGTAGCTCTTACAGAACCGCAGATAATACGCGGCGTGGGACTTGGGCGGTTCACCCACCGTCCAGTCCCACCCACCACCATCCTGCAAATCCACAACGTAGATCGTGTGATCCTTCACGACTTCGCGACCCGACTGGAGGCGGAGGTTGTTCACACAACTGAGGCTTTTCTCGAACACCTGCGGTCCCATAATCGCGGATCCAACCGACAATACAACACCGCCATCGAGCCCATCCACCGAGCCACCGAATAACTTGAAATCCCATTCCGCTGCGCGACCTATCGCTGCACCATTGAAGACCGGGTGATTCGAGATGATGTCGTAGCCGATGCCCGGGTGAACTGTGAGCGGCACCCCGTGCGTGTAGGCCTGCGCCAGAATCGAGGCGTGTTTCCAGTGGTGGATAACGTCGATTCGTCCGGCCGGCCACCCCTGTGAGAGCATGGCCTGCAGCAAATCGGCACGGGCAGCAGTCAGCGGATCGGTGGGATCGGCTGCAACCTGGGCAGCAAGGTCAGCGATACTCGGGAGAACCACGCCGTCTTCAAGGATGAGGCGGCCAAGCGCACGACCATACCCCAGGCCATCCAAAGCACCGGAAAGCAGCGCGAGGTGGATGTTCGTGGCGGTCTCGTGCCAGGTGCCGAAGGTGCCGCCCGAAACGCCCATCTCGACGCTCTCGGTGCTGGCCCCAAACCAGGCATATTCCCAGTCGTGAATCGTGCCGGCTCCATTGGTGGCAAGGTGCGTGAGCCAGCCACGAGCCATCATCCGCTCAAGAATGCGAGCGGTACCATTTCGAAGCAAATGCGCCCCGTAGATGAGCATGACCGAAGCACCGCGGTCGCGAGCGCCACGTATGCGTTCGGCGCACTCCCGGACGAGCCCTGCGTTCCGTTCGGAGCAGGGTTTCGGCTCCGAGTCCGGGTCGATCAGAATGTCGTCGGCACGGGTGAGACTCTGCCGCTCGGCGAGAGGGAACACTTTCAAGCGGCTCAGATCCAGGGGTTGCACGGGCACGATACGCTCCTTCGCGATTCGGTCACGCAAACCGGGCAGCAACGCGATCCACGATCGTCGTCCCGATCTGAAGGGATGCGGTTGCAGCTGGCGACGGGGCATTGCACACGTTCACCACGCGATCGGCTTGCTGAATCAAGAAGTCGTCCACGAGGCCGCCATCGGGCGACACGGCTTGTGCGCGAATTCCAGCGGGGGCGGGTTCCATGTCCTCCGCCCGCACATCTGGTACAAGCCGTTGGAGAGCACGCACGAATGCCGCCTTGTTCAGCGAACGCCACATCTCACCAAGCCCCATCTTCCAGTGCTTGACCGCCATCCGGATGAATCCGCCATATGTCAGCGTTTCGAGCAGGTCGCGAGGATTGAGCGAGAAGAAGTGGTACCCCTCACGACCGAAAGCGAGCACTGCGTTCGGGCCGCATTCCACGCTGCCGTCAATCATGCGGGTGAAGTGGACGCCGAGGAAGGGGAATTGTGGGTTGGGCGTTGGGTAAATCAGGTTCCGGCACAGTCTGTGAGCCGACGGCTTGAGCGTGAAGTATTCACCACGGAAGGGGATGATCTTCGCGCCCGGATCCTGACCCGTGAGCCGGGCCACGCGATCCGAGTGCAGCCCACCGCAGTTGACGAGTTGACGAGCGGTGAACTCGCCGACAGGAGTCACAGCCGTAACGCCATCTTTGCCTGGGTGTACAGAGGTGACACGCGCACCAAACACGACCTTTCCGCCGGCGATCCGCACTTTCTCGGCTAACCGCTCGCACACCTGCCGGTAGTTCACGATCCCCGCCTCGGGAACGTGGATCGCCTTGACCCCGGCCGCGTGGGGCTCCAGTTCCGCGAGTCTTTCTTTGTCGATGAGTTCGCACTTGATGCCGTTGGCGATGCCACGTTCGTAGATTCGCTGCAGCGCCGGCAGGTCTGTATCGTTGACGGCGACGATCACCTTACCGCAGATGTCGTGTGCGATTCCTTCTTCAGCACAGAACGCTTCCATCGCCCGCTTCCCGGCCCGGCAGTTGATCGCTTTCAACGAACCGGGTTTATAGTAGATCCCCGAATGCAGCACCCCGGAGTTGTGCCCCGTCTGGTGTTCCGCAACACGCACCTCTTTCTCGAGGACGACGATACGCCTGCCCGCGAACCGGCACGAGAACTGGTACGCTGTAGCCAACCCGACAATTCCACCGCCCACGACTGCAAGGTCGCATTCCATGCTCAACTCCCGATCAACTTGCGGTCTCGCATCCATCCTATGAGACATAACTGAGTCTAGAAGAACCGCCGGGCTTCCCCAGAATACTCCCGTCCCGATCCGCGTGCGGGGTGGCCGTGTGCGTGTTGCACTTTTCATGCTGGTTGTGTGTGGAACGGTCGATCTAATTGCGTGTGCAGCTTTGCTCGCGTTCGTGTGGCTCGAACATTCCCGAATGCACCGGGAAGCCGCCACTAACGGGGAAGCAATCCCTTCCGCTGCCAGACAGTTCGGGTGCTTCATCGCGTTTGGGCTTGTTGGTTTCGTGTTGCTCTATTGTGCCGCGTGGCTCCTCCTCAGCGAGTGATCGCCCATGTCTCCAGCCGATCCGTTTATCGCCAAGCGTCAGCAGATGCGAGACGAACTGTTCGCCAAGCTCTTCCTCCTTGGCGGGTGGACAGGTGCCACAGACACCTACAAACGCACGATGTGGTCGGCCGTGCCGGATGTTGCACTGGAACCCGCGTGTTACTCGCTCACATTCCGCAAAGGACTCCCTGAGCCCGGAGCCGGCAACCAACTTATCATGGCCGGGCACGAAGCCATGCTCGCCCAGTGGTTCCACCGACCGCTGCATCGCAAGGACATCGCACTATCACAGCAGTGGTACTCCGGGTACTCCGCGACAAAAGCCTACCCCACCGAATTGTGGGAGACCGTGCTCGCCCAGCAACCGTTCGAAGAGATCACGTTGCCCGTGGATGTGTGGGGCTTTCCCGGCGGGCAGACATTTGTCGCGGGCGTGCCGTGCCTCATCTTCGAGGGAATGGGCGGGCTAATCTCGTACCTCGAACCCGCAATGTGTCGATACTTCGCCCCAGTTATTCAGGCGACCAAGGCCAGGCTCATGAAGGAGTCCACGCCACGAGACGCCGAATTCGGACTGCGTTCCGCACCTGTCGAGGTGTGCAACTTGATCCTGCTGTTGGCGCGGTTCGTCGGCGGAGCCGGTTGCACAGGAGCCCCACAACTCACATCGAACGACACCGCCGAATTCATGTATCCTGAGTTGTTCAAGTCGATCGGCACAATCGGGCACGAAATGATGTGCGCGGCTCAGTCATTCGACAAATCTCTCGCGGCCGCCGAATACGAGATGATGGATCGTTTCGTCTCGAAGATGGGAACCGCGTCACTGCTGTGCGATCTCGTGGACGCCGAAACAGTCGGCCTCGAGAACGCCTTACGTGTCATCCAGAACCACCCGGAAACCGACCGTGTCGGCGTGCGTGTGGATAGTGGCGACATCGCTGGGCAGTGTGTTTTGTACTTCCAGAAGATGAAACAACTCGGCATCCCACCGCGGCTCATCGTGTTTGAAGATGAGGTCACACCGGATGGCGTGAAGAAGGTTTACGATACCTTCCGCACGCAAACGGGCATCGAACCCACGATGCTATTCCCCGGTGCGGGTGGATACTGGTGGAAGTTGGTGCATCGCGACACTGTGAGCGCGGCGTTCAAGCGCACAGCGACGAGCGGCCGGCCAAACGTGAAGTTCTCGAACTCACCGGGCAAGGAAACGATCCCCGGATACATCCGCGTTTATGGCCGCGGCGACACCATGATCGTGGCCGACAAATCCGAGAGCATCAACGGCGAACCACTCTTGGTGAAGCTCGTGGATCAGGGCCGTGTGGTGTACCACGAGTCGTTCCAGGAGCAAGCTACACGAGCGGAACGCACCTGGGATCGGTTCACCCGGTGGGAACCCTCCCCGGTGGTGGGCGACCACCTGCGGCGCTTCCAGGCCATGCGAACAGCCGAGGTGGCGGAGGCGAAGGCAAGGCTTGCTTCAGGAAACACTCCATGATCGTCATCAAACCCCACGATGGTTGCGTGAACATCGTGGCATACTCACCTGACGGCGGGCTTCTCGCCTCAGCTTCAGAAGACGGCTGGGTGAAGATCTGGGATCCCACGCGGCTCCATAATGGTGAGCCGATCTGGGAAGCACTCGCGGACAGCAGTCAAATCGAGGAAGATTTCAACACTCACGACCTGTTCGAGGATATGGACCTCGACTTCGTCCTTAGCGGAGTATCACACGCCCATTTCACGCCGGATGGTAAGCAACTCATCACGGGAGGCTGGGCCCAGCATCTTCGAAGCTGGTCTGCCAAAACGGGAAAGCCGCAGTGGCAGGTGGAGAAGCCACGCGGGTTCGGTGGGGTCGGAACGCTCGTGGTATCCCGCGACGGGAAATGGGTCGCGTTCGCGGGTGGTCAGCTTGGTCTCCCTGAGAAGGTGTTTGTCCTCGACCTCAAGACGCACAAAGTGGAACGTATCCTGCGGGGGCATAACGACGCCTGCGGTGCTCTGGCCGCAGGACCAAACGGTTTCGCATCTGGAGGTGCAGATGCACACGTTCGCTTCTGGACGTGGGAAAGCCGGCGGTGCTTTCACGATCTGGCGATGCGTGGGGTCGTTCGTGGCCTGATGTTCTCGCCGGATGGTATGAAACTCGCTGCTGCAGGTGGCAAAGTCGCAATGGTATGGGACATGGTCAAGCCGCCCGGTGGCCGCGGCCATCTCCGGCCCGGCAAGGTGTGGCGTTTTCGCGGGCATACCGATCAGATTCAGTGTCTCGATTTCTCACCTGATGGAACGACGCTGGCCACGACATCGCACGACGGCACAGTGCGCATTTGGGACGTGGCAACCTACAGCGAGTTGCGAGCATATGCTCCGAAGGTCGGGAAGTTGCACGGGGTTGCCTTCGCCCCGGATGGATTGACCGTGGCCTTTAGTAGCGTGAAAGGCCACGTGGGGATTCTTGATGTAGGTGAATGACTACTCTGTTACTTCGAATGCAGTTCGAACTTGAAGTCGTTCAGTCCAGATTTCACATCGACAATCAAATCAGTCTTTACATTGTAACGCTCCGGGATGACCGACTCCCGGATCACCCACCCGTCCATTTCCCTTTTGCCCGAATCCTTAGTGGCGTTGATCTGCACTTTCTTGGCTCCGCGTGTGGCGCGGAAGTGGAAGTGACCATTGCTGATCGTTCCCGACGATGGCGTGACGCTGTTGTCTGGTGCCAGGAAGATGATCTCGCCCTCTGCCAGTGGCGCACCATCGAGAGTCACAGTACCACTCACATCTGTGAAAGGGTCGGTCTGGCACCCGGCAATAAGGACCACGAGACCGACAGTCAAAAGCATTCGCATCTCGGCCTCCTTTATTCGGCGACAGGAGTTTCGCCCCCGGCTCGTGTACCCATGTCTAACCACGCCTGCGGCTTAATCCCGTTCGCGATGAACCGGACTGAGCCATCAGCCATAGCCGCGTTCGCACCACCGGTGTGCCCACTGCGAGAGACCAGATAGACACCATTGGAATTCGATGCCGCACACGGTACATTCGGTGCTGCAGTACACCGGTTCCCCTGCGGATAGTCGCCGATCGTCGAGTTCGGTGGGAAGATCGTCGAGAATGTTGCCCCAGCGTGGATCGCGTTCCAGATTCGCCCGCGAACATCGCTATTTCCGGGAGCCACCAAAATCTCACTCGCTGCAACCGTATTCGAGGTACCGTCGGTGATATCGGTGAATCTGGTTTTGGAGCGACCGTAGTAGATCCCGTTGACAGAGAGGCCGAAGCGATCGAGCGGGGCCGATGCGGTGGGTACAGTGACCGCCGAGCCACTTCCGTGGCACAGGACGTAATTCACGTGCAACCCCTGCCCTGCTCCATCCGGCGGAATTTTCGGTCCGCGAGGATCAGAGGCGCAAAGGAACGTCGGAAGCACCGTGCCATTTACCGTCTGCGTGGTCACGCTCGTGTTCGCAGTCAGCCAGGCCGAGTTCTGTTGAAACAGAGGGCCCTGCTCGATGTATGGCAGAATATGGTAAGCCCAACAGGTGCGATCTGCATCCTTCATCGCTGGGGCACCAACTGCTGTGGCGTTGTACCAATCCACGGAGCCATTGAGTTCCGGGAAGTACCCCTGGCTTACCCCAGGTGGAAGTGCGTTGATCGCATCGTGAAACCCATGTGTTGCAAGGACAAGTTGCTTCAGATTGTTCGAACACTTCATCCGTGCGGCGGCCTCGCGGACTTTCTGTACGGCAGGCAACAGCAGACCGATCAAAATCGCGATGATAGCGATGACCAACAACAACTCAATCAAAGTGAACGCGGCACGGGGCCGCGTATGCCAAGGATGTGGCAGCATCGACACACCTCAAAATAATGCTGGGGAATGAAGTACGGGCGGCAATATACCAACACATGTTCTTTAGCATCCGGTCAGCCGCGAACCAAGCGGAAATGACAGCGTAGGAGTCGGATTCCAACTCAACGTCGAGGCATTCCTTCCCTCATCCCACTCCGCTACACTTTCCACATGAATCACCACGGCTTCCTCCGCGTCGCGGCCGCCAGCCCAGAACTCCGGCTCGCGGACTGCCCTTTCAATGCCGACCGCACCCTCAGCCTCATGAAGCAGGCCGAGGATCGCGGCGTGAACCTCATCGTGTTCCCCGAGTGTGGTCTCACGGGTTACACTTGTCACGACCTTTTCCACCACAAATCACTCTGGCAAGCCGCCGAGGATGCGCTTGTTCGTGTCGTCGAACTTGGCGAGAAAGTGTACCGCGGTCTCGCCGTGGTCGGGTTGCCGCTTCAAGTGGATGGGCAACTCTTCAACGTCGGGGCGGTCATCCACGCCGGAAAGATTCTCGGCATCGTGCCCAAGAGCTACCTGCCGAACTACAAGGAGTTCTACGACGCTCGCTACTTCTGCCCGGCCGACAACGCCACGTTCAGCAGCGCCAGCATTGCGGGCCAAAACATCCCATTTGGCACGAACCTACTGTTCGACTGCCGCAATGTTCCTGGGTTCATCCTCGCCATCGAGGTGTGCGAAGACCTGTGGATGCCCGTGCCACCAAGCTCGCTCGCGGCATTGATGGGCGCAACCGTGATGGCTAACCTCTCGGCCAGCAACGAAGTGATCGGTAAAGCGACCTACCGCCGGCAACTCGTCGCGGGTCAATCGGGCCGCTGCATGGCGAGCTACATCTACTCATCCTGCGGGGTGGGTGAATCGACGACCGACCTCGTGTTCGGTGGCCACTGCATCATCGCCGAGAACGGGGTGGTGGTCTCAGAATCGGAGCGGTTCCGCCGCGGCGGGCATCTCCTCGTGTCGGACATCGACCTCGACCGCCTTGTTCACGATCGGATTCAGACAAACAGCTTCCACGACGCCAACCGTGCCCCGGATCTGAACTTCGGCAAGTTCCGCAACATGTACTACGAGTTGGAACACAGCCCCCGCGAACCCGCACTGGCGCGAACCGTCGATTCGGCTCCGTTCGTACCAAATGATCCGGCCACACGAGACGAACGCTGCCGGGAAATCTTCCAGACGCAGGTCGCGGCGCTCGGCCGCCGACTCGGGCACATCGGCACACCGCCGGTGTCTATCGGCGTTTCGGGTGGGTTGGACTCGACGCTCGCTTTGCTCGTTGTGTGCAAGACGATGGATGACCTCGGCGTGTCACGCGACGACGTTAACGCCCTGACGATGCCCGGGTTCGGCACCAGCGCCCCGACCAAGACGAACGCACACGCACTGATGCGGTTGCTCGGTGTGTCGGCCCGCGAGTGCGACATTCGCGCGATGTGCTTCGAGCAAATGAAGGCGCTCGGGCACTCGCCGTTCGGGATCAAGCTCGAGGGCGAAACGGTCGATTCGCTCACCGAGAAGTTGCGACACCTGCCGCCAGAACACCGCAACGACCTCGTGTTCGAGAACACACAGGCCCGGATGCGCACAAGTCTCTTGATGAACGCGGGGTTCGTGATCGGCACCGGCGACCTGTCCGAACTGGCGCTGGGGTGGTGTACGTACAACGCCGATCACATGAGCATGTACAACGTAAACGTGAGCATCCCGAAGACGCTCGTGAAGTTCCTGGTGAAGTGGGCCGCCGAGAATGAGTTCGACGGCGAGACCCGCGAGACGCTTCTTGAGGTGGTGAAAACCCCAATATCCCCGGAATTGCTACCGACCGACGCGGGCGGTCAGATAGTTCAAGACACCGAGTCGAGCATCGGGCCGTATGAGTTGGTGGATTTCTTCCTGTACCACTTCCTGCGATTCGGCGCGAACCCGGACAAGATCCTGTTCATAGCGAAACACGCGACGTTCTCGAAAACCTACACACCGTCGGAAGTGCGTCACTGGCTCGGAGTGTTCTTGCGGCGATTCTTCGCGAACCAGTACAAGCGGAGTTGCTTGCCGGACGGGCCGAAGGTGGGTTCTGTGTCGGTGTCACCCCGCGGCGACTGGCGAATGCCCAGCGACGCCGCGGCCCGCGTCTGGCTGGATGAGGTCGAAAAGGCGGAGTGAACGTGTCATCACGCCACAAGCCCGCAGCGCGAGCAAGGGTTTTGCTTTTCCCTTGCTCGCGCTGCGGGCCTGTGAGCGATCACGACTCTCAACCACGGTCTCCGTCGTCGCCTTCGAGTTCTTTGAGCGCCACAATGAACTCGTCGGGGGGCGACACGGTCAGGTTCTTGTCGTCCACCTGAATGCCGAACGGGTACCACGTTCCGCGCCACACCCAGAACACGTCATCCGTCACGGGATAAGCATGCTCGCGGAAGTTGTCCTGCGCGAACATCTTGATGACGTGAATCTTCGACAGCGCTGCCATCGACACTGGCCACACTGCAAGCTCATCACGACTCGGGATCACCACCCAAAAACCCGCCGGAGAATCGGGTAATAGCTCGTCAACGAGTAGCGCACGCGCTGCATCGTAGCCATCGGCCGTATGCCCCACGAAGATGTCGAGTTCCTCGGAAACCTTGTCGAGGAAATCGGGCGGCGTGTTCTCCTTCAGATTGGCCAGCGCGAGGTCGAGGAGGTCTTCGCCGGTACTACCGGTCTTCTTCAGCATGGCCTCGGTCACGTAAGCCATCGTGTGCGGGTAGTCGATCACGATGTTGATTTCGAGGCCGGTGCCGGGCAGCGGGATGCCCCACGGGTAGGTCTTTCCCTCACGTGAGAACGGCCTTCCGAGGCGTGGCCGCAGTTGGCTGGCGACGGTGCTCAGGTCGTCGGGGATCTTAGGCCCCGATAGCACACCCGTGAGATGTTCGAGGAACTCGCGGATCATCGCAGGCCACTCGGCCTTATCTGCGCCCTTGGCGCGACGGTAGAGGTTGGAAAGCCCGATGTATTGTTCGTCGCCCTTCTCCTTGTTTGGAGCGCGGACGTTCACGCCATCGACTTCCCAGGTGGCGACAGAGTAGCCGAGATCAATGAGTGTGTGTGTCACCGCGGCCCGGAATCCGCTCGACAGTTCGGTCGAGATTTCCCCGTGCGGGTTGTCGAATTCATCGGACATCGGAGTGGCTCCTGTTGATCGGGTTGGCCCGTGCCAAGTTCACATCAGTGCGGGTCAGAATGCAAAGCAAAACGAGACGGGCCGACTGATCGGTCGATTATGGGTAACTCCAGTTACCCGCGGCGACGCGATTTCGGTTCCATCTCTGGGTGAGAGACTGTTGTTCGCCGGGCTTCGATCGCGAGAGCGAACAGGACGTGCGGGTTCGGGATACCGTTCACATCGACGAGCACCCACGGGAGCCACTTTCCGCCCTGCTTGATGCTCAACTTCCCCTGGGCAACACTCAGTTCCTTGACGTCGGCCCAAGGGAGAAATTTGTTCGCATATCGCACCCCGGCACGCGACGCCTCAATGTCGCCGAACGAGATCGACCGGCCTGCGAGGAAGTTCGCCCAGACCAGTGGCCAGATCGCGTGAAAGGTTCGCCGTTGAACCTCCTCGGCAAGCAGGCCGTAGTCGGTTAACGCCGGGCCGAAGTGTACGGTAACGCCGTCGTCCCGTGAGATTGTGAGCCCCGCTTTCCAGAGTTGAAAGGTGGGCACGTCGGCGGGGAGCCAGCACGCGAGCAGTTCACCGTCTTCTCCACGGCTGACCTCGGCTTCATCAGCCCGCTGTACGTTCACTCGCACGTGATCCACCTCTCGCCACGGGAACGAGTCGACTTCGCCACGACGTAAGCGGAGCAACCCGGTGGGGTATATCAGAACGAAGAGGCCGCGCTGGCGGTACATGTGAATCAGGAGCGCACCACCGGACAGCGGGACAACGATTAACAGCAGAAGTTCGAGGTGCCCGAACCCGCCGGGGCCGTGAACCCACCAGAAGTAGTTGGCGACCACTCCGTAGGCGAGGAGCAGAATGCCAAGCGTGAGTTTCGCCAGGAACCGGCCACGACTGATCCGGAACAAGGCTTCGGGGTCGCCCAGTTCGGTCATCGAGCGGGTCAGGTGGTCGTCGTCCGGGTTATCCATCCGGCCCTCAGCAGGAGAACGGGCGTGTGCCGTATAATACTCGATGAAGTGCCGAACGAGGAATGCGGAACGCAGAATGAAATAGCGCCTGTGTTGCGCTCGACACCGCACGCCCAAATACATAGTTCAGACGTCTTCGAGATCTCTCCCACGGAATTTCGTCTCCCGCACTGGTGCAACATGCTCGTCGTTATGCAGTCTCACGCCGCCGATTCAGAGGTCGCTCGCGTAGTCGAAGTCATCAAAGGCCAGGGTTTGACGCCACACGTCATGCCCGGAGCGACCCGCACCGCCATCGGCGTGACCGGGAACACCGGGGCCGTCGATAAGGCTCTGTTCGAGGTTCTGCCGGGCGTCGAGGAAGCAATCCGCGTCACCAAGCCGTATAAACTGGCCAGTCGCGAGATGAAGCGGGACGACACCGTCATTCCGTTCAGCCAAGGAACCGTCGGGCCGAAGACGTTCACGGTTGTCGCCGGGCCGTGTTCGGTCGAGAACGAGTCGATGGTCCTCAAGACGGCCGAGTTCTTGATGTCGAAGGGGATCAAGTTCCTGCGGGCGGGCGCGTTCAAGCCGCGAACCAGTCCTTACGCATTCCAGGGAATGGCCCTTGAGGGGTTGAAGATCCTGACGAAAGCCCGCGAACGCACGGGCATCGCGATCGTCACCGAGTTGATGGACACGGAATACGCGACCGCAGTGGAAGATGCCTCGGACATCATCCAGATCGGCACGCGGAACATGCAAAACTTCTCGCTACTCAAGCGGGTTGGGAAGTGTCGTAAACCCGTCCTTCTGAAACGCGGTATGAGCGCGACGCTGGAAGACTGGTTGATGGCCGCGGAATACATCATGGCCGGTGGGAACTACCAGGTCATCCTGTGCGAGCGTGGCGTTCGCACATTCTCGGATCACAGCCGGAACACGCTTGATCTCGGTGTTATCCCACCCGCGAAGTCGCTGTCGCACCTGCCGATCTTCGTGGACCCCAGCCACGGGACCGGGAAACGAGCTTACGTTCCTGCGATGTCTCTGGCAGCACTCGCCGCGGGTGCGGATGGCATCCTGATTGAAGCCCACCCCGAACCGGACAAGGCGATGTCGGACGGGGCACAGTCGCTCGATTTCCCTGCACTAGAAAGGCTCATGACGCGGCTGAAGGAACTCGCCCCGGCTTTCGGCCGCATGGTCTAGTAGTTCATTGCAGCTCAATTGTTGGGTATGGTTGAGACTTCTCGGTCGACGCGACAGGTTGCAACCCGTTGGGTTGATTGATCTTTCCAAAAGATCCAGCCTGTGCCTTCTTGGGGGTTACCACACCGACCCTCGAAGGACACAGGCATGTATGCCGCTCGTGTTCGCGTTCTCCGTCAGAGTTGTGCCCCGCTGACCTTTCCCTGCCCCACATGCGGCACATTGGGACACCGCAAGGATACACACACTCGGCGGGTGCGAGACATCGCTTTCGGCCAAATCGCCTACATCGAATTGATCGTCGGAGAATACCGCGCCGCTTGCGACTGCTACAAGACGTTCCGCTCGCAAGTCCCCGGCATCGAACCACGAGCCGAATACACCAACCGCGTCCGCGATGCCGTCTTCGACCGCCTCCTCGATGACGGCATGAGCATCCATCGCTTGCAACAATCCCTGCAACGCGACTTCCTCCTCAACCTTTCCGATGGATTCCTCTACGACTGCCTCGACTGGAAAGTCCGCCACACCGACATGCCCGGCTACCGCCAGTGGACCATCAACAACTTCTCCGGAACCTTGTGTGTTGATGAACTGCATTTGGGACACCGAACGCTGCTGCTGGCCACCGACCCGCTCGGCAATTTCCCCGTCGCCTTCGCACTGGTTTCGGCCAACGATCAAGGCCACATGCGACGCTTCCTGAGCAACCTCAAAACGCACGGCTTCTTGCCCCAAGTGGTCGTCACGGACGGCTCGAACCTTTACCCAACTGTCTTGGCGGAACTTTGGCCTGCTGCCCGTCACCAACTCTGCGTCTTCCACGTCATCAAGGACATCAATGCCCGCGTCTTCGATGCCCTTCGACGGCTCCGACGCAAGCTCGCCCAAAAGCGTGGGCGTAAGCGACGCCGGGCCGACCGAGCAAGAACCAACAGCGAGACCGCAAGCGTCAGGGGAAGACCAAAAAGGAGCAGGCGTACTTCGTGTGGAAGCATCGTCACCTGATCGTGATCGTCGCAGAAGTTTCGCCGCGCTCAGATGCTACTCAAGGCAGACGCGGATGGGCCTGGATGGCCGGACGTTAAGATTGCCGAGGCCTTCAACTGCCGTGTGCAGACAATCGAGAATGCTCGCAAACGTCTCGTTACCGAAGGCTTTGCGTTGGCGATGGATGGCAAGACCCGCCGACGCCTTGCAAGCTCGATGGGGAGGCCGAAGCGAAAGTCATCGCGTTGCGGTTACGGCCGATGGACATTACGACTGCTGGCCGAACAGGTGGTGGAACTCGAGATCGTCGAATCGATCAGTCACGAAACCGTACGTCAGACGCTAAAAAACGGCATGACGAAGCGGAAGATCGAGTACTGGGTGATTCCTCCCGAAGCCGACGCGGAGTTCGTCGCCAACATGGAAGACGTGCTGGAAATTTACGCAAAACCGTTTGACCCGAACAATCGAGTGGTTTGCATGGAGGAGCAACCGGGCAACTGACTTGGGGAAACTCGCGTGCCGATTCCGGCCACGAAGGAGCATCCGAAACACGTCGATTACGAGTACGAACGCAAAGGGACCGCGAGCATTTTTATGTTCATCGAACCGCTGGCCGCTTTCCGACAGGCCACGGCACGGCCTCAGAGAACCAAAGCGGACT
>PNLP01000013.1 GCA_013823135.1 Planctomycetaceae bacterium
GCGGCGGCCAGTTCCAGGGTGGATTCGGTGGCGGCCAGTTCCAGGGTGGATTCGGTGGCGGTCAACGGGGCTTCCAGGGCGGCGGCCAGTTCCAGGGCGGATTCGGTGGCGGTGGGAAGATCGGATTCAGCGGCGAATACGGCAACTGATCCCGATTGAGCGCAGAACGCAACGACGGCCCGTGACTGGTTCACGGGCCGTTCTTTTTTGTACCTTGGGTCAAGAAACCCTCCTGCTTGGCAGTTGTTTCCGGAGGATTCCGGACTTTGCCCGGATCATTCTGGGCTTCCTACGGTTATTGTGAGACAAGAATTCGTCGCAACTGTATTATTCACCAGTTCTTGATAACGATCTGATAATCTTTCTTCCGGACATGTCTATGCTTCCTGAATGGTTCCAGACATGGGTGGGCAAATCGCCTGGAATCAAGTGCTCGTGAACGAGCCTTTGCCCCTCAGCAAACCGGTTGCCATCGACTCACTTCGCCCCGGCTTCCTATAATCCCGTTCCACCCTTCACCGGAGCTGGGAGCCGTCATGCACGACCGAATTGCTTACACGGGAATCACGTTCGACGACGTGCTGCTGGAACCGGGTTACAGTGACCTCGTTCCCCGCGACACCGACGTTCGCACGCAACTGACCCGGAACGTCCGGATCAACATCCCGATCGTGTCCAGCCCGATGGACACCGTCACCGAGAGCGAACTCGCCATCGCCTTGGCCCAGGAAGGCGGCATCGGGATCATCCACAAGAATCTCACGATCGCCCAGCAAACCCGCGAAGTGGACAAGGTTAAGCGGAGCGAGAACGGCATCATCACCGATCCGATCACGCTCCCACCCGACGACACCGTTGGCCACGCTCGCCGCGTCATGGAAGAGCACCACGTCAGCGGCGTACCCATCACGACTGGCGACGAAAAACAACTCAAGGGGATTCTCACCCGTCGCGACCTGAAGTTTCTGGACGACAACAACCAGAAACTCAGCGAGGTGATGACCAGCAAGAACCTGGTCACGGCCCCGGAAAACACCACACTTGAGGTCGCGGAAAAAATCCTGACCCGAAATAAGGTGGAGAAACTTCTCCTGGTAGACGATCAATTCAGACTGAAGGGGTTAATCACGATCAAGGACATCGACAAAATCTTGAAGTTCCCCAATGCGTGTAAAGATGCACGCGGGCGACTCAAAGTCGGTGCGGCGATCGGGGTCAACGATTTCGAGCGTGCCGCATCGCTAATCGAGGCTGGCGTGGACGTGCTGGTCGTGGACTCGGCCCACGGTCACAGTCGGAATGTGATCGAGACAGTGCGGGGATTGAAGAAACGGCACACGATCGACGTGATCGCGGGGAATGTGGCGACGGCGGAAGGTGCGAAAGCCCTGGCCGACGCGGGAGCCGACTGTGTGAAGGCCGGCATAGGCCCTGGCTCGATCTGCACAACGCGGATCGTGTCGGGTGTGGGTGTGCCGCAGATGTCGGCGATTTCCAACGTGGCCAAGGGGCTTGAAGGCACGGGAGTGCCGCTGATCGCCGACGGCGGAATCCGATACTCCGGCGACATTACCAAGGCACTCGCGGGCGGAGCGTTCTCGGTCATGATCGGTGGGTTGTTCGCCGGGTTGGATGAAAGCCCCGGCCAGACGATCCTCTACCGTGGTCGGTCATTCAAACAGTATCGCGGAATGGGATCGCTTGGGGCGATGATGGCCGGCAGCGCCGACCGATATCAACAGTCCCGGGAGACAAACTCCGGGCAGCCCACGAACGGGAAATTGGTGCCGGAAGGGGTCGAGGGCCGAGTCCCGTACAAGGGCCACCTCGCCTCGTTCGTGTACCAGTTAGTTGGCGGCCTGCGGGCCGGTATGGGGTATTGCGGTTGCAAAACGCTGGATGAACTCCGGGCAAAGGCTCGCTTCATCCAGGTGACCGCGGCGTCGGTCCAGGAGAGCCACCCGCATGACATCTTTATCACACACGAAGCCCCGAACTACAGCTCCGCGGAAGCGAGCAGTGGGGACGGCGTTTAACCTCGCCTGCCTGCTCGGGGCGTGGACGGCGTTCGTGGGAACTGCCGCGGCACAGACCCCGGGCTTGCCTGGCCAGAGCGGCGTTCCCAGCGCCCAAACCGCGCCGCCGCTGGCTGTGCCTCTGCCGATCCCGCAACCCGCAATCGACCGGACTGCCGTCGCCGCGCAAGACGCGAAGGGCAAGGAGCAACCCAAGCTCCCGGCATCCGATCCGAGTCAGTACACGGTCCTTCCAGACCGGGAGAAGATTTTCGTGATCTACGATGACGCTCAACTGGAGCGGATCATCATGAACAGTATTCGGGAGTCGGACAAAAAGCGTCAGGTGAAGATGGACGGCAACTACGAGTCCACCCTGCGTTTCCCACCGATGCCCGAGGTGGGGGCGGGGATACCGTTCCAGTCGAAAACATCGTCTTACCCGCCGATGCAGACGACGTACGACGCGCTCTTCGTGGTTCACCGCCGGTTGCACTTTGAAGAGAAGAACGCCGAGCGTTACGGCTGGGATCTCGGGATCATCCAGCCGATGGTCTCCGCACTGTACTTCTACCGCGACGTGGCAATGTGGCCGCAGAGCCTGGCCTCTGGCTTCGCCTACGGCTTCTGGGATACGAACGCGGGTAAGTGCCTGCCCGGCAGCCCGACGCCGTACTACCTGTACCCGCCCGGCCTGACCATCACGGGTAGCGCGTTTGAAGGCGTGATCATCACGGGCCTGGCATTCGTCTTCCCGTGACCAATCAGAAGTTTCGAGTTTCGCGTTCAACGTTTCGAGTTCCGGCATTGGGTCGGGTCGCATACGATGTGTGTGCCCAAACCCATCGGAACTCGAAACGTTGAACGCGAAACTCGAAACGGTTTCTTGGCTCAATCCACCCGCCGCTTACCTCCACGTTCCGTTTTGTGCGCATCACTGCGGCTACTGCGACTTCGCGGTGACCGCCGGAAGCGATCACCTCATCGACCACTACCTCGATGCCATCGCTACAGAACTGGCGACACTTGGAGCACCGCGACTGGTCGAAACAATCTTCATCGGCGGCGGCACACCGACCTACCCGAGCGTCCAGCAACTCGATCGTTTGCTGACGGCCGTGAATCGCTGGCTGCCATTACAGGATTCGGGATTCAGGATTCGGGATTCAGGGGCGAGAAATCCGTCTTTCCTGAATCCTGGATCCCGAATCCCGAATCCTGCTCCGGAGTTTTCCATTGAATCAACGCCCGATAGCCTGACCGACGAGAAGGCCGCGATCTTCGCGGCACACGGCGGAACGCGGGTGAGCATCGGGGTGCAGTCGTTCCGGCCCGAGTCGCTCGCGGCGCTGGATCGCCGTCACACGGCCAGCCAGATTCCTCTCGCGGTCGAGGCCGTTCGCAAGCACGGGTTGCACCTCTCCCTTGACTTGATCTTCGCGGCTCCCGGATCAACACTGGCCACGTGGGCGGCTGACCTTGATGCTGCAATCGCATTTGCCCCAGATCACATTTCGACCTACGGCCTCACCTACGAGAAGGGGACGCCGCTGTGGAAGCAAAGGCGAACCGGCCTGGTCACGGCGGTGAGTGAAGACGACGAACTGGCCATGTACGAACTGGCCATCGACCGGTTATCCGCAGCGGGGTTCGAGCACTACGAGGTGAGCAACTTCGCCCGGCCAGGGTTCCGTACTCGTCACAACGAACACTACTGGGCGAACAATGCGTACTACGGGTTCGGTGTGGGAGCAGCACGCTACGTGCAAGGCGTGCGGGAACTGAACACCCGCGACACGAAGGCATACATTCGCAAAGTGCTATCGGGTGAATCGCCCACATTTCAGACGGAACAACTCGAACCGCGTGACCGAGCGTTCGAGACGGTCGGCACGCAACTCCGACGCAGGTCCGGCATCAACCGCTCGCAATTCCATGAGCAGACAGGCTTCCAACTCGATGCGTTGTTGGGCAACCATCTCACGCAACTGCTGAGCCTCGGGCTGTTAGGCGACGATGGCCAGTCGGTGTGTCTCACGCCGCGCGGATTGGTTGTGGCAGACGGGGTGATCGAAGAGTTGATGAAGGCGAACGACGGAAGCACGAAGGGGAACCTCGTGCCCCCCGTCGTCCGGCAGTTCTCGTTCGATACTCCGCGCGGCGGAGAATGATGCGTTTGGGCGTCGGGTCCGAGCCCGAGCGCCGAGCGAGGGTTTGCGTTGATCCTCGCTTGGCGCTCGGGCTCGGACTTCGTGTGGCCAACGTGAACCGGGGTCACAGACCCCGGCTACAAAACTGTTCTCCCATTTCTGGGAGGTGGTCTACGCCTTGATGAGCACGGCCCCCTGCCCGTTCATCAGTGTGATACTCGTAATCACCGAACCGAGCGTTCCGTCGGCGTTGACGGCCCGGTAGCTACCACCGAGTTGGTGCGTCGTCGCGGTGGTGCTGGCCGTGGTTCCCTCTGGCTTGCCGGTGGCATACGACAGGGGCTTGTACAGCACCAGAGCGTTGGTGTATTGCCGCGAGAGCACCTGATACGTCAGAGCCGTATTCGATGGGTCAAGTCCCGAGGCGAATACCTTCATCGCCGCGGTTGGCGTTCCGACATTCACCTTCACCGCTTCCGACCAGTGTTGTGTCCACGTCGAGGAGGGATTCCACCCACCATTAAAGTTCAGGAACGTTCGCTCGGGGTCTGCCAAGAGGTAGTAGTAGGAGAGCGTGGCAATCTGCGTCCGAGGATCAGTTGGCGAAGTGTTCCCCGGGTGGCTATCGATCACCAGATACTTCGCACCCGCAGCCAGTCGCTGGGAAATCAAGTTCGCGAGATCGCCCACCTCGGCCCAGTTCGCCTCGGTCGGACGGAGGGCGAACTCCTCGTACACTCCTGCCACGCCTGCCGCGATGTAGTTCGCATCGGTCCCACCACCAGCCGTGTTGGCCAGCACCCACTTCGGAACGATGGCCCGGCTCACCGCGGTCATCAACGCCCCCGAGTCGATGTTGTACGTGGTCGTTGGCTCCAGCACCGATACGCCGGTGAAGGGAACCTTGCCCAGGGCGTTGTCCATGAAGATGCCGTCGGCTAATGGATTCGCGTTGAGGATGCGGACGTGGTAGTCCGCGGCCCAGTGACGAACCTCCGCAGCCGACGGGTTGGTGACGAACCGCATCTGCCCGTAGTACGGGTAGAACAGCCGCGACTCATACACGAATCGTGCATCGCTGCCCACCTTGCGGTTCGCGTACTCGGCATCACTCAGGTAGCCATTGCCGTTCTTGTCGGCAGCGTAGTCGAACGTCGGGATCGTTCCCTTGTCTGTGCCGTTGGCACCCACGTAGTCGCGGCCGAAAATGGTCTTCAGCACGGGAGCCTGGGCAGCGGTTCCCGCCGTCGTTCGCATCCGCACGTAGTAGAGGCGGTCGCTGCTGCCAACCGAGGAGGGTACCCAGTCTGGAGGCGGATCAAATGTGATCTGCCCCGACTGCTTGAACCCGTTCGTGCCGTCTTTTACGAGTGTCAGCGTTTTCCAGGCGGTTGGCTTCCCGTTCGCGTCCACGGCACTGGCGTACTCCCAACTTCCCGACCACCCCGTGGAGGCTGCGGTGGTGAGTGTGACGTTCATTTCGCGGAACTTATCGGTGTAGCCAACGGCCGTGGTGGTCCCCGCTGCGCCGAGGCTCACGCTCGTGGTTCTCGCACCGCGAGCGGCCGCGGTGACATCAGTCGCGGTGGTGCTGCCGGCCGCTGTCTGATACACGCCCCAAAACCAGTTCACTGGTTGCGAGGACGGGCTTTGACCACTGAACGCCGTGGGTTTCGACACGTGGAAGAACGCTGATTCGCGTGAGACACCGACCCGGTCCGCATAACTCAACCAGTCGGTCAGTAAGCTCTGGTAAAGGTTGCTGACGTTGCTGTAAATCAACTGTGGGGTGTTGGGCGATGTCGCCTGTATCGTGGCCAGGTATTGCGGGTTCGGGATCACGAGATCGATGGAGTTCAGGAGTAGATTCTTCTCGAACGTCCCCATCGGGTTGCCACTGTAAGCCAGTTGTGCGAGGCGGATCCAGGAGTAGTGTTTCGGGATCGTCGGAACCGGAATCGGAGTCGCGTTCGGATTAGAAGTTGTGAAGTTGTATTCACCGATCCCGAGATTCCCGGCCGCATCGAACGCGCGAACCTTGAGCGTGTAGCTTCCGTTCGAGAGCATCGATGTGTCCAGAGTCCAGTTCGCTGGGCTACCAGTCGAGACCGCACGCAGCACGCCGCCAATCCAGAATTCGACCCGGACCGGTGAGTTCGTCACGGTCGCCTTGAAGGTGACCTCGCCAGTCAGCAGAGGGCCACCAGTTACTGGTGCGACACTCACCACCGGATCGTTGGCCGCACTCATCGGCTGGGCCTGGAAGTCATCGAAATTCACCGTGCCCGAGTACTGGGCTTTTCGCACGACGCCCGCGAGGCCGGCCGCGGTTATTGCCGTGTCCTGCACTTCCAAAGCCACGTCGGGTGTGTCCGACCACGTTCCAGCAGGGGTCAGCCATTGGCCCGTGTCAGCCCGGCTGACGGTTACCCGAAGGCGGCTCCCTTCTGCCACAAGCCGAACGCGGAGCCACTTGGAACTCAGGTAATCGGTAGACTTGAGAGTCGCCAGAACCGTTTCGGCACCGTTCACGACGCGAACGAGTGTGACGTTGACGCCGCGAGTGACCCTCGCCTCGTAGTACGTTGGCGTCGCGGTGTTCACGTTCGAGCCGCGAACGAACACGCCGGCCGGCACGATCCCATCCGCGTACATTGCGGCCGAGGCGTCCACATCGGCGGGCATCGCGGTTGTGGTCCACGCTCGTGATGCGGTCGTCGATCCGCCGGTTGAGGCCAACCCGTTCGATGGGCTCAGCGCGATTGCCGACGAGACTCCGAACCCGCCGGGGTTACCTCCGGTCCACGTCTGCCATCCGACAGGAATGGCCCCCGTTGTGGTCGTGTCGAACGACTCCTTCACCACCGCGCTCGGTGTGACGACCGGCGGTGGCACGGGGACGCTCGACTCGCCCGGTGTGATCGTGAACGTATCGAGTTTCACCGCTCCCGAGTACGCCCGGGCGCGGCCAACGCCAGCAAGGCCGGTCGCCGTTGTCAGGGTGGTTGTAGCAGTCAGTGCGGTTGTTGCTGCGGCCTGCCAGGTGCCATTTGTGTTCAAGAACTGCCCCGTGTCGGATCGGGTCACCTGAACAGTCGCGGTCGTGCCAGTTGGGACGAGCGAGACCCGCACCCACTTCGAGGACACATACGCCGAACTAGGACTGGTGAGCGAAGCGAGGACACGGACGCTACCGTTCGTGACCTCCCACAACTGGACGTTCAGACCACGAGTCACAACAGCCGCAAGGTAACTCGGCGTTTGCGTGCCAAGGTTCGTGCCGCGAGCGAAGACGAAGGCGCGGACGAGTGAATCGGCATAAAGCGTGGCAGCGACACCATCGTCACGAAAGACGGTCTGCCCGGACCATGTGAGGGCTGACGTGGAACTTCCTGCGTTGGTGACAAGGCCGACCGACCCATCGACACCCTGGGCGCTGGCGGTTCCAAAGGCTGCTGTTCCGTCGCTGCTCCATCGGTTCCAGTCTGTCGGGAGTCCGGGGAGTGCGGCTGTGTCAAAGGTTTCGGTAATTGGGGATGTGGCGGGAACTTCTCGTGCTTCAAGGAATTCAATGCGCAGACGTGTCCGGTTGGGTTCCGTCATGTGCGTCCTTGCTCTAGTGGGGCGATCGAAGTTGTCTCATGAAAGGTTCGGCGGACGGGTGGGTATTCGCGGACGAAATGCGGGGCAACTGACAACAGATGGGCGTCGTCGCGCTGTCACGACGCAGAGGATGGGCGCGAAGCGTACGACATGACTCTTTTCACATGGGCTCGGGCGAGAAGCGGTTCCGACTCGGGCGAGTCTGCCGTTCGCGGGGATGGTGTAGTTCGCGGGTGTCTTGCCGCTTCGCGAGCGGGAGTGGGCCGAGTAACGGGCGGAGAAGTCACGTGATGAAGAGAGTTAACCGAGACCGGACAAGGGGCACAACCAGCGTCAGCAAGCGCACCCAGAGCATCCGCCCTGGGTGCCTCACAGGGGAAATCTCTCACGGCTCCCCGGATTCTCCACCGGAGCCAACCCGCACGATCCGCACGGTCGGGCAATGAGGGCCGCCTTCGATGGGGTGTCCCCCGACAAGGACAAGTAACTCCCCGGCTGTCACGGCTCCCGCACGGTAGGCATCCTGAACGGCGGCGGCCAGGCGATCGGTTCCGGGTGCGGTTGGCGACATCCGCACGCCCGCAATCCCCCACACCATCGCCAGGCCCCGCACAATCGCATCCGTCGGCGCGACCGCGACGACCTGAGCCTTCGGCCGGTGTCGGACAATGAGCCTCGCCATGCGCCCCGACAGGGTGGGTGTAACAATCGCGGCCGCTCCGATGTCGCGGGCCAAATCGCAGACTCCCAACGTCAGCGGGTCGTCGATGCCAGCTTCCGGGTGGAAGTATCCCGTGCCGGCGACCGCACCCGACGAGTGAACGTGCGATTCCGTTTCGACCGCGATTCGATGCATACACTTTACCGCCTCGACAGGATATTCGCCGACCGCAGTCTCACCCGAGAGCATGACCGCATCGGTTCCGTCGAAGATCGCGTTGGCCACATCGCTGGCCTCAGCGCGGGTAGGTCGCGGGTTCTCTCGCATCGAGTCGAGCATGTCGGTCGCGGTGATCACAGGCTTGCCGGCGGCCCGGGCCTCGGCGATGAGCATCTTCTGGACGGTTGGCACCCGTTCGAGTGGAATCTCGACGCCAAGGTCACCACGCGCCACCATGATGGCATCGAACGCCGCGACGATCGCTTTCGCACGGCTAACCGCCTCGGGGCGCTCGATCTTCGCGAGAACCGGAACCTTGAGCCCAACGGCAGCGCACGCGGCACGAACATCGGCAGCCGCTTCAGGACCGCGAACGAACGACACGGCGACCCAATCGACGCCGGCACGGGCTGCGACATCGAGCGCAACCCGGTCTCGCGGCGTAATGGTGGCGATGGTCAACGGTGTGTCGGGTAGGTTCAATCCCTTGTTGGGCTTCAGCGTTCCACCCACGACAACCATGGCCTTCAGTTCACCGCCGCCAACGCTGGTCGCTTCGAGTTGAAGCCGACCGTCGTCGAGGAGCATCCGCTGTCCGGGGCGCACATCCGCGAGGATCTCGGGTTCCGTCAAAATCAGGTCATCGGGGTGACGCGGCTCGTGGGAAAGCGAGAACGTGACCGTTTCGCCAGGAGCCAACTCACGCGCGGTAGCCATCTTGACGCGTAACTTGGGTCCGGGCAGATCGGCCATCACACCCGCGATTTTCCCCACGCGATCGGCCGCAGCGCGAAAGCGGGCTACGTTCGCGATGTGCTCCTCGGCGGTGCCGTGCGAAAAGTTGATGCGGGCAACATCGACCCCGGCTCGGAGGATTGATTCGAGTTGCTCGGGGGTGGACGTGACTGGCCCGAGGGTTGCCACGATCTTGGTTCGCCGAGGCATACGCGGTTCTCGTTGAGGGTGAGCGAAACAACCGAGCTTCCGGACTCATCACGAGAGCAATGGGAGAGCGGAGCCGACCGACATTCTGGAGAGGTGGGAGAGGTTCGTTACGACAGTTCTAAAGTAACCAGCACGCTCCGTGAAGGGGATAGAGGTGATGTATGACGGTGCGATGGGTTGTTCAATCGCGGGTAATCACGTTCCTCGGATTGCTTGCCATCTGGTCGGCGGCGGTTTCGGCGTGCGTGGTGTTGGCCGTGCGTGACCCCGAGCAGGCGTTGCGACATCCCGCTGTCACCGGGAGCGCGGCTGCGATGGTGGGCTGGATGATCCTGGCGTGGGCCGCGATGGCGGTTCAGAGGAACGACAGCGCACGTCAACTCTGGACGCTCGGCCTGACCGCGCTGTTCGTTCACCTGGGTTTTGCGTTCGGACTGGCTCACGGATGGTCGCACGCGGCCGCGGTCGAGCACGTCCGTGCTGTGGGGGGCTACGGTGAGGGAATTGTGGTGAACTACCTGTTCGCGGTGGCGTGGACCGTGGACGTGCTGTGGTGGTGGGCGAACCCGACGAGTCACGCGAATCGTCCCCGCTGGGTTGCGATTGCGACTCACGGCTTGCTGGCGTTCGTCGTGGTGAACGCAACGGTAGTGTTCGGTCCGGACGAGCGTCGAATCGCTTACGGCGTTGCGTTGATCGTGCTGGTCGCCGCGTGGTGGCGGCCGACATCCGTTTAGCGTCAGCCCCAGCGGGGCTGCGCCAACCTGCGCAGCCCCGCTGGGGCTGACGCTAAACGGGATTCGTCCTCACTCGCGGAACACAACGTCGAGACCGCTGGCACCGGCGGGCACGGCCTCGCGAACGGGCGAGTTCTCGCCGTGGCCCCAGGTGAATGTCGGAGCCAGTTTCGCGTACAGGTACGTCTTCGCGGGCAGATTGACCGCGCGACCTTCAATCGTCAGGCTCACGTCGCGGCCTGTGTGGTTGAAGAAGCCAACGGTCTTGTAGCCTTCACCCGGGAAATCGCCACGCTGGGCTTGTGCCGCGTAGATGGTCACAGTCCCTTCGTTCCGACGGTCGGCCGTGAGCGGGCTGGAGCGCGAAGTCGAAGCCTTAGGTGCGACGGGCGATTCCGGCGGCAGCGTGAGCGATGGCAGCGGCGGCTTCTTCGGGTCAGGCAGTTCGGGAACCGACGGTGCCGGAATCAACCCCTCGGGGAGCGCCGGTGCCGCCGAGGGAACCGCGGCCGGCATTTCCGGCAACTTCGGTTCGAGTGCGGCCGGCGCGGGGGTGGGGACCGCGGGTTTCACCGGATCCTTGGGCATCTCCTTCGGCACCTCGATCGGGCGGAAGTCCGGGTTCTTCGGCACGTCGAGTTTCGGCAGCGTTTCCAGATTCTTCGGGATATCGACGACCGGGAACTTGGGGAGCGCCGAAGGCTCGGCTTGCGTCACAGCGGGCGGATTCGCCTTCTTGGGCGGCGGCGATGCGGGGATCGCCGGTGACAGCGTGTTGTCACTCGCGGGCCGAACCTGCGGCGTGGTTTCCCGAGGCGTCACGGAAACGGATGGTGCCGGGGCGGGTCTCGGAATGGCTTCGACCCGCGGCGGCGGCAGCGGAGCGCCTTGCGTGGGCGGGCACACACACAGGGCCGCTGGATACCACTCGGAGTATACCGGGGCAGCCGCGTACTGCGGGTACGCCGGGGCAGCCGCGTACAGCGTATAGCTCGGGTAAGACTGTGTCGTCGGGTAGGCCGCATGTCTGTGGAACACGGGGCGATGGAACAAGCCGTAGCCCGCCTCGTGGCGAGCGACCCAGCGTGGCCAGTTTGCAGAAGCCCAGTCGGGTAATGTGACCACCCCCAACACCGCGACCCAGCACAAGTGGCGTGTCATGGTGAAAATCCTTTTCAAAGTAGCTATGAGATCCCCCACCACGTTGTAACTTTTTCATAGGTCGGGATTCAAGTCGGATTTCGCGGGAGCCCACATGCGTGTCTTCGTTATTGCGTTCCTGCTTATCACTCCGGCTGTGGTCCAGGCACAACCCGAACGCTACGAACTCGGGCGGCGGCTGAAGGCGTTCGAGGCTGCGTGGGAGAAGTTCGACGAGCCTGCCTCGCGTGATCGCGCCCTAGCGTTGCTCCCGAACGTCACCAAGCAATTCTTCTCCTTCCAGCTTGGCGAAGCGGGCCGCACGCTCGACCTCGCCACGTTCGCGCTCGGCACCGACGTCGGCCCCGCCCTTGCCCGGCAGTGGGTGTGGAGCCTCGACGCCAGACCCACGACCCGCCTCGTGGATGGCGCTGCGAAGGAACTCACCGTCACCGTTCAGCCGCTCTATTCCGTGAAGGGCGACGTCCCGAAATCGCTCGAACTGCAACTGTGGTTCACGAACAAGGACGTGGTGACCGTGAAGCCGGAGAAGTTTCCCGTGACGATGAAGGTGCCGTTGCCGTCACTCGGGGAATCGCGAGGGCTCGACCGCAAACTCTACTTCCTGGCCGATGGAGGAAAGGAACTCCGCCCCGTTGCCATCGGCGTTTCGCAGATCGCGGACATCAAGGAACGAATCGCCGCGTTGACGAAAGCTGCGGACGCTTGGGAGCGGATCGAGACTCTGGAGCAAGCCACCGTGCGCGACCGCGCCCGGCTCATCGCCGGACTCGCTACCGGGGACGTGCCCGACACCGACCTGCCCGCCGCGGGGTTGCTCGCGAACGCCGAGACGATGCTCGACGGCAAGCCGTTCTTCACCCCCGCGAAGCACGGGCAGTTCTGGCTCTCCGTGCCTCTGGGCGGGAAGAAAACGGTCGCGTGTCGGGCGTACATTCCCAAGGGGCTCGACAAGGCGAAGCCGGTGCCGGTGGTCGTGGCGTTACACGGTGCGGGGGTCGGGGCGAACACGTATTTCGATGCCTACGGGGCCGGGCGGATCGTGAAGGAATGCGATGACCGCCGCTGGGTTCTAATCGCGCCGGAGAGCGGTCTGGGGTTCACCGCCCCGCCGGTTGCCACGATTCTCGAAAAGCTCGCGGAACGCTACCCGCTGGATGCGAAGCAGGTGTTTCTCGTGGGGCACTCGATGGGTGCGATGCAGGCTCTCGACCTCGCGGCGAGTGGCAAGTTCGCGGGTGTCGCGGCGCTCGGTGGCGGCGGCAGGCTTCGCGAGCCTGCTGCCTTCGCGGAATTGCCCCTGTTCATCGGCGTCGGCGACAAGGACTCCCTGGCGCTGGCCGGTGCTCGGTCGCTCAGCAAATCCCTGACAGCGAGCGGCGCGAAGCATGTGACCTACAAGGAATACCCGGGCGTCGAACACCTCGTGATCGTTCGCGAGGCGTTGCCGGATGCCTTCGCGCTGTTCGACAAGATCGCCGGGAAATGAGGCTCGCCCCTGGCGATACGTGCGGATACCCTCAACACCCTGTCGGAATCCTGGACCTGTGTGACCTCGGGGAAGTACCATGCGTGCGGCGATCGGAATGGCGGTTGTGTTCGTGGCAGGGCTCGGATTCGCGGCGGAAGACAAGAAGGAAGTCAAACTCGAAGGAACCTACCTCATCGTCGGGATCGAGGCCGGGGGCGAGAAACTTCCCGACGAGTTCGTGACCAAGCAACCCGAGGCCGAGCGCACGATCACGATCAAGGGCGACAAGATCATCGCCTCGAAGAAAGACGGGAAGGAAGACCCCGCGACGTTCAAGATCGATGCGACCAAGACGCCAGCCGAGATCACGATCACCACCAAGAAGCCCGACAAGGACGAGACCGCTTACGGCATCTTCAAGGTCGAGGGCGACAAGCTCACGATCTGCGCGATCGAGTCCGAGAAGGCGACGGACCGGCCCAAGGAGTTCAAGACCAGCAAGGAAAGCAAGTCGCTCATCCTGATCTTGCAGAGGAAGAAAGAGAAGTAAGGCATCGGCGAGCGGGGGTGCGTGAGCCCCCCGAGTCTCCGGTATTCGCAAGAACTCGGGGGGCTTACGCACCCCCGCTCGCCAAACCCACACGCCCATTGTGTTCACTTCCGAGTCACGCCGGGGTACACTACGCCCGGCTGAATTCTCAATCTTTGCCCGCTCACAACAAAGGGTTGCCATGAAACGGTTCGCAGTTGCCGGTTGTCTGATGGTGTTGGCGTTCACCGGGATTGTCCTGGCCGACGAGAAAGCCCTCAAGGAACTGGAGGGGACGTACACGGTGATCGCCCTGGAGAAGGGCGGCAAGCCTGCCCCGAAGGAGATCGTCGAGAGCCTGAAGATCAGCATCAAAGGCGAGAACTTCACCATCATGATCGGTACGGACGAGAAGAAAGCCAAGATCAAGGTGGATGCGTCTAAAACACCGAACACCATCGACATCATGCCCAGCGACGGGCCAGAAAAGGGGATGACCTTCCCTGGTATCTACAAGGCCGAGAAGGGTGAACTGACGATTGTGTTCCTCGAAAAGGGGAGCGACCGACCGAAGGAGTTCAAGGCGGAAGGCGACGGGATGCTCATGAAGTTGAAGAAAGCAGAAGAGAAGAAGTAACAAACTTGGCGAGCGGCGTGGATGAGTACACTATTCTTGCTCGGGAACAGGGCTCATCCACGCCGCTCGCCAAAATCGCAAATCCGGTTGGGCTTTCCCCAATCCCCCCATTTGCACTACGCTAACTGCAACACCCGGGCTGATGCCCGGTTTTCAATCATTGACCCCGGCGAGCCGGACATGGAAGAACTGGTCACTCAGGTTGGACAGATCCTTCTTCAGGTTGTCACTCACCTGACCAACCCGGACGCATGGAAGGAAGCGCTCGGCGGCCCCGGAATGACCGTGGCCGCGTTCATCGTTCTGAACATCATCGTCTTCACCGAGACCGGCCTGTTCTTCGGTTTCTTCCTGCCGGGGGATTCGCTCCTGGTCACGGCCGGGATCGTCGGCTACTCCGTCGGTTGGCCCATCGGTTGGCTACTGCTGACGCTGTGCGCTTCCGCCATCATCGGCGACACGCTCGGCTACTGGATCGGATACAAGGCGGGGCCGGCGATCTTCAACCGTCCGTCGAGCCGGTTTTTCAAGGCGGATCACTTGCTGGCCGCGAAAGCCTTCTTCGAGCTGCACGGCGGCAAGACGATCATCATTGCGCGGTTCATGCCATTCATCCGCACATTCGCCCCGGTCGTGGCGGGTGCAGCGAGGATGGATTACAAGCGGTTCCTCTCCTTCAACATCGTCGGTGGCATCGGCTGGGTGGTCAGCATGATCATGCTGGGGTACACACTGCACATGTGGCTCGACCCGCTGCTGAAACCGATCTTCGGCGAGAACTTCCAGATTGCCAAGCACATCGACAAGGTCGTGATCCTGATCGTGTTCGTGTCGGTGGTGCCGCTCATCTGGAAGTGGTGGTCCCACAGGAAAGCCACGAAGAACGCCAAACTGACCTCTCCGCCGCTACCGAAAGTGTGACTGCCACGGGTGCCTGCCAACTTGAGGATCCTTCATGAGCTTCGGGGATGAGTCTGGGGCCGAGGTCGATTACGAGACCGCTCGTGGCCGCGACTGGCCCAGCGTCCGGCAGTTCAACGTGTTCCTGGCCAACCGCATGGGGGCGTTGCTCGAACTTGTCCGCAAGTTCGAGACGACCGACGTGCGAGTGGTGTCGCTGACCGTGGTGGAAACGGCCGATTGCGCCATCATCCGTCTCGTTCCCAGCGACTACGAACGCGGCTACGAACTGCTCACTGCAGCGAAGTTCCCGTTCACAGAGAGCGACTTGCTGGTCGTGAAACTGCCCGACGACGACCGCCCGCTGCTGACGATCACGAAGGCGCTGCTCAGCGCCGAGATCAACATCTGCTACATGTACCCGCTGCTGACGGGCGTCGGCCCGATGGGGAACACGGCGATCGCGGTGTACGTGGACGACTTCGAGGCCGGCGCCGCGGCGCTGGAGTCGCAGGGGTTCACGATCTTCACCGAGAACGATCTTCGCGATTAGTCTGTGGGTCGTTGTTGGTTGGTTGTGGTTTGTTGGTTGTGCGTTGTTTGTACCCGTCTCGCGAACAACAACTCATTGCCGACAAACCACGAACCACAACCAACCAACAACAACCCCCAAAGCGTAGAATACCTTCAACTCTCAACCTCTCTCTGGCTCCATTCACGGGGGTCCGCAATGGCACTCACTGCCCAGCAGATCGCGGAACAGCGTAAAGATGTCGAGGAAATGATCGCCGGCTCCGACGTCGGCTTCGCCAAGGCACTGTACTACGGCCGCTTCAAAGGCGACCTGCTGTTCCCGTACCCCACGTTGCCCGCCGATAAGCAGGCCGCGGCCGACGAGATCAACGCGAAGATTCGGGCGTATGCCGATGCCCACATCGACCACATGAAGATCGACCGCGAGTCACGCATCCCCGACGAGGTCATCAAAGGGCTGGCCGATCTCGGCGTGTACAAGCTCACGATTCCGACGGAGTTCGGCGGCCTCGGCTTCGGGCAACAGCAGTACCTCAAGACCATGGAAATCCTCGGCGGGCACGATGCGAGCGTGGCCGTGTTCGTGAACGCTCACCACAGCATCGGCGTGCGTGCGCTCACCCTGTTCGGCACGAAGGAACAGCAGGCAAAATGGCTGCCCGGGTTATACGACGGCTCGAAACTGTGCGCGTTCGCGCTGACTGAACCCGAAGCCGGTTCGGACGCCGGGAACGTGCAGACCACCGCGACCCCCACCGACGACGGCACCGCGTACGTCCTCAACGGCACGAAGCACTACATCACCAACGGCGGCATCGCCCACATTCTCACCGTGATGGCCCGCACACCCGACCCCAAGAATCCCAAGGGGAAGGTGACGGCGTTCCTCGTGACGCCCGACATGCCAGGGTTCCAGGTGTTGGTGGAACGAGCCGACAAGTGCGGCATTCGCGGCACCGCGACCGGCAAGATTCAGTTCAAAGATATGCGAGTGCCGAAGGAGAACATCCTCGGGGAAATGGGCCGTGGGTTGCAGGCCGCGCTCACGGTGCTGAACTACGGCCGCGTGACCTTCGGAGCGACCTGCACGGGCCACGCGAAGGTCTGCATCAAGGCGATGACCGAACACGCCAAACGCCGCGTGCAGTTCCAGCAACCGCTTGCTGAGTTCCACCTCGTTCAGAAGAAGATCGCGTTCGCCGCAGCGCACTGCTTCGCGATGGAAGCCGCAACGACCGAATGTGCCGCGTTCATCGACAAGGGTGCCCCGGACTACATGCTCGAAACGGCGATCCTGAAGGTGTTCGCAACCGAGCATTTGTGGACGATCGTGAACGACACGCTTCAGGTGTGGGGCGGCAAGGGTTATTTCTCGGATCAACCGATCGAACGCTGGATGCGCGACGCTCGCATCAACACCATCGGCGAGGGCGCGAACGACGTGCTGAAAGCGTTCATCGCGGTGGTGGGGTGCAAGGGACCGGGCGAATACCTGAAGACCCTTCGCGACGACATGATGGGCGGCAAGTGGAGCCTGCGGAAGATCGGCCAGTCGCTCGGCGTGGTGGGCAAGCTCGCCGCCCCGTGGCTGACGACGAGCACGCCGACGGTGCCGGTGCAGTCGCCCGATTTACAGGACGACGGATACACGCTGGCTCGCCTGACCCGCGAGTTCGGGCTGAAGTTGCCGTATGTGTTCATGGCGCTCAAGGACGAGGCGACGTTCGCACAGGCGGAGTTAGTTCACGAGCGGATCGCGGACATCGCCATCGACCTGTACGTGTCGTCGTGCGTGCTGGCGCGGCTGGATCACCTCATGACGAAGCCCGCCGCCAATGGCAAAGCAGCGACCGACCCTTACGCCGACGTGACCGCCGGGAAGTACTTCCTGGAGCTGGCGTTCCGCCGCATCCGGGAGCGTTTCGCATCGCTCGACGACAACGACGACACGAGCTTGTTGGCGACCGCGAAGGGCATGATCGCGAAGTTTTGAACACCCTTCACGGATGATTACCACGCTGTTAACATTGGAACTGAAATCCGTGTCCTCGCAGGCGTCGCCCACGAATGCTGCTGGCAGACACAGAAGGATTCTGGAAATCGCCGAACGTCTACGACGTGCTCGGCGCTGCGGGTTTCGTGATTAGCGTGGCATCGATCTGGTTGGCGTGGTGGCTGGCCAAGCGTGACATCGAGAAAAGGTTGGCGGAAGCCTCCGAGCGTGCCTCGGCGGCAGCGCGGGATGAAGTGCGGCGAGTTGCCCGAGCTGTGTTGCACTCTGGCGTTGCGACAACGATTCGCTCACTCGAATTGGCTCGTGAGGCGTGCAACGGAAAGCGATGGCCGCGAGCCGTTGAGTTGTGCATCCTTGCTCGGGAACAACTGGCGAGAGTCTTAGCCCAACCCGCTGCGGATGAGGCACTTCAAACGGAGGTGCGTGAGGTTTCAGCGAGGCTACAAGACTGCGTTGCGAAGTTACGGAAGAAGCCGAAGCTCGGGGCCGGCGAAATTCCCGAAGAAGTTCAACGTGGTCTGGATGAATCAATCGTGGATTTACATCGTGTTGAGAGCCGGATGACGGGAATCCGTTTGGGGAACGATCATGGCTGATAGCAAGCTGCGTTCGCTCTTGGAAGCGGCCGCAGAGAAAACCGAGCGTGGTGGCCTCGCCTGGCAAGCCTTCGACGACGAGTCTTTTCGTGCTGCGATCGGCACGGGGTACGTTCACATCCAGCGTGGCTCAACTCAGACCGCAGACTATGACGGCGACCTGCACCCCGCCACGACGTATTCGGTTCAAATCTCGGACGCTCAGGGCCGTGTCGTCGCCGAAGACGACGCAACGTTTGGCTTCGATGGGTGTGGACCCTTTGCTCGACTATTTGAAGCCGCTCGCAAGTCGGCACTTGGGTCGGATCGCGTGATCGACGAGATGCTGCACAGTTTGAGCAGTCCGGCGAAATAATCGAGATCCGTTTGTTCACCGCGAAGGGCATGATCGCGAAGTTCTGATCTTTGGCGAGCGGGGTGGCGTAAGCCCCCCGAGTGCATGCGAACGCTGAAGACGATGAGAAGACTCGGGGGGCTTACGCCGCCCCGCTCGCCGGGGTGCTCGCCCATGACCGAAGCGGAATGGCTTGCTTCGTCCTCTGCCGAACCGATGCTGATCGCTCACGCGGGGCAGATCGGGCCAAGACGATTGCGTATGTTTGCCATCGGGTGCGCCCGTCAGATGTGGGGAGAACACACCTCACTGGAGGTTGTCCGCACGACGCTGGAATTTGCGGAACGTGCCGCCGTTGGAATGGTGCCCGCTGTCGAGTTAAGGAATCGTCAAATCAATTACAACCGCACGACCATGCCAGGGGTATCAGTCCTTTCGGCGGCAATGGTGAACCAGACGCTTTCCGGTGATGCATTGCTCGCCTCGCTCGCGACTTGTCGGACATTGGTTCTTGGTCGTGGTGGTTGTTATCGAGATCCAGACCAACTCGGACCTGAGCACCGTCAACTCGGCAGCGTGGTTGCAGGTGAGGTCTTACCCCGCGTGATCGGTGTTACCACCTCACTGACCGCTGATCTACTCCGGTGCGTAGCCGGCAATCCGTTCCGTCCCGTTGCCTTCTCGCCTGAGTGGCGTTCGTCCACGGTTGTCTCGCTCGCACAACACATCTACGAGTCACGCGACTTCTCCCCGATGCCAATCCTCGCCGATTCGCTACAGGATGCCGGCTGCGAGAACGACGACATCCTCACGCATTGTCGCGATGCCACTGCCACGCACGTTCGCGGGTGTTGGGTCGTCGATCTCGTTTTGGGAAAGACTTGACCGTACTCTCCGCCAATTGCCAAGCTGTCAACTCCGCTGCTTGTGTTTCCGCGGGTATTCTCGATAATTGCACTTCAGGCCCGGCCTCTCCGGTTGCGTTGGTTGTTGCGCATGACCGTCACCTGTCCGAACTGTCACCGCCCGCTTTCCACCGCCGACGGTGGCGACGCCCCGTCGTTCTGCATGTATTGCGGGTCGAAACTTGCCAGCAAGACTGATCTGAGCGTCACCAAAACCGCCGCGTTCATCCCAGCCATATCCTGCGAAGGGGACGACGTTCCCTTCGGGCCGGAAACCGCACCCAAAACCATCGGCGGCTACAAACTCCTCCGGCTACTCGGGGCCGGCGGCATGGGTGCGGTCTACGAGGCCGAAGCACCCGGTTCCTCGACGCGCGTTGCCGTCAAGTTGCTCTCGTCGCGGCTCGCGTCAAGCCCCACGTCGGTCGAACGCTTCAAGCAGGAGGGTCGGCTCGCGAGTCAGCTTGCCCACCCCCGGTGCGTGTTCGTCATCGCCGCCGACGCGGATGCCGGCCGCCCGTACATCGTGATGGAGTTGATGCCCGGCGACTCGCTGAAGGATGCCGTCGATAAGCGGGGGCCGCTCCCCGCGGAGCAGGCAATCACGTACATGCTCGACGTGATCGACGGACTCGCCGAGGCCCACCGCGTCGGCATGATCCACCGCGACATGAAGCCGAGCAACTGCTTCCTCACGGCTGACGGTCGCGTGAAGGTCGGGGATTTCGGGCTATCGAAGTCACTCATTGGCTCGCGTGACCAGCACCTCACGCACAGCGGCGCGTTCCTGGGCACGGTGCTGTTCGCATCGCCCGAGCAAATTCGCGGTGAACCGCTCGATTACGGTTCCGACATCTATTCGCTCTGCGCGACGCTGTACTACCTTCTCTGCGGCGAGGCACCATATCAGCACGAGAGCATCACCGCGGCGCTGGCGAAGGCGATCTCCGAGGATGCGCCGCCCATTCGCCAGAAGCGCCCGGATGTGTCTCGCCGGCTCGACGCCATCGTGATGAAGGGCCTCGAGCGTGACCGCGAGCGCCGCTGGCAATCGCTCGACGAACTGCGAGACGCCCTCGTCTCGCTGCTGCCCAGCCATCAGCACCCGGCCCGCCCGCGTGTCCTCATCGGAGCGTATCTCCTCGATGTCATCGCTCTATCGTTCATCACCATTCCCGTCGAACTCATGCGGTCGTGGGGAACCGTTTCGGAAGGGCATCTCAACCTGATCGAGTTTCGGCCAATCGCAATCCTGATCACGCTGTTGTACTTCGGCGTTACGGAGGGCGTATTCGGCGCGACGATCGGGAAATGGATGCTGGGGTTGCGGGTTAGCCGTGTGGGGCAAACCGAACCGCCTGGTTTCCTGCGCGGGCTCATTCGGGCAACCGCGTTCCGCCTGATGATGTTCGGACTCATCGTGTTCCCCGAGGAATGCGTTCACTGGTTCGGTCCGGCCACGGGGGGGATTGTTGGCGGGTTCGTTCTCGTCTTGTCGGGTGGGGCGCTCCTGATCCAGGTACGGCGACGATGGGGGTTCCGCGGTCTGCATGATCGCATTACCGGGTGCCACGTTACCCAGCAACCGCTCCCACGCCGAAAGCTCCGGCTGCCGGTGAAGCACCCCACACCGCTGTCGGCACTGTTGCCACCACCGGCCGACGCGTTGCCGGCGATCGTGGGTGGGTATGCGGTTCGTGGGCGGTTGGCGGTCGATCCTGATGGCGAGCAGGTGTGGGTGGGCGAAGACCGCGCGCTGGCCCGAGCCGTGTTGATCTGGCTGAAACCCACCAACTCGGAAGCGATCACGCTGCACGAGGCGGCCCGCCCCACACGGTTGCGGCATCTCGGCCACGGGTCGCTGACGTGGGCGGGCAAGGAGTTCGACTGGATCTCGTTCGCAGCGCCGCTCGGTGCGCCGCTGGCGGACGCCATCAACCCGGCGCGCCCGCTCCGCTGGGCCGACGCTCGGTTGCTCCTGGAACAACTGGTGGAAGAGTTCCGTGCCGCCGAGATTGACGGCACGACACCCGCGAGAATCTCGCTCGACCGCGTCTGGGCGGAACCGAACGGACGTGTGCAGTTGCTCGAGTGCTCCGCTTCCGGCGGTCAAGTGCTGCCCGGTACATCGCCACTTGGGTTGTTGCGGGAAGTCGCTTCCCTCACGCTGGAGGGGCGGCCCAGGTCGCACGCGGGGTCCGTGCGTGCCCCGCTTCCAGCCCACGCGATTCCCGTTCTCGACAAGTTGTTTCTCGATGGCGGATACACCACGCTCGCGGATTTCCAGCGGGAGCTGGCCGAAACACACGCCCACCGCCCCGAAGTGACCGCCGCCGTGCGTGCCGGTCAGCTCGGAATTCAGGCCGTGGTTCTGGCAGGTCCTTTCCTGTTGATGTTCATACTCACGGCAGCGGTCTCGCCGTTCCTGACGCTCGTGGCGAAGGTTCGGGCCGAGCACGCCGAACACGCACTCGTGGCCCTCGCCGACCCCGACAAGAAGAAGAAACTCGCTGCGCATGAGGAGTTGATCGAACCACTGAAGCACGCCAAGCTTGCTGACCGGTTGGTCGAGTACCGCGAACGAAAGCAGGCCGAGGCCGAGGCACGCCGACCGTTGCTGTTCACGCCGCAGCGGTTCGTTCTGGAACAAATCGAGAAGCAGGATCCAGAGGGTGCCGAACGGCAGGCCGGCTACCCTGTGCCAGTGCGAGACGCGATTCAGTGGGCGGGTGCCCGCGACGGCACACCGCGTGCCCGGTTGCCCGGCCCGTGGCGATCGGAGGGGGACGCGATTCTGTTGGTACTGGTGGTGATCCCGCTCGGGTTTGTCGTCGTGGCGATGATCTTGCGGGGCGGGGTATCCCTGTTCGTGTCGGGGATCTCCGTGGTTCGTGCGGACGGCCGGCCAGCGACTCGCCGACTCTGTGGGTTGCGTGCGTGCGTGTGGTTCCCTGTGGCGGGGTTACTGCTCGCGTCGGCGTGGCTTCAGGTACCAGACCCCGAGCCCGAGCGGATCTACGCCGCAGCCGCCTTGTGGCTGCTCGCGCTGGTACTGCTGGTGGTCTATGTCGTGATTGCGCTGCGATTCCCCGACCGACCACCGCACGACCGGATTACCGGGACCTATCTGGTCCCGGCGTAATGGGAACACTTGCTGGAATGCAATCGGATGTGTGCTTCTCATTGATTCCGGGCGATTTGCCCACCCATCCGTGGAACCATTCTGGAAGCGTAGACCTGTCCGGAAGAAAGAATGTCAGACCGAATCCGTTCGCCCCATCAACTGGCACACCCTGCAATGAATACTCTTAGGTGTTTCCGTTGCAGCGCACCGCCGAGGCGGGCATAATACGGCGAAGCCCCGCTATGCACGGATGAGATTACTTGCGGGTTAACCGGTCCGGGCGTCCCGTGGCCGACCGCCAGGATGGCGGCTGTTTATTTTCCCGATACCGTATCGCCCGTCACACCTCGGCCCCGCGACCACCGCGGGAGTGATATCGACGATGATCGTGTGTGAACTCGTGCCCGGGCTTGTCTGGGTCTTGCTGACCCTGTGCCTGCGGATGACCATCGACCGCCCCGGGTTCGTCCCGGCTGGCGGCTCCGTTCTCACGCTGCCCCGAGTTTCGACGGGCCTCCGTCAGGAGTTGCCCTCTTATGGATCAGATCGACCCGCTTGTTGCGGGCCTACTCATCGCCGTCGCCGCCCTGCTGAGCATGGGCGGCACGTACTTTGTTGTTCGCCGTTCGATGCCCAAGCCCACGCCAGAACTCCCATTTCGGACCGAGGACAACCGTGAATCCGTGAACCGCGGGAACGAGTTGATCGAGCAATCCCGCCGAGACGCCGAGCAAATTGTCCGCGAGGCCGAACTCAAAGCCCGCGACGAGGCCTTCCGCCGCCGTGAGGAAGTGACACGCGAAATCGAAGCCGCACGCGCGGAAATCCGCGAACTGGAACGCCGCGCCGAGAAACGTGAGGACGCCGCCGAGCAGAAGCAGAAAGAACTCGCCCGCAAGGAAAAGCACGTCGAAAGCCTCAAGGAGAAAGTCGCGGACCGCCGGGAGTTGCTCGAGAAGAAAGCCAAACACCTCGATGAGGTCATCGAACAGGAAACCCGAAAACTCCACGAGATCACCGGCCTCTCGCGGGACACCGCCGAGAAGATGCTGCTCGATCGCCTGGAACGCGAGCTATCAACTGAACTGGCAACGAAGATCCGCCAGCACGAGGAACGACTCAAACAGCACTCCGAGGCCAAGGGCCGGGAAGTGCTCGCGACCGTCATTCAGCGATGGGCCGCGGAGTTCACCGCCAGCGCCACCGTCAGCACCGTGGACATTCCGTCCGACGACATGAAGGGCCGCATCATCGGCCGCGAAGGTCGAAATATTCGCACCTTCGAGAAAGCCACAGGCGTCGATGTCATCGTGGACGACACGCCCGGCGTCGTCATCGTCTCGGCGTTCGACAACGTGCGTCGAGAGACGGCACGCCTCGCGCTCACCAAGCTCATTCAGGATGGCCGGATTCACCCCAGCCGGATCGAGGAAGTCGTCGCGGAAACGCAAGTCGAGATGGAGAAGCACATCACGGAACTGGGGAAGCAAGCGGTGCTCGACGCGGACGTGGCGATGCCACACGAGAAACTCGTCTACCTGCTCGGCCGGCTCCGGTTCCGCACGAGCTACAGCCAGAACGTGCTGGCGCACTCGGTCGAGGTCGCGCACCTGTGCGGGCTCATGGCCGGCGAACTCGGCCTGAACCCCGGGTTGGCCCGTCGCTGCGGGTTGCTTCACGACGTGGGCAAGGCCGCCGATCACGAGATGGAAGGCGGACACCCGAAGGTCGGCGCGGAACTGGCGAAGCGATACGGCGAGACGAGCAAGGAAGTGCTGCACGCGATTGTCGGGCACCACGACGATGTGACCATCGACAACATTTACACGGTGCTGGTGTCGGCGGCCGACGCGATCAGTGCGAGCCGCCCCGGAGCACGCCGCGAGACGCTTGAGAAGTACGTCAAGCGCCTCGAAGACCTGGAAGCAGTCGCGTGCGGCTTCCCGGAAGTGGAACACGCCTACGCCATCCAGGCTGGCCGCGAATTGCGAGTGATCGCGAACGCCCACAAGACCAGCGACGCCGACGCGATTCGCGTGTGCCGCTCGATCGCGAGGGCGATCGAGGAGCAACTGGACTACCCCGGCGAGATCAAGGTGACCGTGATTCGCGAGACCCGCAGCGTGGACACGGCGAAGTGACGTTTGGTGTAGCGGTTGCCCCAACGGGGCAACGCAACCAGGGCCGTTCCGTGTTTCAGATGGTGGTGACTTGGGTCCTGGAGCACCCAGCCTGAAAGAGTTTTGATTCCGGACTTGGGTCGAATGATTCCGGTGTTATTGCCTGTTCGAAATTCGGTCGCAACTGCCAGATTCGCCAGTTCTTGAACACAGTCTGATATCGATTCTTCCGGACGAGTGTGGTCGATTCCGGACCTCAAAATGATTCCGGAAACGGGGTGTCCCCCTGACCCGGAATCAACGTGGCTCAATAGCACCTCGCCACAGTGAAACACGGAACGGCCCTGGCAACGCAGAAGGCGGACCCGTTGGGTTCGCAGCTAAACGATCACGTCAGTGCGGCGCGAACGCGGCCGAGCAACCACGGGAGCAGTGTGCCTTCCTGTAGCCTTTTCACGGCCTTGCCACCCAGCACGGCCGTGTGTCGCGGCAACCAGCGGGCGCGATCCAGCCCCCGCACATTTCGCCAGAACACCCGTTCCTCATTGCACGATTGTTGTTCAAGTGTTCGCCGCGAGGGTCGCTTCCCGTAACTGCTCGACACGCGGTGCCACACCACCGACGCGGGATCGTACATCACCTCGCCGCCGAGTCGCCGCAACCGGAACGACAGATCGACATCCTCGAAGTACGCCTTGAAGTGCTCGGGGAAGCCGCCCGCTTCGATGATCGCATCACGGCGGTAGAACGCCGCGGCCGCAGAGGCACCCCAGACGGTTCCAGCGTGGTTGGTGGATACCGACTGCGGCAGGGGAAGAGAGGGGGAGAGTGGGAGACACGGAGAGTGGGAGAAAGACAATCCCTGCTCTTGTCTCCCCATCTCCGTGTCTCCCACTCTCCCCCTCCTCTTCGTGGCGAATCCCCCCATGTCGTATTCGTCGCCAGCCGTGTCGATGAGCGGGGGCAAGCCGCGAGCGATGCGGCCCGGGTCGTTCTGCAACACGAGTGGAGCGACGGCAACGATTCGTGGGTCAGCGAACCAGCGCAGAGCAGCATCGGCCCAGCCCGCTGTCGCTTCGGCATCGTCGTTCAGCAGTTCGACAACGGGGGCGGTCGCGACCGCGATCCCGGCATTCGCGGCGACACAGAACCCGCCCGCCTTCGCACGACGAACCACCTTCACCCCGGCGAACTCGGCCGCGGCGCAAGACACCACGGCATCACGCGAGCAGTCATCAACGACGATCACTTCCGTGTTCGGTGGGGCAAATCGTTGAACGCTGGCGAGGCAGAGCCGAAGAAGATCAGCCCGGCGATGGGAAGGAATCACAATGGACAAGGATGAAGGATGAAGGATGAAGGATGAATTTAGAGAACCAGGCTGTTTATCGCTTCCGGGTTTTGCATTCATCCTTCATCCTTCACCCTTCATCCTTTAGGCCGTGCGTCCGTCTTGTTCCGCGGCGATGGGGTCGAGGAATGCGGCGGCGTAGCGAATGCGGCGGCGGGCTTCCTTGTCGCGGTCGGTTGCGACGTCGCTCACCAGTTTGCGGAGTTGGCCGTAACAACGGCTCGCGTCCCAATCGCCGCGTGCGGCTGCCCACGTCTGTCGGAGTCCAGCCTCGGTCCAGACGACTGCCGACATCATCTGCGAACGCCACCCGGCCCAGTGTTTCTTCGCGTAGGTCAGCAGTGCGTGCCGGGTCATCAATCGCAACGGAGCCGGCACACGGCGGGCGTGCAGCGGCCAGTGATGCGTGACTTCTAGCGACGGATCAAACCAGACCTTCCACCCTGCTGCGGTCGCACGACGGCAGAAATCCACGTCCTCGTAGTAGAGGAAGTACGATTCATCGAGGCCGCTGAGTTGGTTGAAGCAATCGCGATGAACGAGGAGGCAACCGCCTGTGACCCAGTCCACATCTTGCCGCACGGGCTCGGGGCGGTGGGTGCATTTTCGGCGTGAACGAGGCAGAAACAGACCCGCGAGCGTTCGGCCCAGTGTGGGAAACGGCCCGCTCGATGCCTGATCGCTGCCGTCGCGATTTCGGAGGCGGAAGCCGACGACGCCAACCGAGGGGTCGGTCACGGCCAGCTTGCTGATCGTCGCTGATACATCGTCGAGAAAGCCGTCCTCGACGGTCACGTCCGGGTTCAGCAATAGCACCCATTCGCTCGATTCGGTCACCGATTCGAGACGCAGCCGGCGTTTGCCCCGCGTGGCGACCGTTTCGGTTGTGTCTTTCACGCCCCGGTTCACCGCACGTGCGAAGCCGAAATTGCGGCTAAACCGGCGGATCGTGACGCCCTGCATCTTTTCGAGTTTGCGAATCACCGGATGGAACGGGGAGTGGTTATCAACCACAACGATTTCAGCACTTCCGGTGCGAACGGCGATGGAACGGCGGAGTTGATTCACGAGCCTGGCGGTGTTCCGCCACTGGCAAAAGTTGACGATCACGACGCGAATGGCGGGAACGGGCGGAGCCGTGCGGCGGCGCGGCAAATCGGGTAGCGCAATCGTGTGCGCGGCAGCCAACCGAAGTTCGGTGGGCGGTGGTGTGCCGCCGGGCGGGACTGCCAGAGCCATGCCGGATTCCTTCTCTGTCGCCGGACATACCGGGTGTGCGGATCCGTCCGCGGGCGGCGATTCTAGATATTGTTGCGAAACTGTGCAATCGCAACTTGGGTGGGGTACGCAATGTTCGGTTTTGAGGGCTTTTGGCGAGCCGAGCGGCGTTCGATTCGAGCGAGTTGTGCCAAGTCTTGGCTTTTACCCCGAAGGGGTTGTATTCCACAGCCCAGGGTCGCCGCTTCGGCGCACCCTGGGAAACCTTCGGCGCACCCTGGGAAACCTTCGGCGCACCCTGGGAAACCTTCGGCGCACCCTGGGAAACCTTCGGCGCACCCTGGTTCGCACGGACGCCGGGTTCTGGTTCGCGTGGTACCCAGGGTGCGCCGAAGCGGCGACCCTGGGCTGTGGAATACAACCCTTTCAGGGTAAAAACCTGTCTCCGTCGACCAAACTCTTCTCTTCAAGTTCCGCGGAATCTCCGCACCTCCCAAGCTTGCTACCGGCAGCTTTTCACGTCAAAATCCGTGCACCGAACCCAGCGAAAACTCTCACGAGGATCCTTCCGTGGCCAAATCCGCCCCTAAATCTGCATCTCCTGCCGAACGTGCTGCGGAACTGCGCAAGGAACTCGACCACCACAACCATCTTTACTACGTCGATGCCGCCCCCGTCATTTCCGACCGCGAGTTCGACAAACTGCTGCAAGAACTCACTGACATTGAGAAGGCGCACCCCGAACTCGTCACGCCGGAGAGCCCCACGCAGCGGGTCGGTGGCAAGCCGATCCCGGGCTTCGAGAAGGTGACGCACAAGGTGCCGATGCTGTCCATCGAGAACAGCTACAACGAGGCTGACCTGCGGAAGTTCGACGCCGACGTTCGGAAGGGACTCGGGGCAAAGGTTGCCGTCGAATACGTCGCGGAACTGAAGATCGACGGCGTTTCCATGTCGATTACTTACCAGAACGGCAAACTCGCGGTGGCGGCGACTCGCGGCAGTGGCGACATCGGCGACGACGTGACCCACAACATCAAGACCATCTCCGCGATCCCGCTGAAACTCGACGCCGACACCCCGCCCGCGGTTTTCGAGGCACGCGGCGAAGTGTACATGACCCGCACGGAATTCACCCGCATCAACGCGGAGCGAGCCGCCAAGAAGGAAGAGTTGCACAAGAACCCCCGCAACCTGACCGCAGGCACGCTGAAACTGCTCGACCCGAAGGAAGCCGCCAAACGAAAGATGACGTTCTTCGCCTACGGCAGCGGGGCAACGGATGGCGTCGCGATCAAGTCGCAATCGGAATTGTTCGAGACACTCAAGAAGTTCGGTTTCCCGGTGAACCCGCACACGAAACTGTGCCGGTCAATGGATGAAGTGATTGCGTTCTGCCAGGAGTGGGACACGAAGCGGAAGGAACTCCCTTACGACACCGATGGCATCGTCATCAAGGTGAACGACTTCGCTCAGCGTGAGAAGATCGGCTACACCGTGAAGGTGCCGAAGTGGGCGAAGGCGTTCAAGTTCGAGGCTGAACAGGGGACAACGAAGCTCGGTGCGGTTGTGTTCCACCTCGGCAAGTTCGGCGAACTCACGCCTGTCGCCACGTTCGATCCGCCCGTGCCGCTGAGCGGTTCCACGATCACGCACGCCAGCATGCACAACGCTTCGTGGGTCGCCGAGATGGACGTTCGCATCGGCGACACGGTCGTCATCGAGAAGAAGGGCGAGATTATCCCGCAGGTAGTGGAGGTCATCAAATCGGACCGTACGGGCAAAGAGAAAGTGATCGTGTGGCCGGACAAGTGCCCGAAGTGCGGCGGGCCGGTCGAGAAGGAAGAAACCGCGAACAGCTACAACTTCATCTGTGCGAACACGGGCGTCTGCCCGGCACAAGTGGCGAAGCGGCTTGAGGGGTTCGCCCGTCGCACCCGCATGGATATCAAGGGGCTGGGCACCGAAGTCGCGATCCAACTCGTCGATTCCGGGCTGGTGAAGGCGGTCACTGACCTCTACCGGCTCACGAAGAAGCAACTGCTCAGCCTGGAAGGGTTCGCGGACCTCAGCGCGCAAAACCTGCTCGACGGGATCGCCGCGAGCAAGGAACGCGGCCTGGCCCGATTGCTCCCGGCGCTCACGATCTACATGGTGGGCGAGGCGATGGCGGAAGTGCTGGTCGAAGCCTTCCCGACGCTCGATACCATCGTCGTCGCGAAGCCCGAGGAGTTGGCCAAGGTGAAAGGGTTCGGGCCGAAACGAGCACAGTTCATCCGCGAATACTTCGACAGCGAGGCCGGCAAAAAGATCGTCGCCGACCTGAAGGAACTCGGCATCAAGACTTCGCACGATAAGAAAGCCGCTCCCGCTGGCGGGTTGCCACTGGCAGGCAAGACCGTCGTGGTCACGGGAACGCTGGTGAACTACGACCGCATCACCATCGAACAGGCGATTAAGGACGCGGGCGGCAAGGCGTCGGGGAGCGTGAGCAAGAAAACCGACTACGTACTGGCCGGGGAAAAGGCTGGTAGCAAACTCGACAAGGCGAAGGAACTCGGCGTGAAGATCATAAACGAGGACGAGTTCCGCACGATGATCGGCGCCGCGTGACACTGAGGCCGTAAGACGCAATTAACCACAGAGTCACAGAGACACAGAGAAGACAGGAGAAAAGGCATTTCTTCAAAACACTCTTCTCTCCTGTCTTCTCTGTGTCTCTGTGACTCTGTGGTTACAACTGCCTCTGTATTCACTCCCACCGCGGGGCGCGGAATTGCGACATTCCGCCCATCAGAGTAGGATGAATCGCAGCGGACGATAAACCGTCGGCCGCGCTGCGATGAGTTTCCGATGCGTGATCCGATGAATTGGTCGGTGACGGTCTTCCGGGCCTTTGGGATCCCGGTCAAGGTCCACCTCTTGTTCATCATCGTGGCGTTGGGGCTATTCCTCCGGCAAATCGGCGGCAAAGACAACCCGCTGTGGTGGCCGGATGTGCTGCTGTTCACGGTGTTTATCCCGTTCGTCGTCATCGTGATGCACGAGTTCGGGCACTGCTTCGGGGCACGCTACGTTGACGGCGACGCGAAGGAAATCCTGATGTGGCCCCTCGGCGGCCTCGCCTACGTCGACGTTCCCCACACACCTCGCGCGAACTTCATCGCCACCGCTGCCGGGCCTGCCGTGAACGTGGTGATCTGTGCGATCTGCGCCATCGGGCTGGCAATCGGCAGTTTCGTCCCGAACATGAACCCGCTGTCCAATCCGTATGTCAGTGAGATGTACAACTTCAGCGATCACCGCAATTACACGGCGGAATACGGTCTGAAGCTGTACAAACCGGGGACGGCGGAACCGATTCCACAGCAAGAACTGATCGACAAGCGAATGAGGGACGGCGGGCCGCGGGAGAAGTACGTTTTCAAGCCCGAGACGGCTGAACAAGACGCGATCATGCTGGGCGGAGAGCGGGCACTGGCCCCGAGCTGGGCAACCTGGCTCAACCGCACGTTCTGGTTCAGTTGGTTCCTGTTCCTGTTCAACCTGATCCCGGCGTATCCGCTCGACGGCGGCCGGATGTTTCAGTCGTTCATCTGGGCACGAAGCGACTATCGCCGTGGCGTGACGGTTGCCGCGAACACGGGCTACGTCGTCGCGGTTATCTTCCTGGTGGTCTCGATCGCGGTGAACGAGGCGCTGTTCATGGGTCTGGCGCTGTTCATGCTCTACGAGTCGTCGATGGCGTTGCAGCGACTGGAGATGGACGACGGTCCGTTCGGCTACGACTTCTCTGCGGGGTACACGAGCCTGGAGAAGGACGACGAACCGCCGCGTCGGCCGAAGAAAGTGGGCTGGTTCACGCGCTGGCGACAGGCGAGACGAAGCCGAAAACTTCAGCGGGAGATCGAGGAGCGGGCGCAGGAAGAGGAACGGATGGATCAATTGCTCGCGAAGATTGCCGCGAACGGCAAGGCATCGCTGACCGACGACGAGAAGCGGTTCCTGGAGCGTGTGAGCGCCCGCAAACGGAACATGTCGTGATGTTGAGTCGTAAAGTCATAAAGTCGAAAGTCGTAAAGTCAGCGTTTGTCTTCGACTTTACGACTTTCGACTTTATGACTTTCGACGCGACGAAGGAGCTGAAGTTGATTACGCCGCGAACGCTGTCCGGATTCCGCGATTACCTGCCCGATGTGATGCTCGCCCGCGAGAAGGTTCTCGACACCGCCCGGCGCGTCTACCGTTCCTACGGCTTCACCCCGATCGACACCCCCGCGTGCGAATCGCTCGACGTGCTGCTCGGCAAGGGCGGCGACGAATCCGACAAGCTCGTGTATCGCGTTCTGAGCGCTCGCGGCGACAAGGCCGAGATGGGGCTACGCTTCGACCTGACGGTGCCGTTCGCCCGCTTCTCGGCACAGTACATCAACCAACTCGGCACGCCGTTCAAGCGATACGCGATGGGTCCGGTTTGGCGTGGCGAACGCCCGGGGCAGGGTCGCTACCGCGAGTTCTGGCAGTGCGACTTCGACACCATCGGCACCACATCGAACGCCTCGGACATCGAAACGGCGCTCGTCATCAACGACCTGTTCACGGCCATCGGCTTCGACAAGTTCGAGATCCGCATCAACAACCGTCTGCTGCTGAACGGCCTGCTGGAACTGAAGGGACTCGCGGACAAGGCCGTGCCGCTACTGCGGTCGCTCGACAAGCTCCCGAAGATCGGCCGCGACAAGGTAGCCGAGGAGATGGTGAAGGAAGCGGCGGTGTCGGCGGAACAGGCTGGGGCCGTGCTCGACCTCGCCGAGACGACCGGCCCGAACTCCGAAGTGCTCGACAAGGTGGAAGCTTTCTTCGCGGCATCACCGAACGAGAAGGCCGCCGAGGGGATCAAGCGGTTGCGGGAACTGCTCGCGGTGGCGAAGACCGTGGGCGTTCCCGAGGGCCGCATCAAGATCGACCTGAGCATTTGCCGCGGCCTCGACTACTACACCGGCACCATTTACGAAACCTTCCTGACGGACCTTCCCGGCATCGGCTCCGTGTGCAGCGGTGGCCGCTACGACAACCTCGCAAGCAAGTACACGAAGCAGGTGCTTCCGGGCGTCGGCGCGTCGCTCGGCGTGGATCGTCTCATTGCCGCGATGGAGGAGATCAAACACCCACTGCTCACCGGCCAGACAACGCCCGCCGAGGTGCTGGTGGTCTGCTTCGACGCCGCCCGGATGGGCGACTACCAGCGCATCGCGAGCGTGCTGCGTGCGGCCGGCGTAAACGTGGAGGTCTACCCCGAGGCGAAGAAGGTGGGCCAGCAGTTCGCTTACGCCGAGAAACGCGGCTTCAAGCTCGTCGTGATCGCCGGCTCCACCGAATTCGAGCAAGGCGTCTGGAAGGTGAAAGACTTGGCCAAGCGCGAGGAAGTGACCGTAACGGAGGCCGAACTGGCGGCACGGGTGAAATTGTTGATGTAATAACCCTCAAGCCCACGGATAGCTATCCGTGGGCTTCATGTACCATGAACCGCGACAACCACTACGAGGCGGCGTTTGAGGCGTTCTTGCGAACGCTCGGCGTTGCTGTGGTCGCGGTCGATGAAGCGCGGCGGTCGTATCTCGACGAAGAATCGATCAAGTCGCCGGACTTTCTTGTGGTCGGGCCGCACGATGCCAGGCTCGTCGTGGATGTGAAAGGTCGCAAGTTCCCCGGTGGGACTGCCGAGCACCCGCGGATGGTGTGGCAAAACTGGTCCACTCGCGAAGACATTACTGGTCTTGAGCGCTGGGCGTCACGGTTCGGGCCGGGGTTCCGGGGCGTGCTCGCGTTCGTGTACCACATCCTGCCGTGTGTTGAGTTGCCGGAGGCAACTCCGGATCTGTTCGCATTCCGCGAACGGGTGTACCTCATGCGGGGCGTCTCGGTCGCGGAGTATCGCAGTGCCATGCGGCAACGCAGCCCGCGATGGGGCACAGTTCACCTCGCCACGGCAGCGTTTCGCAGTGTGGTGAAGCCCTTCTCGTACTTCCTTGCACCGGCCCGTGTAGAATCAGAAGTGATCGAACACTGATGAAGAGGATTAACCACAGAGTCACAGAGAGCACAGAGAGAAATCAAACACCGAGAGAATTCTGGGTTTCAGACAAATCTTCCTCTCTGCCTTTTGTCTTCTCTCTGTGCTCTCTGTGACTCTGTGGTTAATCTTCTTCTGTCTTCATTCTGCTTTGCGATCTCATGACACCACTCCGTATCGGTATCGTTGTCGAATCCACCGGGTTGCCGTTGCGGCAAGCCATCACGCAGGCGGCACGCATGTCGGCGGCGGGCATTCAGGTCGATGCTGTCGGCGAACTCGCGCCAGATGCCCTCGGCGAAACGGGTCGGCGAGCGTTCCGCAATCTGCTGCTGTCGTTCAGCCAGGAACTCGCGGCGTTGAACGTGCCGCTGCGCAACGGGCTCGACACGGCTGAGAAACTGCAACAACGGCTCGACCACGTTCGCAAGGTGATGCAACTCGCCGCCGATCTCGGCACAAAGCGAATCGTTGTGCCGTGCCCGAAGATTCCCGAGGATGCGACCACGGGTCGCGCCACGACCATGAAGGAATCGCTGACCGTGCTCAGCGAGTACGCCGACCGCCTGGGTGTGGTGCTGGCAATGGAGATCGGGTTCGACGCGGCCGACAAGGTGAAGCAGTACCTCGACGGCTACGACATCGGCACCCTGAAGGTGACCTACGACCCCGCGAACATGCTGCTCCACGGGCACGATCCGCTTGCTGGGTTGCATTCCCTGAAGTCGTATCTCGCGCACATTCACGCACGGGATGCCCGCAGCGCGAGCCTGAGCCGGGGGTTGCAGGAGGTGCCGCTGGGGGCCGGCGACATCGACTGGATGGCGTTCACGGCCACGCTCAACATCCTGGAATATCAGGGCTTCCTGGTGGTGGAACGCGACCAGGGCGAGAACAAACTCGCCGACGTGACTAACGGCGTGAAGTTCCTGCGGCGATTCGCGCTGCCCAGTGTTTAGCGGCAGCCCCAGCGGGGCTGCCGCCCACAGTGACCCCGGTGGGGTCACCACTAACCATTTTTCTGAACCACATCCACGAAGGCCCGCAGCGACGCGGGGCGGAACCGTTGCTTGTGCCACACGGCGCACAGCGTTCGCGTGGGGACCGGCTTGCCGAGCGGGCGATACACGCAACTCTTCGCCACGTCCGCGACGGCGGCCATCTCGGGAACCACCGACACGCCCTGATTCGCCGCGACCATCGCCAGCAATGTCACGATCTGTTCGCCCTGGCAAACCACCCGCGGCTCCAGTCCGCCGCGATGGCAGAAGCTCAACACTTGATCGCCGAAGCAATGCACGTCGTCGAGCAGGATGAAAGGCTCGTCCACGACATCGCCCAGTTTCACCTCGGCCTTGGCCGCGAGTGGGTGCTTCGGCGGCAACGCCATCACGAGGGGCTCGGTGAACAGCTTCTCGACGTGCAATCGCTCGTCGCGGATCGGCAACGCCATCAGGCCGATGTCCAGCTCGCCCGAAAGCAGGTCGGCCAGCAGGCGTTCCGTGAGGTCTTCCTTGAGCTGGAGTTTCACCTCCGGGTGCGCCTTATGAAACCGCGTGACCGCACGTGGGAGCAGGAACGGCGCGACGGTCGGGATGGCTCCGACCCGCAATCGCCCGCCCTCGCTGGAATCGCGCACGGCACGTTCCGCTTCGCCCATCGCAGCCAGGATCGATTGCGCATGAGTGAGCAACACGTTCCCGGCGTCTGTGAGCACGACCTTGCGGCCAAGGCGGTCGAATAACTGGCGGCCGATTCCCTTCCCCTTGCTTTCCAGGCGTAGGATCTGCTCGCTGAGAGTCGGCTGGGTCACGCCTTCACGCTCGGCGGCCCGGGTGAAGCTCCCCGTTTCGGCCACCGCAACGAAGTACCGGAGTTGGTGAAGTTCCATACGCGGCCCCGATGCTAATTGTAATTGGAATCGTTAATCCCAATTGTAGCAACAAATCCATACCCCGGCGCACTAAACCAAACGCATGTCGGATCACGACGCACTACTCGCCGCCATCTGTGCTAACCCGGACGAGGACACGCCACGCCTCGTGTTCGCCGACTGGCTGGAGGAACACGACCAGCCCGAGCGAGCCGCGTTCATCCGTGCACAGGTCGAATACGCACGCACGCCGCCGTGGGAGCCGTTCGCCGTAATGTGCCGGTGGCGGAAGCCCGACTGGTTCACCGGGAAGCCGTTCCGCAATTCCCTGCCCCCACTCGATGGCTTCCACGCATCGTGGCCACACGAGCCATTCCAGAGAGGCCTGGGCTGGCGGTTGAACCTCGGCACGCCCGCCGTGTGGGACCAGATCGAGCCACGCATTCTCGGCCGGGCTCCCGTCGGTGAGATCCACTTCCACGCGGCTTCACACGACGACTGGTTGCGGTTCGCGGCGTCGGCCATCGTGCCGGCGTTACGCAAGCTGCACTTCGTCTCCAGCCCCATCGAGCCGATGCGTGTGTTGCGCGACACGCCCGCGGCGCTGGGCGTGACCGACATTCATTTCGAACGGGCGGGCGGAGCCGGGATGCCGGTCGTGCTTGAGGAGTTGTTGCAATCGCCACTGGGGAAGGTTGTTCGCGGGCTGCACTTTCACGTGGGCTACGAGTCACTCACGGACTTGATCGACGCGCTGCACACGGGGTCGGGGCTGGAGCGGCTCTCGTTCTCGGTGATGGGGCTCACCACTGACCAGATTCGCCGACTGTGCGACGGCCCCACGATGGCGAACCTCGAGGAGTTGAGCTTCGCCGATGAACCATTCGGGAACGACGGCACGCGGGTGCTGGCGGGTTCGTTGCCGGCGTCGCTGCGATCGTTGCGGATGTCGTCCGCGGGCGGGCAGGCCGATGGGCTGGAAATCCTGGCACGCTCCGAGAACCTCTTCGGCTTGCGACGGCTCGACCTGAGTCGGAACAACCTGGCCCCGCGAGCGGCACGGGTGCTGGCTTCGTCGCGAGCGCTGGCGGGGTTGCGGTCGCTCAATTTGCACGGGTGCCGCATCGGCGACAAGGGTGCACGCCGCCTGGCCCGTGCGAAGTTCTGGATGAAGTTGGTGGAACTCGACCTTCGCGGCAACGTGATCTCGCCGTTTGGAATTCGGAACCTGCTGGACGCGGAGATGCCGCCCGACCTCACGGCACTGGTGCTGGACGGCGAACAACTCGGCATCGAGATGCGGCACGAGTTGCGAAAGAAGTACGGCGAACGAGTGATCTTCAGTGCGTGACTTGCTGACAAGCCCGCAGCGCAAGCAAGGGGAGAACGTGCTCCCCTTGCTTGCGTTGCGGGCTTGTAGAATCGACCGACTTACACCGGCCCGCGTTTGCCGGGTCGGTTCGGGTTCGGGCGACCGCCGCCCCCGCCACTCCCCCCGGACGATCTCGGTGGCCCGGAGCGTGCTCCACCGCCGCCACCCTGCCGACCACCACCGCCGCCTTGTGGTCGGCGCTGGCCTGCGTCCGCGGCTGGCTTTGGAGCCGGTGAGTTGTAATCGAACTCCGGCAGCGTGACGCGGGGCAGTCGCTGACCGATTTGCCGTTCGATGCGGCTGAGCGATTGTTCCTCTTCGCGGGCCACGAGAATGAAGGCATCGCCCTCGGCTCCGGCTCGTCCCGTTCGCCCGATGCGGTGAACGTACTCCTCGGGCACGTCCGGCACATCCAGGCTGATGACGTGCGTGATGTGGTCCACGTCCAGCCCGCGCGAAGCCACGTTCGTGGCGACCATGATCTGATACGCCCCGCGGCGGAACCCTTCCATCGCCTTGGTTCGCTGGGCCGGGGTGCGGTTGCTGTGCAGTTCCGCGACCGAGAACCCGTCGGTGGTCAGCACCTTGGCGAGCTTCTTCGCGTTGTGCTTCGTCCGCACGAACACCAGCACCGACGGCATCTCCGTGTTCCGCAGCAGGTGCCGCAGCAGCGACGTCTTCAGGTGCGTCGGCACGGGGTACGCCGCTTGCGTGATCCCCACGGCGGTTGCGGTCCGTCGGCCGATCTGCACACTCGCCGGTTTGTGGAGGATGTCGTTCGCCAGTTTGGCGATGACTGGCGGCATCGTCGCGGAGAACATCAGCGTTTGCAGGAGGTTCGGCAGCTTGGTGATGATCCGCTTCATGTCGGGCAGGAAGCCCATGTCGAGCATCGTGTCGGCTTCGTCGAGCACGAGCGTGACGACTTTGTCGAACCGCATGTTGTGGTTCATGTGGTCGAGCAGCCGGCCGGGCGTGGCGACGACGACATCTGGCCCCGTGCGCAGGGTGCGTTCCTGCGGTTGGATCGGCTTCCCGCCGACGATGAGCGTGGATCGCAGCGACGTGTGCTTGCCGAGCTTTCGGCAGCCTTCCTCGATTTGCTCGGCGAGTTCGCGTGTGGGCGACACGATGATGGCCCGGCTGAACCCGCGTGGCTGGTCGATGAGGCGGTGCAAAATCGGGAGCAGGAACGCGGCCGTTTTGCCCGTGCCGGTTTGTGCGGTGGCGAGCAGGTCGCGGCCCTCGAGGATGGGAGGAATCGCGCCCGCTTGCACGGGGGTGGGCTCGGTGTATTCGAGTTCGCGGATGGCCTTGATGAGCAGTGGATGCAGGCCGAGATTCTTGAACGGCATGGAGACTCCGGAGGGTGACAGAGGTTATTGTACCGGCTTGCGAGAGTTGCGGGCGGAGTTCCGGGCGTTCCAGCAAAGTTTGGTGAGCAATCAAGCCCGAGCCCGAGCGCCAAGCGAGGCGCAGCGTCCATGTCCGAGCCCGAGCGCCAAGCGAGGATGAGCTGTACCTCGCTTGGCGCTCGGGCTCGGACATGGACGCTCAACGAAACCTGGGCGCAGCCTCACCGGTTGCGGTACGATCGAGGCAATTCGCGAGGCCGCCCGCATGAACGAAGCCGACGCCCTGCTCGACGCGATCTTCGACAACCCCGACGACGACACGCCGCGCCTGGTCTACGCCGACTGGCTCCAGGAACACGACCAGGAGAACTACGCGCAGTTTATCCGGCTGCAATGTGCTGTGGCCCACTACAAGGTGTGGAGCGACGAGGCAAACGACTTGTGGGAGAAGATCGGCCGAGTCTGGAATCGTTTGGCAGATGAGTGGTGGCCTGCAACAGTGGACTACTGGCCAGGTTTGGGACTATATAATCTCCACGGACAGATTGAACTCGATGCAGTTCATTTCCATCGTGGTTTTCTTCGCGATTCGTACCCCCTCTCGTTCAGTCAACTTGTAACCTACAGCCGCACCTGTTGGCCGTGGTTGCCATTTCCAGTCACGAACCTCATCCCGGATCAAGCAGAATACAGCGTGGCAGAACTCGCTCGCCTGACTCGGATCCGACATCTCAAAGTGGCCAGATGGTATGACGATGACGGGCTCTGGACGCTGATCGACTCCCCGCTGTTATGTAACCTTCAAGTCCTCGATTTGACTGGTGGCATACTTTCAACTGGTGAGATCGATGTGATGTTGAAGCCTGGCATGTATCCAAGACTTCAGGATGTGCGGTTGGGAGTTTATGACGAAGAGACTGCGATAGCCCAAATGACCGACATCCCCATGCATGGAGCGCCGTCGCCTTCCAGCTTTATTGTTCAAATTCAGAAACGTCTGGAGGCTCGATTCGCGAAAGTCACGGTTCAACCGAAGTGGTAACTCGGATAAGCTGACCCCATGCCAAGCATTCTGATTATCGACGACGAAGAGCCGATTGCGTGGGCGTTGCGGCGGGCGTTCGAGCGTGAGAAGTATCGCGTGGGCGTTGCGGCCACGGCCGAAGACGGGCTCACACAGGCTCGTAAACTCGCCCCCGATGTCGTGTTCCTCGACGTGCGACTCCCCGGCATGGACGGGCTCACGGCGCTCAACGAACTGCGCAAGATCGCGCCCGCTGCGGCGGTCGTCGTCATGACGGCACACGGCAACCTGAACACGGCCGTGAAGGCGGTCGAGGGCGGGGCGTTCGATTACCTTGCGAAGCCGTTTGAGCTTGCACAGGCCATCGACGGCGCGAAACGGGCCATCACACGCGCTCAGGGCGAGCCGGGAGCGTCAGCGACCGGAGCTAGCGACGACATCGACCTGTCGCCGGACGCGATCATCGGGAGTAGCCCGGCGATGCAGGCGGTGTTCAAGCGAATCGCACTCGTCGCCCCGACCAATGCGTGTGTGCTCATCACCGGTGAATCGGGGACCGGGAAGGAACTCGTTGCACGGGCCGTCCACGCTCACAGCACGCGGCGAAGTAAGGCGTTCCTGCCGGTTCACGTCGCGGCACTGAACCCCAACCTCGTCGAGAGCGAACTCTTCGGTCACACCAAGGGAGCGTACACGGGTGCCGACAAGGCCCGCGATGGACTTCTCACGCTCGCGGATGGCGGAACCGTCTTCCTGGATGAACTCGCCGACATCCCACTGACCGTGCAGGCGAAGTTGCTCCGCGTGCTGGAACGCCAGGAAGTCATCCCCGTCGGCGGCGGCGAAGCCCAGACCGTGAACGTGCGGATCGTGTCCGCGACGCACGCCGACCTTTCCTCCGCAGTGCGTGAAGGCAGTTTCCGCCACGACCTCTTCTACCGCCTGAACGTCTACCCGATTCACTTGCCGCCACTGCGGGACCGTGTGGACGACATCCCCGCACTGGCGGAACACTTCCTGCGGAAGTTCGGCGTCGCGAACCCCGCGGAAGTGTTGCCGGCCGACACGCGAGCGTTCCTCAAGTCGCGACCGTGGCCCGGAAACGTGCGGGAACTCCGGAATGCTCTCGAACACGCGGCGATCGAGGCTCGCGGCGGACCACTGCAACCCCAGCACTTCCCGGAGCCCGCGTCGGCGTCGGGACCAGCGGGGATCGCGGAGCGGTTGCGATCGCTGGTGGTCGAGTGGGTGCGAGAACGGACCGGCAAGAGCGAGGGCGAGCCGAGCGAGTTGCACCAGCAACTTCTCGACACAGTTGAGCCCGCGTTGCTCGATGAAGTGCTGCGGCAACTCGACGAGAATCGTCTCGTGGCTGCAAGATGGTTAGGGCTTGCGCGTGCCACGGTTCGTAAGATGATCAAGAAGCACCATCCCGCCGCCGACGAACCCGACGACGAGGTGTAGGAGAGACACGAAGAGAGTTATCCGCAGATTACACAGATAGACACAGATTTCAAAACCAAGAGAGACAGACCCAGACCAAGACAATGGAGGGTTTGAACACCCTCTCCTCTCTGTCTTTAATCTGTGTCCATCTGCGTAATCTGCGGATAACTCTCTTCTCTTTCTTGCTTGTTTCGGTGAACTTTCTCGCCCGGAGGGGTGTCGGTCTGCCATGTTTGAGAAAACACAAGTTCGAATCGTTGCCGGAACTCTTCGCGGGCGCAGGCTCACGGTGGTTGTTCACGAGGGAATGCGGCCCACGCCGCAAATGGTCCGCGAGGCGCTGTTTAGCATCCTCGGGAACGCCGTGCCTGACCGCGTCTTTTACGACGTGTTCGCAGGCACCGGAGTCGTAGGCCTCGAAGCAGTCAGCCGTGGAGCCACGTCCGCCCGGCTCATCGAGAACGATGCCCGGCAGGTCGCCGACATCCAGAAGTATGCCTACCAGTTCGGCGTTGCCGACAAGGTGCAGGTGCTGAAGGCCGACGTGTACCGCTGGGCCGAGCGCTGGATTCCTCCAGGGAAGGACGCGGTGAACCTGTTCCTCAGCCCGCCGTTCCCGGATCTGAGTGCGAAAGCCGACGAGTTCCTGAAGCTCATGAACACACTGCTGGAGAAAGCACCCGACGAATCGGTGCTGACGATCCAGGCCGAAGACGGCTTCCCGCTCGACAAACTTCCGGACCGCGAAGCGTGGGACATCCGCAGCTACGGCCGCAACATGCTGCTGTTCTATGTGGTCTCGCGGAAGCCCGCGGTGGTGGCGGCAACGGAAACGTGAGTCGTCTGGCGTGGTTCGTCTGGCGAGCCAGGAGCGTCAGCGACTGGAGAGGGGAGAGAGCGAAGCACGGTCGGTGGAGCCGGGGAGAAGTCGGCCCACCGATCTCGGCAAGTCAATAAAGCTTCGAGATCGGGGGGATCGATTCGACAATGTTCCCCTTGTCGTCCGCGGACACAAAGAAGCTGTGCGCAATCTGGATTGAGACAGCGTCGGAACCCGTCTGCACGTTCACGCGGTAGCGATTTTCCCAGAGCCGAATGGCCGCGACCTTGAACAGGTTCCGCGGTCGCCCAAGGTTGCTAATCACGGAAACGCACACTGCGGCTGCCAGTTGCTCGGCCTTTGCCTTCTTCGGCGTCACTTCTTCATCAGGCTGGACCGGTGCTGGGTTTGCCATCGTTCGTCCCTTTTCACAGTTCAGGAATGATGTAAAGCGGAGATCGCTCGTCACCACAGGGAGTCGCCAACGCCCAAGCCCGCGACCTGGGTTACTTCAAGGTAGTCGAGATGGTGATACCGGGGAAGGCGTCTTGGTGCCAGACCGGTAAAGTCGGTTTCTTCGGTTTCCCCGAATCCACCATCCCGCACAACAAATAGATAGGCACTTGGGCGAAAGGGTTCCATCCCGGGCAGGATTGCCATCTTCAACAAGCGGACGCTTGATTCGACACATGCACACGGCTAGGCTTTGAGAGACGATTCGCCCGCGACTCGTTCCGACCATCACGAAAGGTTCAGCAATGACCACCGACGCGGACCTGACCAAGGAATTTTTCCAGGTCCGGCGGCACGGCGACATCGCTGTGATTATCCCGTCGCCGCAAATCGAACACTTACCTGAAACGCTCCTGCAACCTGCTGCGCAAATGGTGCTGGCCCCGTTGAAGGAGAACCCGCCGAACCAGATCATCGTGGATCTGTCGGGCGTGAACTACTTCGGCTCGGCGTTCATCACGTTCCTGCTTCGTTGCCATCTGATGGCGAAGCAACGCGGGAGCGAACTGGTGCTGGCGGGCGTGAACAAGCAGATTCGCGAACTCCTCCGCACAACGGCCCTCGACACGCTGTGGGCGCTGTACGACACCGCCGCCGAGGCCATCGACGAACTCGGGGCCACGGATTGAGTGAACCAAGCCCACAGATTGCTATCTGTGGGCTTGGTTGGACTGTGATTTTCCGACATTCCCGTTGCCGGTGGTCAGTTTCTCTCCTATCCTTCTCCCAACTCCATGCGGCCATGCCGTATGGAATCTGACAACTTGAACTGGTGAGTATCTTATCCAGAGTGGCTGAGGGGCCAGGCCCGACGACGCCACAGCAACCGGAGGGAATTTTCGATTGATGATTGATGATTGATGATTGAAAAGACAGGAAATCAAACGCCTTCTAATCAGTCGCAAATCATAAATCGGCAATCGCAAAATTCCTTCGCAGGTGCTAACTCCTGCCCGGCAAACGCCTTGTTCCAACTGGAGCAGGTATGGCCGGGGAAGATAAGATCTCGTGTGGGGGGTAACTCCCGCCGATTCCTCTTATCTCACCGCACCCACCGGGTTCCCCGGCGGCCTTTCCTGGAACAAGACTCACCCCAATATCCGTGGCGCAATCCTCTTGCGCCCGTACTGGGAGTGAACCGTGGCGAGTAGCGATTTTTCGACCGGAATGAAGTGCCGCGTTTGCGGTAAGGTCTACCCCAAGTCCGCCATCAACTTCTGCGTGGATGACTTCGGCCCGCTTGAAGTCAGCTACGACTACGCCCGCATCGCCCCCGTTCTCACCCGTGCCAAGCTCGAAAAACGCCCCTGGAACATGTGGCGATACCGCGAGTTGCTCCCCCTCGATGGTGAACCCACCGTTGGCGAGCACGTCGGCGGCACCCCGCTCATTCGCGCCGACCGGCTCGCGGATGCGATCGGCGTCGAGCGACTGTGGATCAAGAACGACGCGGTGAACTTCCCCACCCTCTCGTTCAAGGACCGCGTGGTGTCCGTGGCGCTCAGCAAGGCTCGCGAGTTCGGCATGCGAACCGTCGGTTGTGCCAGCACGGGTAATCTCGCGAACAGCGTCGCTGCACAGGCCGCCAGCGCGGGGTTGGAGACATTCATCCTTGTGCCCGCCGACCTCGAACGGGTGAAGATCCTCGGCACTGCCGTGTACGGCGCGAAGGTCATCAAGCTCAGCGGAACCTACGACGAAGTGAACCGCGTCTGCACCCAGATCGCGATGAAGTACGGCTGGGGCTTCGTGAACGTGAACCTGCGACCGTTCTACGCGGAAGGCTCGAAGACGATGGGCTTCGAGATCGCGGAAGAACTCGGCTGGCGCTTCCCGCAGCACGTCGTCTGCCCGATGGCCGGAGGCGCTCTGATCGGCAAGATTCACAAGGCGTTCACGGAACTGCACAACGTCGGCCTCGTGGACACGCCCGTCACGACGAAGATGTACGGAGCACAGGCTGCCGGGTGCAACCCGATTGCGGACTGCGTGAAGAGCGGTCGTGAGCGCCACAAGCCGGTGCGGAAGCCGAACACGATCTGCAAGAGCCTCGCGATCGGCGACCCGGCCGACGGCTACTTCGCGGCCAAGCTCATCAAGGACTCGGGCGGTTGGGCCGAGGACGTGACCGACGCCGAGATCGTCGAGAACATGATCCTGCTGGCGAAGACCGAAGGCGTGTTCGCGGAAACCGCCGGTGGCGCAACGCTGGCCGCGGCGCGTAAACTGATCGAGGCCGGCCGCATTCCGCGCGACGAAGAGATCGTGATCTGCATCACGGGCAACGGCCTGAAGACGCAGGACGCGGTGTTCGACGCACTGGAACAACCCGCGACCATCGCCCCGACCCTGGCCGCATTCGAAGACCTGGCAGGGCTGAAGGCGGGCGAACCGGCACTGGTGTAGTTTCGAGTTTCGCGTTCAAGGTTTCGAGTTGAAGACAGACTCGGAGCAGCGAAGCGAGGCACGAAACCGCGTTGTAACTCGAAACGTTAAACTCGAAACTCGAAACTAACTATGGCGATCAAGGTTGAGATTCCTGGCCCGTTGCGTGAGCAAGCCGGCGGCAACACCGAAGTGACCGTGACCGGCGCAACCGTGGGTGCGGCGCTGGCCGATCTGGTGAAGCAGCACCCGGCGTTGGAGCCGAAGCTGTTCGCGAACGGCGCGATCCGGCCGTACATTAACGTGTTCGTCAACAACGAAGACATCCGCTACCTCGACGAGATGGACACCGCGTTGACCGATGGCGTGGTCGTTGCGCTCATCCCCGCTGTTGCAGGCGGGTGAACCATGTCCGACGACGACGATGACGCACCGCCGACTGAAGAAACGCCCGACGGGGCAGCGGTGTTCCCGTTGATCCCCGAGGAGTTGGGCGTTCATCCGCTGCTGCTCGCGGTGCTGCACGCCTACGTCTTCCTGGAAGGCTCCGACGCAGCCGTGCTGAACTCGGCGGTCGCGGAAGAGGCGATGAACTACCTCGTCGGCTACCTCCAGCGTGCAGAGGGCGAAGTCCTCCGTCGGATGCGCGAAGACATGGCCACACTCGCGGGCTTCGCCAAGGCCGAGAAGTGGCCCAAACAGCAGGTCCGTTTCCTGCAAGACTTTCTCAAAGACAACGGAATAACTGGTTGAATTCCTCGTTTAGCCGCGACCCCAAGGGAGCGCGCTCCCTTGGGGTCGCGGCTAAACAATTTCACGGCGTAACATGACAGACACCAACCCGCTCGAACGATACTCCCGCCAGATGCGGCACCCTGGCATCGGCAAAGTCGGCCAGGAAAAACTGCTCGCCAGCCGCGTCACGCTGTGCGGTTGCGGTGCCCTCGGAACGGTTCTCGCCAACACGCTTGTCCGTGCGGGCGTTGGCTTCGTCAGGGTCATCGACCGCGACTTCGTGGAACCGTCGAACTTGCAGCGGCAGGTGCTGTTCGACGAGTCCGATGTCGCCAACAACATGCCGAAGGCCGAGGCGGCCGCGATCAAACTGCGACAGATCAACTCGTCGGTCACGGTTGAGCCGATCGTCGCGGACATCAACCGCACCAACATCGAGGAGTTCTGCAAGGACGCCGACCTCATCCTCGACGGCAGCGACAACTTCGAGATTCGCTACCTCATCAACGACGTGGCGTTCAAGCACAACAAGCCGTGGGTCTACGGCGGTGCGGTCGGCAGCGAGGGAATGACCATGACGATCATTCCCGGGGAGACGCCGTGCTTGCGGTGCGTGTTCGAGGCAGCACCCGCACCGGGCGAAACGGGAACGTGCGAAACGGCGGGCGTGCTGGCTCCGATCGTGAGCATCGTCGCGAGCTATCAGGCCACCGAAGCGATCAAGTTGCTGTCGGGGAACAAGGCGGCCGTGAACCGCGAACTGCTCGTGATGAACGTGTGGGAGAACACAAATCGCCGTGTGAAGGTTGCACCGCTCGCGGGTCGCAAGGGGAAGTGCCCGTGCTGTGCGCAGCGAAACTTCGAGTGGCTCGACGGCGCTCACGGCACACAAACCACGACGCTATGCGGCCGCAACGCCGTGCAGGTCTCGCACCGTGAAGTCACCAAGCTCGACTTCGAGTACCTCGCCGGCGTGCTCAAGCAAACCGGCACGGTGAGCTACAACAAGTTCCTGCTGAAGTTCAGCCTGGTCGAGAACGGCGACCCGTATGAGTTCACGGTGTTCCCGGACGGCCGCGCGATCATCAAGGGCACGAGCGAAACCGACAAGGCCCGCACCCTGTACGCGAAGTACGTCGGCCACTGACCGGAGACGCAGATGACAGCCGCTCACGTGACAAAACCACCGAAACCGACCGTGGCATTACCGGCTGTGATTCCACCTTTACCCGTGCGTCGTTTCACGGTCGAGGAGTACCACAAGCTTGGCGAGATTGGAGTGCTGACGGAGAACGACCGGGTTGAACTCATTCACGGTTGGATCGTACCCAAAATGACGCTCAACCCGCCTCACAATAATGCTGTGACCGCGCTTACTGAATACTTCGTCCGGATTGCCCAGAATTCCACGGTTCGCATCCAACAGCCAATCACGACACTCGACAGCGAGCCGGAACCAGATGCCGTCATCGCTGTCGGGCCGCGGGCGAACTACAAGGGACGCCAGCCCAAGCCATCGGAAGTTGCCATCCTCGTCGAGGTTGCGGACTCGTCGCTCAAGGAAGACCAGACGACTAAGCTCGAACTGTACGCAGGGGCAAAGGTCGCTGTGTACTGGATTGTGAATCTCGTGGATCGCCGTGTGGAAGTGTACACGCAACCGCGAGGTGGTAAGAACCCGACGTACAAGCAGCAAACGAACTACGGACCCGATGATGAAGTGCCCGTCGTGATCGACGGCAAGGAACTCGGTCGAATTTCGGTGAAGGAACTGCTCCCGTGATCTACCTCGATAACGCAGCGACGAGTTTCCCGAAGCCCGAGGGCGTGTACACCGCGCTCGACCACTTCGCACGGCACACCCTTGCGAACCCTGGGCGTGCTGGCCACAAGATGGCGCTCGCGGCTGAACACACGCTTGACGACGCTCGCCATCGCCTCAATCGCTTCTTCGGAGGCGTGCGGCCCGATCGCTGGATCTTCACGCTGAACTGCACCGACGCCCTTAACATGGCGTTCAAGGGCGTGCTGAACGACGGCGATCACGTCATCACCACCGACCTCGAACACAACAGCGTCTCGCGGCCACTCGTCGCGATGGCGGAATCCGGCCGCATCACGCTGACGCGGATCGCGGCCGATGGCGGTGGAACGGTTGATCCCGCTGCGATCCAGGCTGCGTTCACTCCGAAGACGCGACTGGTTGCGATCACTCACGGGAGCAACGTGCTCGGCACCGTGCAACCTATTGCCGAGATCGGGAAATTGGTTCGCGGTCGTGATGCGCTCTTCCTGGTGGATGCGGCCCAAACTGCTGGCGTGATCCCGATCGATGTGCAGGCTACATGCATCGACCTGCTCGCGTTCCCCGGCCACAAGTCGCTTTTTGGCCCGACCGGGACCGGGGCGTTGTACGTCGGCACGCGAGCCACCGTGCGGCCGTGGCGTGAAGGCGGCACTGGTGGCGACTCGTCCACCCCGACACAGCCCAAGGAGTTCCCGTACTACCTCGAAGGCGGCACGCCGAACGTGCTCGGTGTCGCGGGGTTGGTGGCGGGCTTGAACTTCGTGGAAGAACGCGGCCCCGAGGCGATCCTGCACCACGAACTGGAACTGTGCGACCGTCTGCGGATGGCCCTCGCCGAGATGCCTGGCTTCGAGGTGTTCGGCCACGGCAACCCGACCGGTCGCGTCGGCACCGTCAGTTTCCGTTGCGAGGTTATGCCCGCGTCAGACCTTGGCGCGATCCTCGATCAGTCCTTCGACATTGCGATCCGCCCCGGCTTGCACTGCGCTCCGTACGTTCACAAGGCCGTGGGCAGTTACCCCGACGGGCTCGCCCGCGTGAGCCCTGGACCGTTCAGCACAGTTGCCGAGATTGACACACTCATCGAGGCACTGAAGGAAGTGACGGGCGGGATCTAATTACGAGGATTCCGGAAATGGGTTCCGAGGGCGTCGGCGGTGGCGGTCCAGCCCTTCGGCGCGGAGTTCCGCGGCGCGGGAAAGCACGGCCTCCACTTCGGGGTCATTGTGAACATGGCAAGACCAGGGGAAGGTGGCGACGCGAATCTGTCCGAGCCCGAGCGTCAAGCGAGGATCCACGCTTAACCTCGCTTGACGCTTGACGTGTTTCCAAGAGTGTAAGGTCCGAGCCCGAGCGCCAAGCGAGGATCCACGCTTGACCTCGCTTGGCGTTCGGGTTCGGACGTGGAACCGCGAATAAGTGTCTATCTGTACATGTCGGGCGGCTGCGGCGAAGTCAAATTGAAAAATCGCTCGCGTGCGACTTCCGTCTCACACTCGCCAAAACGCTCGCCGTCTGGGGTACGGACTCATTCAATACTCCGGGTCGAATCACCACTCGGAGCCACCACCCCATGCGTCTCGCGACCATCCTCACCCCGCACGGTCCCCGTGCCGCCATCGCCACCGCCGACGGCTACATCGACCTCCACGCCACCGACCCCGGCCTGCCCACCTGCGTGAAGAACCTGCTCGCCGCCAGCGCCGGCATTCGCAAGATCGCCGCCGAAACGGTCAACTGCAAGAACGCCGTGAAGTACGCCGCCAACGCAGTGAAGTTGCTTCCGCCGATCCCGAATCCCAGCAAGATTCTGTGCGTCGGCCTGAACTACCGCGACCACGCCATCGAAGGCGGCAAGGCGATCCCCACGGAACCCGTGCTGTTCGCCAAGTTCCCCAACACGCTCATCGCGCACGGCGACCCCATCGTGATTCCGAAGGTCGCGCAGAAGATGGACTACGAGGCCGAGTTGGTGATCGTGATCGGCAAGAAAGGGAAGCACATCCCGAACGACAAATCCGCGTTCGACTACGTCGGCGGGTACACGGTTGGCCACGACGTGAGCGATCGCTACTGGCAGTTCCGCGGCGAGGAGAAACAGTGGGTCATCGGGAAGACAATGGACTCATTCGCGCCGACGGGGCCAGTGCTGGTGACAACTGACGAGCTGACCGACCCTCACAGCCTTCAGATTCAGTTGCGGTTGAACGGCACCACGTTGCAGAACTCGAACACGAAGGAGTTCATCTTCGGCGTGCCGCACCTGCTGTGGTATCTGTCGCAGGGGATCACGCTGGAACCGGGCGACCTGATCTTCACGGGCACGCCTCCAGGCGTGGGGATCGCTCGTAAGCCACCAGTGACGCTGAACCCCGGCGACGTGTGCGAGGTGGAGATCGAGAAGATCGGCGTGCTGAAGAACCCCTGCATCGCGGAAAGCTGAACGACAACCGTTGAGCAGCCGCCCCAGCGGGGCGGCCAATGCAATCGCGGTGCGTCTCGGTTTTCAGCCTGAAAGGCTGGTACAACATAGCCCAGGGCAAGACAGCGAAGCTGTCGCCGCCCTGGGTTCGCGATACCACCCCATTTCTTCCAGTCTGAAAGACTGGGACAAGGCGCGTTGTCGCAGTCCTTCAGACTGCACGCTTGTTGGAACCTCAAACCCAGGGCGTTGCCCTGGGCTAGGTTGTCCCACCCCATTCGGGGTGAAGAAAAGACAGTTGCTGTGTCTCGTGTCACTTCTCCACAATATCCTCGACGTACGCGCTCTCGTACTCGAACCGCGTGCCTTCGCCCTGGTGGTTGGGCAGCTCGGCCTTCACCTTCAGCCGGGCTGCGTGATACTTGCCGGCGGCAGGGTTGAAGTACACCTCACCCTTCCACAGCATCGGCACCAGCGGCACCTGCTCAGCCAACGTCTTCGGCGGGGTCTTCAGCGTCGTCTCGATCCCGACAACCACCAGCCCCTCCTTGATGCCGCCTGTGTATTTCTGTGCGAACTCGAAGCTCTCGCCCGTGCCCAGCGGCGGGTCGAGCTTCTGCGTGAACGTGCGGTCCCACGTCTGACCGGCGGTCGGGCCGGTGTCGGGCAGAATCATGCGGAACGGCAGTTCGGCGTGGAGCCGTGCCGAGGAGCCGGCCTTGGCTTCCTTCACGTCGAGGAGTTTGCCTTGCGGGTCAACCTTCACGGTCACAACCGGCACGTTCAGGAAGCCGGCCATTTCCTTGGCCTGTTCCGCGTTGGCGGAGTCGCGAATAACGCTGGTGCCGTCGGGCTTGCGGAACTCGGTCTTCATCGCCGAGATGGTCATTTCGAGCGTGGCAACGCCCTTCGCGTCGATCTCCTTGACCGTCCACTTCTTGACGAGGTCGAGGTTCGTGCGGGCCTCGGTGGTGACCGGCTTTTCGGTCTTCTCGTCGAGGGAGGTTTCACGCACGGCGGTCTGCTGGCTGACCTTGTACGTGAGCACCTGATTCGGCTGCCATTTGAAGCGAGCGGGCGGGTTGGCTGCGGGTGGCTGGGCGTTCGCCGCAAGCGGAACGAACACTAAGGCGGCAAGCAGAGCAGATCGACGATACATGGGAAAGCCTCCACGCCGGGGGTGCGGACCAAGCGATGGGGAGGCATACCGTGATTGCGGGGATTGGGAAAGCCCAACTCGGGAACACCCGAAGTCCGTCACGGTGCGTTCTTGGCCAGGAACTTCGCCAGCGGGTCGCACATGACCTGGCCGACCGCCATGTCGTGCCCGGCTCCCTCGACCCACAAGAATTCCTTGGGCGAGTTTGCGGCCGCGAATAGCGCCTCGCCGTGGGTGAAGGGGACAACCGAGTCGGCGGTGCCGTGCGCGATGAACACGGGCCGTTGCACGCGACCGATCTTCGAGAGGTTATCGAACCGCGTGCGCATCACGGTGTGCGTGGGCAAGAAAGGATAGTGGTACTTCGCGGCCGCAGGCAACGACGTGAACGTGTATAGCAGCACGAGCGCCCGGTGATCGTGCCGCGTGGCGAGTTCCGTTGCGGTGCCGCCGCCGAGCGATTCGCCCATCAGGATGATGCGGTTTGTGGGAACCTTCGCGTCGTCGGTCAGCCACTTGTACGCGGCCTCGCCGGCGGCGTAGCAGCTCGCCTCGGTAGGCTTCCCGTCGTTCTTGCCGTAGCCGGGGTAATCGAAAACAAGCACGCCGCAACCGAGCGAGCGGTTGAGGTCGGCCGCGAGCTGGCCGCGGTGCGAGAGGTTGCCGCCGTTGCCGCCCGCGAGCAAGAGCGCACCCGCGGCCGGGTTGGTGGCAGGCAGCCACCAGGCGTGGATCTTCGTGCCGTCAGCCGAGGGGAACGTGACCTCCTGCGTGCTGGCAGCGACGGGGGCTTCCCAGGCTTCCGCAGCGGAACTGGGGACGAACACGAGTCGTCGTTCGATGAACCAGAGCACGAGCACCATCCCGAGGTAGAAAACCGTCCAGCGGAGAACGAAACGCCCGAACCGATTTCGCCGCGAACGCAACGGTGGGGCAGGCTGTTCCATGTTACGTTTCGCCTCATCACACGGCCGCTTTCTTCCGCCATGCCAGCACGAAGCTCACGACCACGACGAGCCAGCACACGCCCGGCACGGCGTCGCCCAGCACGGCGTACCACGACCCACGCGTATCCAGCGGCACCACCTCCGACACCACGCCCTGCATCTTCTTCGACGTGGCCCATGTTTCGCCGGGGATCGCGAGCACGCGACCGTCGGAGTCGATCAACCCCGAGATGCCCATATTGACTGCCCGCACGATCGACCGCCGGGCTTCGATCGCCCGGAAGCGGCAGATCGCGAGGTGCTGCTCGTGCTCCTCGGTGCCGTCGAACCAGCCGTCGTTCGAGATGTTCACCAGGAAGTCCACGGGGTGGCGGGCCGCGTACTGCCGGGCGAGGTACGTGTCGGAGTCCTCATAGCAAATCAGGCAGCCGAAAGTGTAGTGCTTGCCGTCGGCAACCGTGAGCGGGAAGCGGGTCCAGGTTCGTCCGGGTCGGCAGGCGTAGTCGTGCTTGTAGGGCGTGAACACCGACAGAAACGGGAAGGTTTGCCCGAGCGGAACGTACTCACCGAACGGCACAAGGTGCATCTTGTCGTAGCGGCCGAGTTTGTGCCCCTCGGTGTCGAGCAGCAGCGCGGAGTTGTACTTCCAGGGCCGCCCGCCTTCCCACTCGATGCTGTTGAGCCCGAGGATCACGGGAATTTCGGGCGGCCCTTTCGCGAATGCCTCGGCGGCCATCTGGGCGGATCGTGCGTACTCCGGCGAAGCGGTTTCCCCCGGCGCGACCTCGTACCATTCGTCCGGGAAGCACGTCTCGGGCCACACGATCAGGTCGGGCTTCGGCGTGGAGCGGCCCGCCTGAATGTACAGTGCCTTGTACGTCTTGATGAGCCCGCCGCCCTTGAGGATCTTCTCATCCTGCGACACCGATCCTTGAATCGCTGCCACCCGCGGCCCCGGCGTGAACTCGGGGTGTTGCAGGCGAACGTAGCCATAGCCAAGCGAACTCGCGAACAGCACGAGCACGCCGAGCGTGGCGAGAATTCGGTGGCTGGTCCGGAATACCCAGTCCGCGAGCATCCCGTTCATGGCCGCGACCACGAACGACACGGCATACACGCCGCCGAGGTCCGCGATCTGGATCAGCGGCAAGAAGGCATGTTGGGTGTAGCCCAGGAAGTACCAGCCGAAGCCGATCATGTGCTGAAGACCGAGCGGTTCCAGGAACGGGAACCCCGTGGGGAAGTGCATGCGGGCGTATTCCAGGCTCACCCACCCGACCGGCACCGCGAACGCGAGCGGCACACCGAAACGGTCGAGCCTGCGGATGAAGTCGAGCGCGAACACCCACGTGACCGGCATCACGACGCTGAGGCCGAGCCACGACATGTACATCATCGGATGCGCGACCCGCACCCAGTTCGTGGAGAACGCGAAGAACGTGACGCCCCCGAGGTACGCAGCCAGGTAGCGCCGGCGACGTGAGGTTTCCACCCGCACCAGCGATAGCCATGGCACCAGCGCGAAGAATGCGACCGGCCCGAGGTTCAGCGGGAAGAACGCCGTCCAGAGCAGCACGCCCGAGAGGATCGCCGGCACGAACACGCGAGACATCAGGAGTCCTTCCAGAAGCCATCGTTTAGCCGCGGCTCGAAGAGGAGCGAGACCGGTCTCGCTCCTCTTCGAGTCGCGGCTAAACGGTTAACAAAACAACTGAAGCCAGCGTTCCGGGGTCGAGGCGGCTTTCGCCCGGTGGCAGCACTAACAGTGCGTCGGCGGCTTGCAAGCCACGCAGGTCCGGCGCGCCGAGCCACGGCAACGGTCGCACCGTGAAGCCGCTTTCGCCCAGTTCCAGTTTCGCGGGCCGATACGTCGGGCGGTCGTTCACTTCCGCGACGCCTTCAGCTAGCGGCAACGGCACAGTGATCGGTCCTGGGTTCGCGTGCCCCGCCAGCACACGCATTGCCGGCCGCACGAATAGCTCGAAGCACACGGCCGCGCTCACGGGGTTGCCGGGGAGTCCGAACACGAGCGTGTTCCCCTTCGTGCCGAACAGCAGCGGCTTCCCCGGCTTCAACCGCACCTGCCGGAAGTGAACCGCGACGCCCAACTCTTCCAACACGGCGGGCACGAGATCGTACTTGCCAACCGACACGCCGCCCGCGATCAGCACGATATCCGAGCTATCGAGTTCGTTGCCGATCAGTGCCAGGAGTTGATCGACGGTGTCGGGGCCGATTCCCTTGTGGGTTCCGATGCCGCCGGCCCGCACGACCTGAGCCGCGAGCATCGGTCCGTTGGAATTGCGAATCTGCCCGGGCTTCAGAGGTTGGCCCGGCTCAACGAGTTCATTCCCGGTCGGAAGGATGAACGCACGCGGTGCGGGGAACAACCTCGCTTCAACTGCCCCCAGCCCCGCCAGCACGCCGAGCGCTGCGGGGTTCAGTACGGTTCCCGCGGGAAGGACGACGCTGCCGGCCCGCATCTCGGTGCCGCGTGCGAACACCCACTGCCCCGGTTTCACGCGCTCGTCCGTGACGCGCACTCGCTCGCCTTCGAGCGGTTGCGTGTCTTCTTGCATCACGACCGCGTCGGCACCATCCGGAATCGGCGCGCCCGTGAAGATGCGGGCACACTCGCCGGCCCCGATCGTTCGCGTGGGAAGAACCCCAGCCGCGATTTCACACACGACCCGCAACTCGGCGTTTCGTGACGAGCAATCCGCGGCGCGAACCGCGTAGCCATCGCGGAGCGACTTCGGGAACGGCGGCGAATCGGCATCGGCCCGCACGTCCTCGGCCAGCACTCGCCCAAGAACCGCGGGCGAAAGCGCCGTCGTGCTCGGCTTCAGTGGCCGAACGCGGGCGAGGACTTCGGCGAGCGCATCCGCGACTTCGAGCATGGGCGATCTCCGAGACTGGCGAGCGGGGCGGCGTAAGCCCCCCGAGTGTTTGAAAAGACAAAGACTCGGGGGGCTTACGCCGCCCCGCTCGCCAAATCACATCTTTTGGCGGTTCCCTTCGCCCATCAACACCACCGTCGGTGTGTGCTGCTTCGCTTCATCGTTCTCGTATTCGCCGAACGTCGCGATGATGACGAGGTCGCCGGGCCGGATCAAGTGTGCACCCGCACCATTCACACACACTTCACCGCTGCCACGCTTTCCGGGAAGGGCGTATGTCGTCAGCCGGGTGCCGTTGGTCACGTCCCAAACGTGAATTTGCTCGTGCGGCAGAATGTCGGCTGCATCGAGGAGGTCGGCATCGACCGTGAGACTTCCTTCGTAGTGCAATTCCGCTGCTGTCACGGTTGCACGGTGGATCTTCGATTTCATCATGTGACGACGCATCAGTCTCTCCAAATTGTGCTCCATGACATTCTACGTCGCCGGGCTAAGATGGCGGGCAGTCCCACCTCTCCAGGAGATTCCCATGCGAATGGCGATGAAGGTTTGTGTCGTGGCAATCGCGTGCGCGGTTGCCGCTCAGGCAGAAGACAAGGCCGCGAAGCCGGCTGAATCCAAAGCACCGGAAGGGTTCACCTCGCTGTTCAACGGCAAGAACCTGGACGGCTGGAAGGCCACGGGGAAGGCCGAACAATGGGTCGTCGAGGAAGGCGCGATCGTGTGCAAAGGTGGCGGCGGCGGCTACCTGCTTGCCGACAAGGAATTCGGCGACTTCGAATTCCGCTGCGAATACAAGTGGGGCAAGGCTGCCGGCAACAGTGGCGTGGCGATTCGCACCCCCGAGAAGGGCGACCCCGCCTACGCCGGCATGGAGATTCAGTTGATCGACGACGAGGGTTGGCCGGGCAAGCTGGCTGAATACCAGCACACCGGCTCGATCTATGATGTGCAGCCCGCGAAGCCGGCGTCGAACAAGAAGATTGGCGAATGGAACACGGTGCGGATTGTCGCCAAGGGCCGCAAGGTGACGGTCGAGCAGAACGAGAAGGAACTGGTGAACGCGAATCTGGACGACTACGAGAAGAAGTTCGACAAGCACCCCGGCCTGAAGCGCGAGAAGGGGTTCATCGGCTTCCAGAGCTACAACGTCCGCGTCGAGTTCCGCAACGTGTACATCAAGGAACTGAAGTAAGGCGAGCGGGCATCTTGCACGGTCTGTGGAGTCCGCGCCAGGAGTTTGAAGACGAAGCAATGGCACGCGGATCACGCGGATAACCCGCGGATGAAGAGGATCAAACAAAACCAAGATTAAGCACAGAGGCACAGAGAGCACAGAGATAAGACAAAAGGCCGAGAGAAACCCATTGTTCAAACCTTACATTGTCTCGGTGTTGGGTTTCCTCTCTGTGCTCTCTGTGACTCTGTGGTTAATTCTCTTCTCTGATCCTCTTCATCCGCGTGTCATTGCTTCGTCTTCAAACTCCAATTGCCTGATCACAGCACACCGGGGAACGCGCCGCCGTCGATGAGCAAGCTTTGCCCGGTGATGAACCCAGCGTGGGTTGAACAGAGAAACGCACACGCCGCCCCGAACTCGGCCGGGTCGCCAAAACGCTTCGCGGGTATCGCGCTCTCGCGAGACGCACGCACGGCTGCGATGTCGGTCCCCGTCTTGGTCGCCGCCGTCTCCATCGAGGACCGCAGTCGCCGAGTCTCGAACGACCCCGGCAGCAGGAAGTTGATGGTCACGTTGGCGTGTGCCACCGACCGGGCGACACCAGCCAGGAAGCCCGTCAGCCCCGCACGCGCACCACTCGACAGATCCAACCCCGCCAGCGGCATCTTCACCGAGCCCGACGTGATGTTCACGATGCGGCCGAATCGCCGTTCCACCATGCCGTCGATCACGCGTTGAATGAGTTCGATCGGTGCGACCATGTTCCCGACAACTCCTGCGAGCATGGCGGTGCGGTCCACGGCGCGGAAGTCGCGGAACGGTGGGCCGCCGTTGTTGTTCACGAGAATATCGACGTGCGGCACTGCCGCGAGGAGTGCCTGTTGCCCCTCGTGCGATGCGACATCACCCGCAACCGCGACGACGTTGGCGTTCGTCTCGTGTCGAATTTCCTCGGCGGTCTGCTCCAGTGCGGCAGCGTCGCGACCGTTCACCACCACGATGCACCCGGCTCGTGCGAGTTCGAGGGCACACGCTTTACCAAGCCCCTGGCTCGACGCGCACACAACGGCCGTTCGCCCACGGATTCCGAGATTCATCGATGCTCCAGATACGCGGCTTGGACTGATCTGAGTCTACCGTTCACATTATGCTTCGCCATATCTTCCACACGCATCGCCAAACGTGTATGGTGATCGCGGCTTCTCCTCGCTGCACGGGTTCACCCATGACCACACTCGACCGCTACCGGGGTTGTTTGCTCGGACTCGCCGCTGGCGACGCCCTCGGCACCACACTCGAATTCCAGCACCCCGGGAGCTTTGAGCCGCTCACTGACATGGTGGGCGGCGGGCCGTTCGACCTCAAGCCCGGCGAGTGGACCGACGACACGAGCATGGCGCTGTGTCTCGCCGAGAGCCTCGTCACGAAACGTGCGTTCGATCCGATCCACCAGCTCGAAACGTATGTGCGGTGGTGGCGTGACGGGCACCTCAGCGTGAAGGGGCGCTGTTTCGATATCGGAATCACGACATCCTCGTCACTCGGGCGATTCCGGCAAACTGGTCAGCCGTACCCCGGTACCAGCGATTTCAACGCGGCCGGGAACGGATCGCTGATGCGGCTCGCGCCGGCACCGCTCGCGTTCGCCGCGAACCCGGTCGAGGCGATTCACACGGCCGGGCAGAGTTCACGCACGACGCATGGAGCCGTCGAGTGCGTGGATTCGTGCCGATACTTCGCGGGGTTGCTCCTCGCTGCCGTGAGCGGGATGGAAAAGCGTGCCATCCTGAACAACGACTACGAACCCGCAGTGAAGTGCTGGCTCGAAAACCCACTTGCCGAAAAAGTGGAAGCGATCGCACGCGGCTCGTTCAAGGTGAAGCAACCGCCGCAGATTCGCGGCAGCGGCTACGTAATCCACACCCTGGAAGCGGCACTGTGGGCGTTCCACACAACCGAGAACTTCCGCGACGGCGCACTCGCCGTGGTGAACCTGGGCGAAGATGCGGACACCACCGGCGCGGTCTACGGGCAGATCGCGGGCGCGTATTACGGCGTCGAGGGGATTCCGGCTGAGTGGCGGGAGAAGCTGGCGATGCGAGAGTTGATCGAACAGCGTGCCGCGGAACTGCACGCGATGGGACAGGAACAAGCCCACGGATAGCAATCCGTGGGCTTGCGTTGGTTTACTTCCCCGCAATCGCCTTGGTGGCGGGTGGCGTCACGAAGGCGTCAGCGATCGCCTGGCACTGTTCCACGGTCATCTCGCCTTCCTGCACCCAGATGCGGTACTTCAGTTTCAACGGCTTCTCGGCTGTCAGGTCGTACTCGAAGTAGTCGCCGAAGCGGCCGTAGTCGCGTTCGCTGCCGCGAGTCTCGCGGGGGTTCTCCGGGTGGTTCACGCGAAGCACGGTGTAACGCTTGCCACCGACCATGATGCTCACCGCGTTCCACGGCAGGTTGATCGTCTGCTTGTTCGCGACCTTCGGATCCCAGTTGCGGGTCTCGCCGGGCTTCCCCTTACCATCTGGCCGCAGGTAGTACGTGTTCTCCTTGCCGTTCTTCGACACTTCCATGTTGGCGCGGAAGTGGAAGCCCGCGTGCTGCGGGTCGCCATCGAGGCGAACCTTCGGGAGCTTGGTGCTCAGTTCGGTGCTCCAGTCGATGAGCGTGCCGCCGGCGGTTGCGTAGGCCGTGACCTCGCGGTTCTCGGTGGCGAACGGCTTGCCGTCCTGACCGTTCCACGAGATTTCGCTGCGGTGCCGACCTTCGACTTCGCCGGCCTCGGAAACCAGCATCTTGTCGTGTTGCGAGAACACGTTGTTGTGGCCGTGCCAGACGTCGGCGGTTTGCTTCTCGCCGAACGAGATGCGGTTGAACCCGAAGAACAGCCCGCGGTGGTGCGGGAACTGGCCATCCTTCGCGGTCTTCGCCGACGTGTTGGTCAGCATCGTCTTCCCCGTTGTGGGATCATAGACGTTGTGGAACGGCTTGAACGTGTAGTAGTGGTCCTTGGCATCGTGCGGGATGTTGAAGTATTGCAACACCGGCCGCTTGCCGCTGACGGCCGCGTAGACCAGTTCCAGCGGATCGCCCGACTTCTCCACGAACTCGAAGTGCGGCGGGGGAGCAACGTAGGTCACCATCTTCGGCGTGGCGGTGATCGTTTCGCCGGCCTTGAGCTTGGGGACCACGAACACGAGGTACTGCTTGACGTTCGCGTCGTCGGTGAGTGCCGGGCCGGTGAGTTGAGCGGGCACGGTGGCACCGGACGACAGTTCGACGACGTTGAAGTTGGCAGCGTCGCCCTTCGGAACGGGGAACTTGACGACGACGTTCGTCAGGTCCGTTTTCCCGCCGGTGACGGAGATGCCGAACGGCGCGGACAGCGCCAGCGACGGCAGCACAAAAAGTGCAAGGAGAGAGACACAGCGTTTCATGGGGGGAAACTCGATTCGAGATTGGTTGAGTTTAGCCGCGACCCGAAGGGGAGCGCGACTCGTCGCGCTCCCCTTCGGGTCGCGGCTAACCGTGGATCAGGGCTTACTGAACACGAACTTCTTGGGGTTGCCGGTGAGCGAGCTACCGGCCGCGGGTCGCCACAGCACGACTTCTTCGATTTTTCTGGCCAGCTCGAAATCCTTGTCGGTGATGCCACCCGCATCGTGCGTCTTGAGCTTCACCCAGAGTTTCCCCCAGGTGATCGACAGATCTGCGTGGTGCCAGGCGGCTTCGCACAGGTAGCCGATAGCGTTCACCGCCATGAGAGTTTGTGGCCAGCCATCGGTGTTGTATTTGCGGCGTATCCACCCGTCTTCGAGATACCACTCGCCAAGCCCGTGTTCCGCGAGCTTGGTCTTCACTTCGTCGTCGGTGTAGGTCTTCTTGTCGGACATGGGATATCGTGGGTTGGGGGATGAAACGGACAAGCCCACGGATTGCAATCCGTGGGCTTGGGTACGAGATTATTCCTTCGTCACGGGGCGCAAGAGCCTCGCGGAGTAGCGGCCAAGGCGGATCAGCAGCACGCGGTTGAGGTAGCCCGTCGTCGCCTTCGCACCGATCTTGCCGAGCATCTTGCCGACCACGTTCGAACTCACGCCCACGCCCACCACGTTCATTGCCTCGCCGAACATCTGGTCGTACTGATCCTCGGCCAGCTTCTCCCACTCCGTGCTCTGGCCTGCCAGGTACGCGTTGAAGAACACGCGGCTCAGCAACACTGCGGTGCCGGTACGACCCGCTCGCAGGTTGTAGATCTGGCACAGGTCGGTGAGCATCGAGAACGTGTAGAACAGCGTCGCGCCGGAATCGACCATCGCGTTCGGGGCCACCGCCGTGATGACCCAGATGCGGCTACCCCAATACTTGATGCGGGTGTCGGCCGCCGCGTCGAGTTCGGCCTGGAATCCGTCGCGGAAACGAGCGAACCACTGTTCCGTCGAGGCGAAGCGGTCCGGGTCGAGGAGTTCCGTTCGCACGACCGACATGCGGGCTTGCATCTCGTCGGTGATGCCGATGCCGCGGAGCAACTTCCGCTCCTTCTCCGTGTTCATCGGGAAGGTGCGCAGGTACGTCTCGATCTGGGCGCGGGCCTCGGCCGACTTCGCGGCCGCGAGCCAGCGGAGGCGGGTTCGCCGCGAGAGTTCCTCGATTCCCTTGATGCGAAGCTGGCGATTCGAGCGCATCCGGAAGTAGATGTACGCGAACCGCAGCACCGCATAGAGCACGCAGAACGTGAACAGCCCCAGCCCGGCGTAGCCGACGTATTGCGCCCACTCGGGTTGTCGGGCGAGCGTGTCAAGCAATATCGCGGTTTGGTTCACGAAGAAGAGGCCGAAGACGCCGGTCATCCCCATGAGGAAGGCGAACACGAGCGGCGACCCGAACCAGCCGAGCCAGCCGAGCCCGGTGGCGTCGGAAGCAAGCAGCAGTTCCGCTTCCGTCAGATCCTGGGCGGCCTGTTCCTCGTCGAGAGCTTTCAGCTTGGCGACATCCGCGAGCGAAAGCGGCGCGAGGTCGGGGGCCACTTGCGGCGGGCGACCCAGTTCCGTCTCGCCGGGACGCAGTTCCGGTTCGGGGACGACTTCCTGGCGAGCGGGGGACGTGAGTCCCCTGTTCTCGACAGAAACAGGGGGCTTACGCCCCCCGCTCGCCGCGGTTGGCACGCCGATTCGCACATCGTCGTCCCACGTCTTCGGATCCGAACTCATGGTGAACTCCCTCGTTCCCGCTGGTTCACACCCGCAGGCTTTGGATGGATAACATTGTACCCGACTTGCGGCATCCACGCGCCAGACCTAAATTGATCACGCAACCCGTTCCCTGACCTGGAGGTTCCGCTGTGACCGGCGATCCCACGCAATGCCCGACCGATGGGCACTGTGGCAACTGCAAGCCGATGACTCGGGCACTCGCCTGGGCCGGCGTTCTGACCGCTGGCACGCTGCCGGTTGTGTTCTCGCAACTGTCCCCGGCCGCCCAGCCGTGGAACCTCTCGATCATCGGGGCTCTCAGCCTGTTCGTCGCCGCCCGCCTCAAGTTCACGCAGGCGTTCCTGTTCGTTGTGCTCGCGGTCGTCGCCAAAGATGCGGCGGTCTACTTTGCACTCGGAATGGAACCGTACCCGCTGAACTGGGTGTTGTTCCTGGGCTACGTCGCTGTCGGCTACGCCTTCCTGCGGGGAACCGATTCCCCCACGCGAATCGGAGCGACGGCACTCGGCGCGGGCCTGCTGTTCTTCGTGGTCAGCAACTTCATCAGCTGGCTGGAACAGGCCGCCCCTTACGGGTATTCGCTCGAAGGCCTCGCGAATTGTTACGTTGCCGCCGTGCCGTTCTACCGCGGCACAATCCTGGGGGATTTGCTGTTCACCGGGGTGCTATTCGGGGCGCACGCGGTGCTGAGCCAGGCCTACTACCCCGCCGAGCGAGTGGTCCCCGTGGCCGCGCAAGAGACGGAGGCCCGGCCATGAAGTTCGCCGCCGTGATCGAATACATTCAGGACAAGGACAAGGTGGACGCGGTGCGGCCGACGCACCGTGCGTACCTCACGAGCCTGATCGAAGCGAACAAGCTGTTCGCATCCGGCCCTTTCGAGGACGGCTACGGCGCGCTCATCATTTACGAGGCCGACACGCTGGAAGCCGCCGAAGCGATCCTGAAAGCCGACCCGTTCCACGCCGCTGGTGTGTTCGTGCGCTGGACCATCCGCCCCTGGAAGATGGTGTTCTCGAACCCGCGACTGATGCCGACGTGATGCGGATGTGTCTTTTAAACTTTGGCGAGCGGGGGGACTGACGTCCCCCGCTCGCCAAAGTGCCAACTCGGAAAGTCGTAAGCCCGTCACCCGCTCGCGATTCTACCCGATCCACGTCGGTTCCCAGCCCTTGCGGTAAGGCTTCGTCAGCAACGAGTTCGCAGCCGGTGAGTTCGTCACCTTCAGCGCCGCGGCGTCCCACTTCAGCGTTTCGCCGGGCACTCGGATCGCCACCGTGCCGAGCAACACCGCTTCCGTCAGGCCGCTGGCGTAATCGAAGTTCGAGGTCGTCTTTCCGACCCCACGGCACGCATCGGCCCAACCCGTGTAGTGATCCACGGCCGGCACTTTCTCGATCTTGAATTCCGCAAAGGATTCTTCCGGGTAGAGTCGCGGCATGGCAACGTGCGGGATCAGCAGCGATCCCTTCTCGCCGACCAGCAGCGAGCCCGACCCCGGCAGTTTCACGCTCGCGGCCAGGCCGAGTTTCTCGGGGGCGGGTGTCTTCCCCTCGCCGTCGTACCACGTCAACTTCAGGGTCTTGTCCGCGGTGAACTCGGTGCCGGGGAACTCGTAACTCACCACCGACCACTTGTACCACACTTCCTTGTTCGGCACCGAACCCTCGGCGCGAATCGTCGTTGGCGAGGTGAGGTTCAACGCCGTGAATACAGGGTCGAGGATGTGGCAACCGAAGTCGCCGAGTTGACCGTTCGAGAAGTCCTGCCAGCCACGCCAGTTGAACGAGTGGTACAGCTTGGCCTTGTACGGCCGTTCGGGCGCAACGCCAATCCAGTCGTTCCAGTGGACCTTTTCCGGCACGGGGTCCGTGTCCTTCGGGCGATCGTCGGCGAGAAGCCAGCCCATCTTGCCGGCCTGCCAGGAGTGAACTTCCTTCACCTTCCCGATGGTGCCGTCGCGAACGACCTTCACGGCGGTGCGATACGCCTCGTGCGATTGAATCTGGTTCCCCATCTGCGTGACGACGTTGTTCTTCTTCGCGGCGAGCCGCATCTGTCGGGCCTCGTAGACCGTGTGGGTCAGCGGCTTCTGGCAGAAGACGTGCTTGCCGAGGGCCATCGCCGGCAGCGAGACCGGTGCATGCATGTGGTCGGGCGTCGAAACGCTGATGGCGTCGAACTCCTTGGGCTGATCGAGCAACTTGCGCCAGTCGGTGAACGTCTTCGCCGACTTGAACTTTGTGGCGGCCTTGCCGAGGAACGGCTCGCTTTCGTCGATATCGCACAACGCCACAACGGTGACCTTGGGGCTTGCGGAGATGCGCGTGAGGTCGTCCCACCCCTTGCCGCCGACGCCGACCGACGCGAGGCGAAGGTTCTCGTTCGCGCCGAGGACACGCGACCAACTGGCGGCGGTGAGTACGGACGCCGCGCCAACTTGCTGGAGGAAACGCCGCCGCGTGGGAGTGTGGTGAAGCATGGAGAAACCTGAGATGAGGGTGATGGAGGGCTAATGCAGAATGTACCCGTCGCCGGGCGCGAGAGCAACAACTGAGGGTTTGCTGGCGAGCGGGGGTGCGTCAGCCCCCCGAGTGCGAGACCCAAAGCGAAGACCGGACGCCGTCGTCTTCGGTTTCGGAGTCTGCGTCGTTCGTAGTTGGCCTCGCACTCGGGGGGCTGACGCACCCCCGCTCGCCAAAAGCTGAAGTCAACTGCGTTGCGTTGCTTTTGCTGCACGACCGAGGGCGTCGGCGGCGCGGATCGCGTCGGCCACTGCCGATGGGGTGACGACGAACGGCAGGTTGTGGATCGTTTCCCCGGCGGCGCACGCGCGAACCGCGATCTGCTCGATCACTCCGGGTTTGGGCGACGTGAGCCCGATCTCGGCCAGGGTCGTGGGCAAGCCGACCGCGTCGCAGAACCCAATCAGTTCGTCAATGACCGGTTGCGGTCGGCCCTCCAGCACGAGTTGCACGAGCGTGCCGAACGCGACCTTCTCGCCGTGCAGGTAGTCGTGGGTCTCGGGGGCCGCGGTCATGCCGTTGTGGACCGCGTGGGCGGCGGCGAGGCCGCTCGACTCGAAGCCGAGCCCGGAGAGGAGCGTGTTCGCCTCGGCGACCCGTTCCAGTGCCGGCGTCACCGCCTTCGCTTCCAGCGCACGCAGCGCGGCCACGCCGTCGGCCAGCACGGTTCGGTAGCACAACTCGGCCAGTGCCAGGGCGGCGAGCGTCGTCGTGCCGCCCCGCATGTTCTTCCGGCGGGCGTCGGCACACGTCTTGGCTTCAAAGTACGTCGAGAGCGCGTCACCCATGCCGGCCACGAACAACCGCGGCGGGCTCTGCGCGACCACCTGCGTGTCGACGAGAACGAGTTCCGGGTTCCGGCGGTAGAAGCGGTACTCCTGGAAGACGCCGTCGTCGGTGTAGATCACGGAGAGGGCGCTGCACGGCGCGTCCGTCGAGACGACCGTGGGGCAGCACACCACCGGGAGGTGCAGGGCGTCGGCCGCGGCGCGAGTGGCGTCGAGCACCTTCCCGCCGCCGGCCCCGATGACCACCGCGGCCCCGAACTTCTTGGCCTCGGCCGCGATCCGGTCAATCTCGGAGACGGACGATTCACCTGCGAACAGGTGAACGGAGTAGGCGATTCCCGCGGCCTGAAACGTCCGCTCCCAGACGGGTGCGAGGAGTTTGGCCGCACTCGCGCCGGCGACCACGAGCGCTGGCCCCGTCAGGCCGACGGTCTGCATCTCACGCCCGAGGGATTCGGTGGCATCTTTACCCTGCACGTACCGAGCGGGCGCGGTGAACACGGCGAGCATTGGCACTATCTCCGGGGCGGCTTACGTATTCTGAGCAATCATTCCCCGAAGCACTTTGTAGTCCGTCTTGCCGGTGCCGAGCACGGGAATCGCGTCGATCTTCTTCACCTCGTCGAGCCGCATCACGCCGCGGAACCCTTCCTTCACCAGCACCGCGTTCGCATCCTTCAGGGGAATGTCCTGCGTCGTGAACAGCACCACACGCCGCCCGCCGCCGGGGATCTCGACGCCCTCCACGGCCACACGCGGGCCGGTGTCCACGGGTGGGTAGAGCTTCGTGAATGGTTCCTCCAGCGCTGGGAGCGAGATCATCTCGCCGCCCGCCTTCAGGAATCGCTTCAGCCGACCGTGGAACACGATGTAGCCGTCCTCGTCGAGCGCCGCGAGGTCGCCGGTCACGTACCACCGCTTGCCGTTCAGCTCGCGGAATGGCGATTCGACACCATCGCCGAGGTAACCCGGGAACACCGTGGGTGCCGAGACCAGCAACATTCCCCGCGAGTCGGCGGGCAAGACCTGGTCGGTTTCGAGGTCGATCACGCACACTTCGACGCCCGGCAGCGGCTTCCCGATCGTGCCACGCTTGGTGGCGTCCACGGGGTTCACCGACACGCACGGGCCGCACTCGGTCACGCCGTACCCTTCCAGCACGGTGGCCCGCGGCGCGAGATGCGCCACGCGGTCGAACAACTCGTCCGGGCAGCGCTCGGCACCCACAACGAGGATTCGCAGCGAGTCGAGATCGCCCGGCTTGCAGCGACTCAGGATGAACCCGAGGAATGTCGGCGTCGTGATGAGGATGGTTGGCTTGTACCCTGCCGCCTTGCGGGCGAGGGCCGAGGCATCGGTCGGGTCCGGGTGATGGACCACTTTCGCGCCGGCGAGCACCGGGAACAGGCTCGCGATGGTCAGCCCGAATGAGTGGAACATCGGCAGGAACCCGAGCACGGAATCGGCCCGCGTGAGTTTCTGCGGCGGTACCGCGGCCCGCTGGTCGGCAATGATGTTCGCGTGCGTCAGCGGCACGGCCTTCGGAGCCTTCTCGGAACCGGACGTAAACAGTACCACGGCGGGGCGTTGCGGATCGTTAGCCAAACGTGCGAGCGTCTTGCGACGGAGCGAACTCCCGAACCACCGCACGGCAAGCAGTCGCTTCACCAACTCGAACTTGCCCACCGTGCGTTTGAGATCTTCGAGGAAGACGAACTCGCTCCCCGGCACCGCGATGTGCGTGCGGTCGATGAATGCCTTGGAGGTCACGACGTGGGACAGCTTTGTGAGCTTAGATGCGTGTTCGAGGTTGGCTGGCCCGGTGGTCCAGTTCAACGCAATGGGCAACTTCCCCGCGAGGTGCAGGCCGAGGAACGCGATATCCGCCCCGACCGACGCCGGAAGCAGCAAGCCGACGTTCTCACCGGGGAGGTCGCGGAACCGTTGGGCCATCGTCAGGCTGGCGATGAGCAGGCGTTCGTAAGTGAGCGCTCCAGCGATGTCGTCCGCAACGGCCACGTCCTTGGGATGTGCGGCGGCGCGGTTCAGGAAGGCTTCGGGGATCGTTTCGCCCAGGATCACGAACGGACGGGTGTCGGATGGGGGACGGAACCACAACTCGGGCGGCGGCTTCGGCGGCCCCTTGTCGAGCAACCCTTCCGCGAGTGCCCAGAGTTCGCCGATCGTCGTAGGGACCGTATCGCCGCTGAACCCGAACCGCTGCTCGACTTCGAGGGTAACCTCGGTGGCTTCCAGGCTATCAATTCCGAGTTGCGAGAACGTGGTTTCGGGTTGGTTCTCGCTATCGGTCAGCGGGCGTTTGAGTTTCTCCGTGAGGAACTCCGCGATGGTCGCCTTTGTCGCGGGCTTCACGCCCGACAGGTCGATTCCGGTGCCGACCAGTGGCGGGGGAAACTCATAGGTGCGCGGGCCAAACGCGAAGTGGTACGGCACGAACGTGGGTGTCTCCGGGGCACCGACGTTGTACCACGCTTCGAGCCAGGGATTGATCGCGTCGCGTCTCGGTTCCGGTCGCTCGCCGGGGCCGAACGCTTCGAGGTGCATCGTGATCTTGCGACGTGGCGTGAAGAACACGAGGTTCGATAGCAGAATCCGGATGCCACGGAGGAGGCGCGACATGAGAGGCGGGCGGGTTCGCGTGTACGCCCAACTGAAGGAACTCCCCCACAGCCCGCGTGTGCGAACGAGCACGACCGTGGCATTTGGCACCGCCTTGAGCACGTCGGCTGTCGTGCGGGCGGCGCCGAGCACATCCGAGCCATCGCGGGAGAGCGTGCCCGATGGCCACAGCACGACGTTCTCGCCGGCCTTCAGTGCCTCGATGACGGCGTTCACGGCCCCCTCGGTGCGTTGCCGGGCTTCGGCGCTGGCACGATCGAGATCGGGCACCTTGATTGCTCGAAGGAACCACGCGAACGGCCCCAAAACCGGGTTCTCGAAGTTCGTTTCGAGGAGCATCGGCCGCATCCGGAACGTGCCCCACAGAGCGCGAAGCACGTTCGGCGGGTCCATGTAGGCCGGGTGGCTCGGCAGAATCAGATACGGGCCGGGCTTCTTCAAAGCGTCCGCGATGCCGGTGACCTGAATGCGATATCGAAGGCCGAGAAGGGCTCGGGCGAACAGTAAGAGGAACCACTGGAAAGGAAGGAGCATGAACGCCTCATCGACGCGGAGAGCCACAGTGGGTGGCGGTGTCCCCGGCATCTTACTGTTAAGCGGGTGCAGATTGGAACCTCACCCGGAAAGCCGGGTGCCCCTGCATTTTTTTGGCGAGCTTGGGAGGGCGAGGCTCCTGCCGAGCCGTTTTCGTGGGAGAAATCACGGCTCGGCAGGAGCCTCGCCCTCCCAGTGCCAAAATCCCCAGGGACACCCCGGAAAGCCAGCCGAGGCTACGACATGCAAACGCTTCAGCCGTTCCTCCGGAAGCCCGAACTCGTTATCATTCTGACATGCCGACAAAAAATCCGAACGCTGACCCGTCGAGGGGCACGCAACCGGAGCCATCGCACCACAACCACGCGGATGTTGAGGGTACTCTACCCCAACAAGCCGCCGACATGTCATGCCCTGGAACCATCGGGCAGGATGCGCTCGAGGCCGAGAACGCCGCCGCAATGTCGGGAGAGCCCGCTGCGCCCTGGGTTCCCAAGATCCCGGGCTACGAGATCGAAGGCGAACTCGGGCGGGGCGGCATGGGCGTCGTTTACAAGGCGACCCACCTCCGATTCAGTCGCCAGGCCGCGATCAAGATGTTGCTCGGCGGCCAATATGCCGACCCGCTGGCCAGGGTGCGGTTCCTCGTCGAGGCGGAGGCGGTCGCCCAGCTCTGCCACCCGAACATTGTCAGCGTTCACGAATTCGGCCAGCACGACGGTCAGCCATTCTTCGCCCTGGAGTACGTGAACGGCGGCACCCTCGCCTCGAAGCTGGCAAAAGATGGCCCGTTCCCACCTCGTGACGCGGCGTCGATGATCGCAAAACTGGCCGACGCGATGGCGTCGGCCCACGCCAAGGGAATCGTTCACCGGGATCTGAAGCCCGCGAACGTGCTGCTGACTGCCTGCGGCGAGCCGAAGATCGCAGACTTTGGACTGGCAAAAGTCGGGACATCGGACATGACCGCCACCGGGGCCGTCATGGGCACGCCGAGCTACATGAGCCCGGAACAGGCAGCAGGAAAGACCAAGGAAATCGGCACGTCCACGGACATCTACGCCCTTGGGGCCATCCTGTACGAGTTGTTGATCGGTCGCCCTACGTTCCGCGGCGACACCGCCATGGACACGATCCGGTACGTGCTGACCCAGGACCCGGTCCGACCGCGTTCAGCCGATCGGAAGATCCCGCGTGACCTCGAAACCATCTGCCTGAAGTGCCTGGAGAAGAACCCGAAGAAACGGTACGCCACCGCAGCGGAACTGGGCGAAGACCTCCGCGCGTATCTGGCCGGCTTGCCCATCTCGGCTCGCCCCGTGGGATCGGTCGAACGCTTGCTCAAGTGGGGGAAACGCCATCCGGGGCGTGCGGCCGCGGCCATCGCAGGGGTGGTGTTCGTGATCGCGGCCGGGATCACGGCGATCCAGGTCGAGCGAACCCTCGTCCAGCAACAACTCCTCGCGGCACGGCAGCGAGCCGACGACCGGGTTGCAGCCGTCAAGGAACTGACCGAGGTCACACGCCAAAAAGAACGCGCCGCGCGTGCGGATTCGCTTGTGCAATCCCTCAGTGCGGCAGACACGGAGGTCGTACCCCGACTCCTCAACGACCTGAAGGAATACTCGGACCTGACAGGCGTGAAGCTCCGAGAACTGGCGACCCAGCCCGTGACCACCAAGCCGGGACTTCACGCGAGGCTCGCGCTCCTCGGGGCCGAGCCGGAACGGGCCGGTCAACTGGCCGAGTACATTCCCACATGCCGCCCAGAGGAACTCCTCCCGATCCGCGAACTGCTCAAGCCTTATGCCGCGGCTGTAGCTCCTGGGCTGTGGGGCGTGCTCGCGGATCGGCGAGACGCGATCGGGAAACGAGTGCGAGCAACGGCGGCTCTGGCCGGGCTCACGCCTAACGACACACGATGGGTCGAGGTCGCGCCGGCGGTCGTCGAGTATTTGGTGCGAGAGAACCCCCTGGAGGCTGTGGTCTGGGCCAACGCTCTGGAGCCGATTCGTCTCCACCTGCTGCCACATCTGTTGAAGCGGTACCCCGAATCACGGCTGCGAATGAAGTCGGGTAAGCTGGAAGAGCAGGAACTGGTGGCCGAGGCGTCGGGGTTCGACATGACGGCGAACCTGCTGACCCGCTACGCCGCGGACCGACCCGCCGAACTCGCCCAACTGGCGATGATCGCGGACTCTCGCCATCACAGACTGTTCTTCCCCGAGATTCGAGCGGACAGGGCCGACATTATCCCCGTGCTGCAAAATGAACTCGGCAAGCACGCGAGCACCGACTGGACCGCGACCACGAGCGGGCGAGTCCCGTTTAATGCGGCGGTCGGGGCTGTCGCCGGTGTCGTCGTGGAGCGGGTGGTTACCATTCCGGACGTGGTTGAACGCACTCTGGCACGGCGAAAAGCCAATGCGGCTGCCGGGCTCTTCAAACTGGGTGAGACGGATCCCGTTTGGCCGCTGCTAAGGTTTCCCGCGAACGGTGATCCGACACTCCGCAGCTACCTCGTCCAGCGACTGGCCGCCATCGAAGCGGACCCCGTGACGCTCATCGAGCGACTCCACACCGAGACGGACGGCTCGGCTCGGCGAGCCATTCTGATTGCGCTAGGCGACTACACACCGTTCGCGATCCCCATCATCAAGCGGGAAGTTTTCATCGCGACACTGCTCGCCCAGTATCGTTCCGACCCGGACTCCGGGGTACATTCGGCCATCGACTGGCTACTCCGGCGGCGCTGGGGGCGGGCGGATGCCGTGGCGAAGATCGACGTGGAACTGGCTGCGGGCGCAGCGATTGCACGGCTGGCGAAACTCGACAAGGACTGGTTCGTGAACCGCGACGGTCACACCTTCGCGGTGGTTCGAGGGCCAGTTGAGTTCATAATGGGTTCGCAAGTCACCGTGCCTGGGCGGGTTGCGGAGAACGAGCCAGCTCGACGGAGGCAAATCGACCGGTCGTTCGCGGTGGCGACCAAGGAAGTCACGGTCGAACAGTTCCTCCTGTTTCGGCCCGACCACTACTGGGTGGAGCGTTATAGTCCGGATCGGGACTCGCCTGTGGTCGCGGTTCGCATGTACGGTGCGGCAGCCTATTGCAACTGGCTCAGCAAACGGGAGGGGATTCCCGAGGATCAGTGGTGTTATCTGCCAAACAAGGACGGTGAATACACGGAGGGAATGACGATCAAGCCCGGCCACCTTGCGTTGACCGGATACCGGTTGCCGACCGAAGTGGAATGGGAATATGCCTGCCGGGCGGGTTCAAATGTGGCGAGATTCTACGGGCGGTCGGAGGAGATGTTACCGCGATACGCATGGTACGACAAAAACGCCGACGACCGCGCCTGGCCCGTGGGGCTCTTGCGGCCCAACGACCTGGGACTGTTCGACATGCTGGGAAACGCAATGGAGTGGGTGGAGGATGTGTGCCTCCTCTCTGCCGATCAGGTTCTGGACGTGGAGCATAAGGGGCATCTGGAGATCAACGAGCAAGCGAGCCGCTTACTTCGTGGTGGCTCGTTCGACGGGACGCCGTATCTTCTCAGGAGTGGGGATCGCCTGGCCATTGTGCGGCCATCGAACCGCAATAATAACAACGGTTTTCGCATCGCCAGAACAATGCCGATGCCCTGACAAAACGGGTTGTTGAATCAGGCAGACCTGGCAACGCTCGACTGGTTCGGCGGCCAGACGACATGCCAGTTGCGGTCGTCCGGGTCGAGCTTGTTGCGAGTCTCAAGGACAACGGTTGCACGCCCCAGAAGCCCGGAACGGGACAGAACATCCTTCGCGACGTTCAATGCGGAGGTAGGATCGGGGATGTTTGCGAGGTGGAGTTTGGTGTGGGAAGTGTCGGTTTCACTTCCAACGCACTCACCCGCACCAACCGCCGCCAGTGCGACTGTCAGTTCTCGCTCTAGCCGAACGCGGAGGTCAAACTCCTCGTCCGTCCCGAAAGCGACCGAAACAGGTAGCTGGACAATCATGCCTGCCGTCATGAGATTCCTCCGTGGGAGAGGACGAGCGGGGGCGTGATAGTTCAATTATGAAGATACCCTGTGGAGCGGATGAAGGGAAGACGCCGGCGTGGAGAATTCTGGAACCACTTCGCTCACCTGAACAGTTCTTCGGGCCGGGCAACATGGATGGTTCACACGACCACAGATTGCCGTTGAGCCGGATCGGCGGTTGTTTGAACTTTGGCCTCAATGTTGGGCGGAACAGTCCCAAAAACGAGTGCGGAAAATCAGGAGGATGTCGTCCTGCCTCCCTGAGTTTGCCCATCAACTCGACCTTCCTGCAGGATTCCTGGATAGGTGCTCAATTCTCACATACGCTGCACTCCCTGAAACAGAGCGAGGGCTACGCGAACGGTCGTTTCACGAATCGGTTCACAATTTGCGATTAAAGCGAGGATAGCCGCGATTCAGCGTTTCGGGGGGAGTTTCTTTCGCAGGTACGTGAGTGCTGTGAGGCGGTACGGGTCGGCCTCGGGGTCGTCGAAGGGCAACGCTTCGAGGCTGTCCACGGGTCGCAGCGAGTGGAGTTCGGCCTGCCGGCGCAACTCGGTGGACTTGTCCGCGGTGATCGGCACCTCCAGCCCTTCGTCCGGGCGAACGCCCCAATCGTCGGTGGGCTGGCTGTCCGGCTTCCGCTGCCGATTCTTGCCGTTGGGTCGGAGCGAGGTTCCGGTGGTGATGCGGAACTGAACCCCGGCGAACCCCGCGTCCCGCACGTTCTGAATGGATGCGCGACCGACAGTCCGCTGACCGACGACCACGCAGCGGTTGTTGTCGCGGAGTGCCGAGGCGATCAGTTCGCCGCCGCCGGTGGTTTCCTGGCCCACGAGCAACACCAGCGGAAGATCCGAATACTGCCCGCCGCCGGGCGGGGTGAGGATCTCGCCGGCCGTTCCGGCCTGGGCCGCGTTGCGGTACTCCATCTTGGAGATCACGGAACCGTCCTTCAGGAACATGCCAGCGATCTTGGTTCCCGGATCGACGTAGCCACCGGGACACCAGCGTAAATCGAGGATCAACGCACGACAGCCGTTCTTGGTCAGTTCCGACATCATCTCCGCGAACTTCGCATCCAGGCCGGTCTCGATCGGCCCGAGGCGGATGTAGCCGATCTTGTGCTCCCGGTCGAGCATGCAGTTCCACTTGTCCTCGGCCGTGCGAATCACGCCGAACGCACTCTCGGGCATGTAGGGGTCGGATTTCAGGGTCGCTGTGAACGGCTTCTCGGTACCACGCCGGAATGTGAACGTCCGCTCCTGAACCTTCACGCGACCGGTCGCCGGGTCGAAGACCTGCGTGGGATTTGCCAGTTGCGAGAACAGCCGGTTCGCGGTTTCAGCGGTGAGCTCGGTGCCGTTCAAGTGGGTGATCGTGTCGCCGGGCTTGACGCCGGCACGCTGTGTCGGGCTGCCGGGAATCACGCGGCGGACTCGCCAGGGAACGCCCGCGGGGCTGGGGATTGCATCGGCTTTGGGAACCGGACCGAACCAGCCGATCGCACCGAAGCGCCCGAGGGCAACGCCTTGTTCCACCTGATAAAGTGCCCAGCGAGTGCCGACCACGCCTTCGAGTTCAAGACCGACGCCGAAGTCCTGATCGACCGATGCGAAGGCGTTGATCCGGGCGCTGTACAGGCCACAGATCGGGTCGGTGGCGTGCTTGAACCCGTTCATCGCGGCGAACAGCGACTTGGCACCCGTCAGGTTCGGGTGGTCGCCAAGCAGAACGCGAACGTCGGCGAGCACCTCAACGAGTTCGGTAGCGCTGCCGGCCCGTGCGAGTGCGGTTTTCACGTTCTCGGGAACGCCCTGACCGGCCTCGTCGTAGAGCCCACGCACTGCCGCTTCGATGAGTTCCTTCTGGTGGTCCTTCTTGGCGACGACGTAGTTCACCGCGACCTGCTCGGCGAGTTGGTACACGAGACGGGCGAAGTTCAGAGCCTGGTTGCGATCGACGAACCCGGCAGCGGGCTTGGGAATGGGCTTGGCGGGCACCGGTGCGGCGGGGCTGACCAGCAACGCGAGAGCGACGATTCCTGTCATGGCGTACCTTCCGGCGTGAGGACACCCTTGAGTGTCCCGCGTCGGGAGAGGGGATGCAAGACACGCTTCGTAACATTGCCTGAGTCAGGATTAACCACAGAGGCACGGAGACACAGAGAAAACCGGAGAGAGATTGTTCAATCAATGGAGTTCTTATTGTCTTCTCTGTGTCTCCGTGCCTCTGTGGTTAATCCTGACTTCTGGATTTTGGCTTTCCCCCGAGGTTCCGATGACCCGCGAAACGAATCCTTCCCAGCTTCCCACAATCGTGTGGCTTGTCCGGCACGCGGAGACGGCCGCGCCGACCATGTTTCACGGAGCCGAGTCGGACGTGGATCTGGGCGAACACGGCAAGCGCCAGGCGACTGCGGCAGCGGCGTGGTTCGCGGAGCGGAAGCCGACGGCGGTGATTTCATCGGCCATGATCCGGGCGCACGCCACGGCCGCCCCGATCGCCGCGGCGTGCGGGGTGACGCACCACGTCGAACCGCAACTGCACGAGCGGAAGGTGGGGCCGCTATCGCGAATGCCGCGAGCCGAGGCGGACCAGATCTGGGACAGCACGACCGCGCGCTGGGTGAATGGGGAAACGGCGTATTCCTACCCCGGCATGGAATCGTTCGACGAACTTCGCGACCGCACCCTCCCCGCGTTCAACCGGGTTGTGAACGCTCACCCCGGCGGGCGAATCGTGGTCGTGTGCCACGGTGTCGTGTGCAAGGTGTTACTGCTGAGCATCCTTCACGGGAGAAGCCCGGCCGACTGGGTGCGGATCGGCAAGATACCCAATCTGGCAGTAAGCGAACTGTCTCCAGACGGCGAGTTGTGGCGAGCCGATCAACTGTTGTTCGTACCACCGCCAGTCGTTGCGGTGAACGCGACCCACGCCGACCCAAGCCTGCGAAAGACGGAAGCCTGAGGGGTTTCGAGCGCGTCGCGGGAGCCACGGATTTCGGCCCTGGGCGTGACGGTCTTGAGGCAGAAAAGAGAATTGGGAAATGAAAATCGCGCGCAGGTTCCGATTGTGCGGTTCGGATGAAGTACCTCCCCGGTGCGGTCGATACCTGCTGTGAGCAGTGGGCCGCGTCTGGCTGGGGATTAATCGCCGGGGGGACTTCGACCGCGAAGCGGGCGAAGCCGGCGAAGCCAGGTCGGCCCCTTGCAGGGGGAATGTGCATGACCGGCGAAGAGGTGCTGGCTCCGGTGAGCGAGACAGAAACCCTCCGGCAACAGTTGCTCCAGGCTCAACGCCTGAGCAGCGTCGGCGAGTTGGCTTCGAGTATCGCCCACGAGTTCAACAACATATTAACGACGATCATTAATTCAGCGAAGCTCGGGATGCGAAACCCGGACGTCAACGACAAGCAATCGGCGTTCGAGCGAGTGGTCAAGGCGGGGCAGCGTGCCGCCGTGATCGCGAGCGGAATGCTCGGGTTCGCACGCAAGAGCGGCAACCACCGCGAGAACTGCGACATCGCCAGGCTCGTTGAGGAAGTTCACATCCTCACCGAGAAGGATCTGATGAAGCACCGCATTCACGTGGACATGAAGTTTCTCTCGCGCCCACGGGCCTGGGTGGTTCCGGGGCAGATCGAGCAAATCCTGGTCAACCTGGTGCTGAACGCCCGGCAAGCGATGCCAAACGGCGGTCGGCTCAAGATCGAAGTACGCGAAAACGCGGCGGGCGACACGGTGGAGGTGAAGGTCGCGGATACCGGCCTGGGAATCCCACCCGATCAGATGCGAAAGATCTTCGAACCGTTCTTCACGACCAAGCAACCCGACGAATATGGTCGCGGTGGCACGGGCCTCGGCCTGAGCGTCTGCCGACAGATCATTGAACAGCACCAGGGCCGAATTCGGGTCGAAAGCGTCGTCGGCAAGGGCTCAACGTTCACGCTGAAGCTGCCGAAACGCCTGCCCGACGACCCCGAATAAGTGTTGGCCCAGAATGACCTTTCTCTCCGCCGGGAAGTCTCGGCGGTGTTTTCGCGCGCCAACTTCACAATTTCCGCGCAAGTTTTCAGAAATTCGGCGTAATCTGGAGGAAGGTGACCTGCCGTCGGACGGTCATTGGGGTGTTACAAACGCCACCCGCACGATTCCGTTAAGGCCAACGGGAAGAGTTGCATCTCAAGGAACTGCCCATGTTCGCTATTTCACGGTGGTCGTTTCGAGCAATCGCCACGGCAGCCTTACTCGGGGCTTTCGCAGAGTCTGCGTCGGCCCAGGTAGTTCTACCCCAGCCGAACCGGAACCCGATTGTGATTCCTCAGGGGCCACGGATTCCTGTTTCCGGAATCCCGCAACAGCCCCGGCTGAACCCGATCCGCGTAATGCCGCAGGTCAACACCTTCCCGGGGTTCCCGAACTACCAACCCGTCAATCCGTTTGGCCCGACGCTGAACAACCCGTTTGCAACTCCGGCTTTCGTGAACCCGCAGCCGTTCAACCCGTTCAACAACCCACTGGTGAACAACAACCCGTTCATCAACAACAACCCGTTCATCAACAACAACCCGTTCATCAACAACAACCCGTTCATCAACAACAACCCGTTCATCAACAACAACCCGTTCATTCTGAATCCGTTCATCAACAACCCGTTCAACAACCCGTTCGTGAACAATAACCCGTTCAATAACCCCTTCAACAACCCGTTCGTGAACCCGGTGAATCCGTTCGTGCAGCCGATCAACCCGTTCGCGTTCAACCCGTTCGTGCAGCCGATCAACCCGTTCATCCAGCCCATCAACCCGATCAACCCGTTCGTGCAGCCCGCGGTTGGATTCGCCCCGCCGGCTCGAGCACACCAACCGGGAACGCTGGTTTACGGGGGACCGAACACGTTCGTGAACAACGCGACGGGGTCAGTGGTCCAACCAATCACGGGGACCACGTTCGCCGACGGCACGAAGTTCTACCGCTTCCCCGTCGTCGAGAATCCGATTCCGGGTGTCTTCGCGCGACCGAATTTCAACAGCCCGTTCACCCCGTATGTGTGGTGAGGTTGGAACAGACCGAACAGAAACCCGGCTGGGAATGCCCGAGCCGGGTTTCTTCTGTTTTTCACTCCGCGTTTCACTGATTTCGAAGCAGACGGAAGAACTCTCGCATCCACGCCGGGTTATCGTGCCAGGTCCGGCACGTGACGAGGTTGCCCGTCACGAGCACTTCGCGGTCGAGATAGATGCCGCCCGAGAACTCGCAGTCCAGTTTGCACTTCGCAACCGTGGTTACTTCTTTCCCGCGAATCACGTCGGCGGCCGCAAGGATCTCGATTCCGTGACAGACCGACGCCACCGGCTTGTTCGCCGCGAACAGCGCCTTGGTGATGCGAAGCAAATCCTCGTCGTACCGCAGATACTCGGGAGCACGGCCGCCGGTGATGACCATGCCCGCCAGCTCGGCCGGGTTCACATCGCGGAACGCCGTATCCGCGGTGAGCATGTAGCCCTTGCTTTCCTGTGTGATGTCCCACCCGGCCGGCTTTTCGTGGAGCACGAGGTTGTACGGCCGCGCTTCGGGGCCAGCGACCACTACGCGGTAGCCTTCTTCACGCAGGCGGAACATGGGGTAGAACGTGTCGAGAACCTCGGCGGCATCGCCGATCGGCATGAGGATCGTTTTCACATGAACTCTCGGGAGGGTAGATTGGTCTTGTCATAATAGTGGCCCGACAGCGCCCGAAGGATACGCGATGAAAGTTGGGGGAATCATCCTGTGCGGTGGGCGGTCGTCGCGCATGGGGCAACCCAAGGCGTGGCTGCCGTTCGGCGACGAAACGATGCTCCAGCGAACCGTGCGAGTGTTGCGTGAAGTGGTTCACCCGGTCATCGTCGTGGCGGCACCCGAGCAGGACGTTCCCGAGCTACCCCCAGATGTTGCGATTGTTCGCGACGAGATCGAAGGCAAGGGACCGCTCGGCGGACTGGCCGCGGGACTGACCGCACTGAATGGCGTGGTCGATGCGGTGTACCTCTCGGCGTGCGACGTGCCGTTCCTGAAGCCCGAGTTCGTGCGACGAGTGTTGGAACTGCTGGGCGAAGCGTCGGTCGCGGTGCCGCGAGTCGGTGACTACTTTCACCCACTCGCAACCGTGTACCGTGTATCGGTTTTGCCGCACGTTCGCGAACTGCTCGCTGCCGACAGGCTGCGACCACCGTTCCTGTTCGACGTGGTGTCGACCCGCATTATCGAGCCGCATGAACTTGCGGATGTGGACCCGGACTTCCGCTCGCTCCGAAACGTGAACACTCCGGACGAATACGGGGCAGCCTTGAAAGCGATGAGTGATGTTTAGCGTCAGCCCCAACGGGGCTGCGCCGACGAACAAATGAAGCGCAGCCCCGTTGGGGCTGACGCTAAACATCACTAAATCACACATCACTTGTTACTCATGAGCGAGACCACGACATGCATCCACACAAGCCGAGCTACGACCGCCACGGCGGGAACGAAGCCAACAAAGACTTCCTGCACAAGATCAGCCGACAGAAGATCGACCCGCCTGCCGTCGGTCCTGGTGTCTCCGCAGCCGACTTGCTGGATTCCGTGTTCCTGTCCTACAACGCGGGGCGCCTCCGCGAAGGCTGCCAGCTCTTCGTGCGCAAGATGCTCGCGGACAACGGCACGGTCGGGCTAGCGCTCAGCGGCGCTCTCACGCCCGCCGGGTTGGGCATGTCGTGCCTCGTGCCTCTGATCGAGGCCGGGTTCATCGACTGGATCGTCTCGACCGGCGCGAACCTGTACCACGATGTGCATTACGCACTCGGAATGGACCTCTATCAGGCTGGCCCGAACCTGCCGGACCTGGAACTGCGTGAGAACCAGGTCATCCGCATCTACGACATCATTTTCGACTACGAGAACCTGCTCGGCACCGACAAGTTCTTCCGCAAACTGTGCCGCGGCGAAGCATTCCAACAAACGATGGGCACGGCCGAGTTCCACAACCTCGTCGGCAAGTATATCGCGGAGGGCGAACAGCACGCCGGTCGCGTCGGCAAGAGCCTGCTCGGCGCGGCGTATCGCTGTGGCGTGCCGGTGTTCACCAGTTCGCCGGGCGATAGCAGCATCGGTATGAACCTCGCCGCGCTCATGCTCGAAGGCGGGAAGTTGCGTATCGACCCACTGCGGGACGTGAACCAGAGCGCCAGCATCGTGTGGGACGCGAAGACGAGCGGCGGCACGAGTTCCGTGTTCATCCTCGGCGGCGGCTCGCCCAAGAACTTCATGCTGCAAACAGAGCCGCAGATTCAGGAAGTGCTGGGGCTGGCCGAAGCCGGGCACGACTACTTCTTGCAGTTCACGGACGCCCGCCCCGACACCGGCGGCCTGAGCGGCGCGACTCCGAGCGAAGCCATGACCTGGGGCAAGGTGGACCCCGAGAAGCTACCCGACTCCGTAACGTGCTACATCGACTCGACTGCCGCGTTGCCGTTGCTGACCGCGTACAGCTTGACTCGCTGCGAGAAGCGCCCGCTGAAGCGACTCTTCGACAAGTTCCCGGAGTTGACCCGTCGCCTGGAAGCCGGTTACGCTGAGACACAGGCCAAGCGGGCGGAGTGATCCACGAAAGGGTGCAGCGATGTCTCGACTCTTGCTGTTCGTTCTCGTCGCGGGAATCGCAGCGGTTCCTGCCGCGGCGCAGTCGCCGAAGGCAGAACCGCCCGCCAAGCCCTGGTTCGTTGACGATACCAAGCTCCTCGAAGAGTTCATGGAGAAGCTCACCGTCCTTGCCAAGGATGGGAAGTGCCTCAATCACGAGAAGCTCGCCGCGAAGATGAAATCCGGAACCAAGGCGAAGGTTGCTCTCACCAAGCCGCGCGACAAAGCACTGTCACCCGAAGAGATCTACAAGGCCGTGCTGCCAAGCGTGTTCGTGGTCGGAAGCGTCTACAAGGACAAGGATGGCGACTGGCAAGACGGACTCTACGCCACGGCGTGGGTCGCGGCCGCCGACGGGGTTCTTGTCACCAACTGGCACGTTTTCGAGGAACTGGAACCCGAAGAAATGTTCGGGGCCGTCGACCACAAGGGAACCGTTTACCCCGTGATCGACTTCCTCGGCGGCGACAAGACCGCCGACGTGGCCATCTTCCGCATCGACGCGAAGGGGCTCATACCGCTCCCCGTTGCCGACGACTACGCACCCGTCGGGTCATGGGTCGGCGTGCTGAGTCACCCCGGCGATAACTTCTACGTGTTCACCACGGGTGCCGTCACCCGCTACAGCACCAACAAGTCCGAGGACGGTAAACGCGAACGCTGGATGGGTCTGACAGCAGAGTATGCTGGTGGGTCGAGCGGCTCACCCGTGCTGAACCGTTACGGATCTGTTGTGGGGATGGCCGCGTTGACTCTGACGATTGAGGACGGGAAGCAAGGACCGAACCCCATTCAGGGCCGACGATTGCTCCGCGAGAAACCGCAGATCGCCCCACCGCCGCGTGAGAAGCCCGACCCCAAGGGCGACATGAAACCACCGCCCTCGATGACGGTTCAGATGGTTCTGAAGATGGCCGTGCCGGGGCCAACTATCCTCAAATCGTTTGCAAAGTGATCAGACCCACTTGCGGACCGGCGAGTTCAGATTAGCGTATGGGTGGTGTCTGCCCCGGTGACGGGGATGTGGCAACGGGGGGAGGCCGGCGAAGGCGGGCGCTCCCCCACTTCATTTCAACTACTGATCGGCCCCCGTTTGATATTCGTCGAGTGGAGGCAGGTTACTGGGGTGAAACACCCCGGCGACATCGCGGTCATCGCCGTAGACCATTGTCCATGCCGGTGATTCACTGGCGGCCAGCGTGTCGGTCACGTCCGGATCGTCCACGAGATTCTCGATGCGCAAACTCGCGAGGTTCGGCAACTGCACGAGGGCAGAAGCAAGCAGAGGGGTGATCGGAGTCGCTTCGCCGCGGAACCCGCTGTCGTAGACGAAGGTCGCGAGTCTTTGAAATGTGGTGGAGCGAAACAAGTGCCGGAGCACAGCTTCCGGGATCCCTTCGCCCGTCAATTCGAGCATTCGCAGACTGCTCCATTTGTCCGAAGCCAGCGTGGCGACCGCGCCTCCTCCGAGGCGAGTGCCGAGCAGATTCAATCGTGTCACCGATTCTGGCAGATAATCTGATGCGAAGATGGTGTCAATCACCGATTGTGAGGTGTCCCAGTTACCGGAGAGATCCAGCACCTGCACGCCGCGAAGCCGATCCGATTCCGCGATGATCCAGGCATGCTCCTGAGTCAACCCGCATCGCGATAGTGTCAACTCCTGCAATTCGCACCGGCTTGACTGGTCCAAGAGAGAGCGGAGTTCATCCGCAGTGAGTGGCATGTTGTGGAGGTGGAGTTTCCGCAACGGGAGTCCGCCGATTCGGCGGAAGAGTAGTCCAGCTACCTCTCCACCTTCCCATTGCTCTCCGCCGGTGAGCCGGAGGCACCGAAGCGAGTTGGGCAATCGGCTTCGGAGTGCGTCGATCTGATCCGCTCGACTCCATCCCAGGGAGATGTCGAGTTCCGTGAGTTCATTCCAGAAGGGCATCTCGCTCAGCGGAGTGAGTAGTTCCGGCCGCACCCAGTACTCGCGGAGGCGGAGCGACCGCAGATTCTCCCAGGGTTCGAGTGGGCCACCATCGGAAAGCCAGTGCCCAGGGTCGTCCGGGTAAGTGTCGAGGTGTGGAAGTGTCAGTTCTCGCACGCTTCGCACGGCCGGCGATCGCTCGAATCGGCGACGTGCATCGGCGTTGAGTGCGAGCATCGGAACCCGCAACGATCGCAATCGCGTGAAGTGCGGCGACTCGAGGAGCAACACGAGGTTGCTTCGCGGCGATTTGTGTGGCCCCTGGTGGTGAATGCGAAGCGTCTCGATGTGCTTCCATTCCTCGCAAGCCGCGACTCGCTGAACGAGATCATCGGTGGCCCGCATCCAACCCGTTAAGCTCACGTCGCGAACCGGTTCGAGGGCCAGCATCTGCCGCCGATGGAACAGAAAGTGCCGCATGTGCAGGTGAACGTACTCGATGAATCCGCGACGAAACCGAGCCTTGCTGAACACGAAATGCGAACCGCACCACACCTTCGCGTACTGCTTGAGCAATCTTAATTCACGAGCGTGAAGCTCACCCTGGCGAAGGTCGCCTGGTTCCAGATTCTCGCGTTCGATCTGGGTGCGGATGAACGCGGCCCGCGCGACGCTGGCTTCGTCGCCTTGCTCCTCGAACCAGTCCGCACACGCGAGCCGCGGGGTGTCCTCTTCCGGATTCGCGAGGATGGCCGCGATCAGTGCCGTGCGGTCCGAGAACATGGTGCAGTCTCATCACGAAACCATAGACAGAAACGGTTCGCCGAGGGCGGTTTCGATGTACGGTGTCACGCCCCAGAAACGTTTCATCTCGCGATACTCGGCCACGTGGCCCGCATCGCCTGGAGGTGCGCCGCGAATGGCGCGAATCATCAGGTTGCGGGCGGTGTGTTCCGTGCTCACGAACTCCACGACATCGGTGCGGTAGCCCACGATCCGCAAGGCCAACGCACGGAAGGCGTCGGTCACGAGGTCGGCCGTGCGTTCGCGCAAGATGCCGTGCCGCAACAGTGGCCGCAGCACTTCGGCTGGTCCCTCGGCACGGAGTTCGCGGTTCAACGCATGATGGCAGCACGGCACGCTGAGCAGCAGTTTCGCTTCGCCACGAACCGCCTGGGCAATGGCGTCGTCGGTTGCGGTGTCGCACGCGTGAAGCGCCAGCACGATGTCCGGCTTCACCTCGATGCCGCCGATGCGACCGCACGCGAACGACAGCCCGTTCGCGGCGATCCGCTCCGAGCGATCAATACTCTTGCGAATCACTTCCTCGTTCACATCCACGCCGAGAACGTGCGACGGAATCGCCAACACATTGTTGAGGTAATGGTGAGCCGCCAGCGTGAGGTAACTCGACCCGCAACCGCAATCGAGGATCTCGACGGGCCGGCCAAGCTCACGCAGTTCGGCCGCGTCGAGGGCATGGCGGAGTTGCTTCAGGAACTCGTTGATCTGCGTGAACTTCGCCCGCATCGTCGGCCGCACGCGACCATCGGCGGTCGCGATCCCCATGACTTCAAGTAATCGGTCGGCTTTCCCTTCGGGCAGCGGCACATCCTTCACGCGGTTATGCGGTTCGAGTGCTGCCGTCGCATTGTTCACCTCGCGCCGACCGACGAGAACCTTCCCCTTCTTCGTCGTGCGAAGGTCGAGTTCCTCGGCGTCGGTCGTGATGTGAATCCCCGAGAAGCCGACTGCGAGAACCTCGGTCAGCGGGTCGGTTGTTTCGCTCGGCGAGAAGTTGCGGGTGGTGTCTTTCTTCGCGTCGAAGTACGAGAACTGAAGATGCCGTTCGCCGCGCAACTCGACCGGCCGCACGACCACGCGAACCCACACGGCAGGTGCGTTGCCGCGTGGAACGCCTGCAAACGTCGCCCGGCGAAAACCCGGGCCAAGCACGGTCGCCGTGACAAGTTCGTGCAGCGATTCAAGACTGTCGATCTTCATGCAGACATGTTATCCCGCCGGGGGGCCAGACGACACAGACGGCGTTTCGCCGAACAGTTCGCTGCGCACACGGTCACGCTCTCGGTCGATTTGCTCGGGGGATGCGCCCAGTTCACGCAGAACCAACTCACTCATGGCCAGTGCGATTTCTCCCTCGCCGGAAAGCACCGCATCGGCACCAGCATGGAACAACCCAGGCCGCTCCCGAAGGTATGTGGAACGAGCCAGAACGCGGACGCTCGGGTTCAAGTCGCGAGCGACTCGCACCACTTCCTCCGCCCCGGTCAGGCCCGATGCGCTCAAGATCAGGTTGCCGGCTTCCACCAGACCAGCTTCCTTGAGCGTTTCCATATGGCTCGCATCGCCGTACACCGCCGCGATCCCCTCGGAGCGCAGGCGGCGAACCGTCTCCAGGTTCATTTCAATGACCGTCGGCGCGATGTCGTTTTCTCGCAGCAAGCGAACGAGCGTTCGTCCCACGGGTCCGTATCCGACCACGACCGCACGGTATTGCGGCTCGCGATCCGGGTCCGCGAGTGGGCCGTTGTGTGTGCCGGGTTGGCGCACACGAGCGGTCAGGCGATTCCACAGTTTCGGCCTGCCCATCGCCCACCGTTCGATCGAGCCAACCGTGCGATACAGCAAGGGATTCACCGAGATGGAGACGATGCCAACAGCAACGAGTGTGTTTGTTGCCGCCGTCGGCAGAACCTTCAAACTCGTGCCCATTGCGGCCAGGATGAACGAGAATTCCCCGATCTGAGCCAGAGCCAACCCCATCCCGACGGCAGCCCGAAACGGCCGACCCAGGAACAGCATGGCTCCGCATGTCACCAACGGAGTACCGACCATCACCACCGAGAGAGTGGCCAGCACCAGGACGGGCGATTCCAGCAAGAAGCCGGGGTTGAATAGCATTCCGACGGAGACGAAGAACAGCACGGCGAAGGCGTCTCGCATCGGGAGAGCGTCCGATGCGGCCCGAAGGCTGAACTCGGAACGCCCCACGACCATGCCCGCCAGAAACGCCCCAAGCGCCATGGAAACCCCGAACAGCTCGGCGGACCCCACGGCAATGCCGATGGCTACCACGAGCACGGTCAGCGTGAACAACTCGCGCGAGTGTGTGGCGGCGATGTGTCGCAGGAGCCAGGGGATAATTCTTCCACCGATCACCAGCAGGGCCACCGCGAGAATCGCGATCTTCCCGGCCGCGAGTGCCAGCAACCCGGCGAGGCGACTGCCGCTCGCCGCGTCCGGCTCGAGCAACGGGGGCATGAGCACGAGCACGAACACGGCGAATACGTCCTGAATGACAAGCCAGCCCACAGCGGTGTGGCCAAGCGGCGTGTGCAATTCGTTGTGATCCCCGAGAACTCGCGTCAGAACAACCGTACTGGCGACTGACACGCACAACCCGAACACGATTGCGGTCGAGAGCGGCCAGCCGAACGCGGACCCCACCGCGGTCCCCAGAATTGTCGCCGCGAGGATTTGCACGATCGCGCCCGGTACCGCAACTCGACGAACCGCGAGCAGGTCATCGAGGTGGAAATGCAACCCCACGCCGAACATCAGCAGGATTACGCCAATCTCGGCAAACTGTTCGGCAACGTGCCGGTCCGCACGAAACCCCGGCGTGTATTCCCCGATCGCCACCCCCGCGAGGAGGTAGCCCACGATGGGCGACAACCCGAGTCGGTGCGTGAGATAGCCCAGGGCCAGGGCCGCGCTGAGTGCGCCGGTGAGCGTCAGGATGAGTTCTGGCGTGTGCATAACGACATGTTACGTGTGAGTGAAGAGCGGCCACGAACGAACAAGGAATTTCCAGCGGTTCAATGATGATCCCGCATGGATGGTGTGCAACCCCTGGCCATCAAACGAGACTCCTGCTGCGATTCCGCCGCGTGACAGCGTGACCGCCGCTTCGGGATCGGATACACTTCACCTCGACGACCAAACACCACAGAGACTTTCACATGATGCTGGGCACACCAAAGCGGCGGGGCGGGCGGGCCTGGGTGTGGTTACTCGCCGGATTGCTCATCGGCGGCACGGTCGGCGCTGGAGCCATGTACCTCGTCAAGCGAGGCAAGGCCGGCATACCAGGCGGGCCGCGTCTGGGTGAAGCCAAGGAACTGGCGATGGTTCCCACGGATGCCACGGGCTTCATTCACATTCGTGCCCGCGACATCTGGAATTCCGAGTACCTCACCGAGTTTCGCAACGCGATCCACAAGGCCGGGCCGGAATCCCTCAAGATCCTCGACGACGGTTTCGTGCCGGCTCCCTCGACCCTCGACCGCATGACCGTGGTGTTTCTGCGAGCGGCGGACCCCATTCCGCCCAAGGCGATTCCACCGAAGGGATTCCCGAAGGGGGCTCCACCGATTCCCCCCAAGGGCGGCGCACCGTTGCTTCCGGGCGGACTCGATTTGCCGTTCGACGGCCCGAACTCATCCGATCTGGCGAACGCGGTCGTCATCCTCGCGTTCAATGAGCCGTTCGACGCCGCAAAGGTTCGCAGCACGTACATGCCGCAGGGCACTCAGCGAACGATCAACGGGCAAGAACTCTGGGCGGACAAAACGACCGATGGGTCACGCGACCTCGGCCTCTACTTCTCCGGCAACAACATCATGGTCGTCGGCCCGGTGAGCGGTATGGAACAGTTCGTCGGCAAGCAAAAGGATACGCAACCCGCCGGTCCGCTGAGCATGGCGGTGAAGACTGCTGCGGAAGGTGGGCGGCACATCGTCGCGGGGATGAATCTCCTCAAGCATGGCATCCACGAACCGAATTTCGATCGGATGCCACCCGAGGTGAAGGCCGTCGAGAAGGAATTTCGGGTGCTGATGAAGGCCGAAGCGGTGGCGATCGGTGTTGCATTCAGCCCCGAGGGAACGAAGCTCGACATCCGCGCCACGTACAAGAACGATGAGGATGCGACCGCCGCGGATACTGCCGTGCGGGCGATTGCTGCTGAGGGTCGCAAACACCTCGACGAGCCGAAGAAGCAGATGAAGGCGATGCTGGAGGGCAAGCCCGGCCAGCCGACTCCGCGACCGATCAAGGAACTCCCCGAGGCGGTCATGGGATTGATGGGCGTCGGTGCGTTGAACCTGCTCGACGATCACCTCGCTAACCCCGCCGTGAAGGTCGAGGGGAACGAACTCGTCGCCACGTTCGACGCATCTTCCGTTGGTGGAGCCTATGTCGGCGTCACGGCGGTGGCGGTCGGTATGTTGCTTCCCGCGACTCAGAAAGTTCGCGAGGCTGCGGGCCGTATGAACAGTGCCAACAATCTGAAGCAGATCGGCCTCGCGATGCACAACTACCACGACACCTACATGAAGTTGCCGCGTCAATCGTGGACACAGGACAAGGACGGAACCACCCCCGGCGGGTTGAGCTGGCGGGTTCACCTGCTGCCGTATATGGAGCAGGACGCACTCTACCGCCAGTTCAAACTCGACGAGCCGTGGGACAGCCCGAACAACAAGAAGCTCATCCCACTGATGCCGAAGATTTACGCGAGCCCGACCGCACCAGCACAACCAGGGCAGACGTATATCAAGGTCTTCTACGGTCCCAATGCGGGGTTCGGCACGGGCAACAGCGTTAGTTTCACGAACCTGAACTCAATCAGCGATGGCACGTCGAACACGATCATGACTATTGAGGGCGGCATTCCCGTGACGTGGACGAAGCCCGACGATATCCAGTTCGACCCGAAGAGGGGACTCCCCGACCTGCGGTTGGCCGGCAACTCACGGATCAACATCGGGTTGTTCGACGGGTCTGTGCGCAGCATCGACTTGACGCGGGTCAAGCCGGAGACGTTCAAGGCCGCGATCACCCCCGCCGGCGGCGAAATTCTCGGGCCGGACTGGAACGAGTGACATCGCGAAGTTGTGGTTGATGGCGTGCCGCCCCACTGGGGCGGCCGCTAAACTGTTCATAACACTCCCGCCAAATTTCTTCACGCGGTGCTCCTCATGTTCCCATTCATGTCCCGTCGCGAGTTGCTCACTCGTTCCGCCAACGGGTTCGGAGCCGCGGCACTCGCGTCCATGTTCGCCGACGAGGGGTTGGCGCACGCCGGGGACGCGGTCGATCCGTTCGCGCCGAAGAAGCCGCCGCTGCCCGCCAAGGCCAAGAGCGTCATCGTGCTGTTCATGGATGGCGGGCCGAGCCAGGTCGACACGTTCGACCCCAAGCCGATGCTCGACAAGTTCAACGGCAAGCCGTTCCCGGCGAAGGTGGAACCGACACAGTTCAACAACATCGGCAACACCCTCGGCAGCCCGTGGAAGTTCAAGAAGTACGGCCAGTGCGGGATGCCCGTCAGCGACCTGTTTCCGCACATCGGAGCGTGTGCCGACGACCTCGCTGTCATCCGTTCGATGGTCGCGAACTTCCCCGAGCACACCAACGCGAATTACTTCTTCCACAGCGGCAGCGGGCTGCAAGGTCGCCCGAGCATGGGCTCGTGGGTCACTTACGGACTCGGCACCGAGTGTCGCGACCTGCCCGGATTCGTGGTGCTCGGCAGCGGCATGATTCCACCGGGCGGCATCGACTGCTTCGGCAGCGGGTTCCTTCCGGCCGCGTATCAGGGGTCGCTCTTCCGTCACGGCGCGCACCCGGTTTCCGACCTCACCCCCGCCGGCGGACAGAGCGCGAAGACCACGGCCGCGAAGCGGGACCTCCTCCGCAACCTCGACAAGATGGCCAAGGAACGCTTCGGCGAGAACGACGCATTCGAGGCTGCGGTCGCGAACTACGAACTGTCGTTCCGGATGCAGACGGCCGTGCCCGACCTCACGGACCTGACCAAGGAAACCGAGGCTACGAAGAAGATGTACGGCCTCGATGACCCCAAGACCGAGATGTACGGCAAGCAGTGCCTCATCGCACGGCGGATGGTCGAAAAGGGCGTGCGCTTCGTCGAACTGTTGTGCCAGAACCTCGGCCACGATCGCTGGGATCAACACGGGAATCTGAAGAAGGGTCACGAGGACAACGCCCGTGCCGTGGACAAGCCGATCGCGGGGTTGCTGAAGGATCTGAAACAACGGAACCTGCTCGATAGCACGCTCGTGGTGTGGGGTGGCGAGTTCGGCCGAACGCCGGTGGCACAGGGGAACGACGGCCGCGACCACAACCCGCACGGCTTCACCATCTGGCTCGCCGGCGGCGGCACCAAGGGCGGGACGATCCACGGCGAGACCGACGAGTTCGGCTACCACGCGATCAAGGACAAGGTGCAAATCCACGACCTGCACGCCACGATGCTCCACCTGCTCGGCTTCGACCACACGAAGTTGACCTTCCGGTTCGGTGGCCGCGACATGCGGCTAACCGACGTTCACGGCGAACTGGTGAAGGGCATCCTGGCCTAACCGCTTTGGCGAGCGGGGGTGCGTGAGCCCCCCGAGTCCGTGCTTTTACTCAAACCTCGGGGGGCTCACGCACCCCCGCTCGCCATTCCTCCCCACCCGCCGAGGACACATCGTGCTGCGTCGTTATCTGTGCCTGTACCCCATCGCCGTCATGGCGCTGGGAGTCTTCACGCTCGCATCGGCCATGAGCAAACCCGCTGACGGCAAGATCACGCCCACGCTGCGTTCACGGACCGCCGCGCCGGGCAAGGAACCGGTCGCACCCACCGAGCGCAAGGCGGAATGGGACGCCAAGAAGACCGCGATCATCGTCTGCGATATGTGGGATCACCACTGGTGCAAATCGGCCGAGGCCCGCGTCGGGGAACTCGCCGGGCCCATGAACGAGATGCTCAAGACCGCCCGCAGCGCCGGCATCTTCATCATCCACGCGCCGAGCACCTGCACCGGCTTCTACAAGGACACGCCACAACGCAAGCGAGCCCAGGCCGCTCCGTTCGCGAAAACGCCGGTTCCACTCAACGCCAACGACCGCTGGGGCACCGCGTGGTACTGGCCGGATGGCAAGCGCGAGGGTGTGCTGCCGATCGACGATTCCGACATGGGTTGCGACTGCAAGGTGAAGTGCGAGATTCGCGGCCCGTGGACGCGACAAATCGCCGCCATCGAAATTGGTGACGCCGACGCGATCACGGACAACGGGCAGGAGACGTGGAACCTGCTGACCGAGCGCAAGATCGAGAATGTGATCCTGTGCGGCGTTCACCTGAACATGTGCGTGCTGGGTCGGCCGTTCGCGATCCGGTCGATGGTGACGCAGGGGAAGAACGTGGCGTTGATTCGCGACATGACGGACACGATGTACAACCCGGATCACCCACCGGGGGTCAGCCACTTCGAGGGAACCGACCGCGTTGTCGAACACGTCGAACGCTACTGGTGCCCGAGCTTCGAGAGCACCGCGATCACGGGCAAGCCCGCGTTCCGCTTCAAGGCGGATCCGCGGAAGTGAATAAACACTGCTTGGCGAGCCGCCCCGGTCACGGGGCGGGTGACGCTTACCCGCGTCATGACTGACGCGGCTCGCCAGACTCCTTACTTACTCGCAGGAGTCGCATCGGCCTCCAAATCACCGAGCGCGTACTGGATGCCGGCGAGGTAGTGTTGCAGGATCGTTGGGTTCCAGAAGATTTCTTCACGGTGACCCAGCGAGCAGTAGAAGCAACGGCCCTTACCGTAGGCGTTGATCCAGCTGATCGGGTACGACCCGTCCTTCCGCTTGCCGCCAGCCTTGTCCTTCGCGTCCATCTTTTCGATGTCCATCACGAGCAGGAACTTGCGGTCCTTGGACAACGCCGTGTCGTCGCGGAACATGTAGATTTCATCGGTGATCTCGAAGTCCTTGCCGTCGAACACCGCGTTGATCGGGCTCTTCGGATCGACAACCTTCACCGGAACCTTCTTGTGCCAGGGGTGGCTCACGAACGCCCCACCCATCATCTGGTTGTATTCCTTCCAGTTCTTGTACGTGTCGGTCGCGGAGTGGACGCCGATCAAACCCTTCCCGCTGGAAACGAAGTCCGCGAGGCTTTTCTTCAGTTCTTCCTCGCGCTTCTTGGCAGCCTCAACCTGTTCCTTGTTGTTCTTGTCGGCAACCTTGGGCTGGAAGCAGTCGTTCGTGGTGTTCAGCATGAACACGGCGTCGAACTTGGCGAGCTTCTCGGGTTCGAGGAACGACTCGTCTTCCGTGGCGGTGACGGTGTAGGCACCGGTCTTGTCGCCCATCATGGCGATGGCCTTGGTGCCGAGTTCGATGGACGAGTGACGGAAGCCCGCGGTCTTGCTGAACACGAGAATGTTGCGGGTGGCCTTGGGCTTGGCGGGTGCCTTCTCAGGCAGTGCCATCGCGACCTTTTCGACCTGCTTGGGGTCGGCGGTCTTCTGCCCTGCCGACGCGGCAACAGCCGTCGCCAGGCCAAGCAGAATGGGGAGGATCAATCGCTTCACGGGGTTGTCTCCGAAAACGTGCGGAACAGTCGGAAAGGGTTTCGGCCGGAATGTTGTTGTATGAGCGATTGGGCGAGCCGCCCCGGTTACGGGGCGGGTGAATCGGAACCCGCGTCATGACTGACGCGGCTCGCCTGTGTCACACTTCGACTTCCTTCTCGGTGCGAGCGGATTTCGCCAGGGCGTCGAGCACCTTGAGCGTCTTCACCGCCTCATCGGGGTTCGGGAACGGATCGCGGTTCTCGAACACGGCGTGCGCGAAGTCGTCGAGCATGTGAACCATCTGGTTCTCGCCCGGCGTTTCGACAAGTTCCACCGATTCGCCGAAATCGCCCTCCTGCGAGCAGATGTGGAATGCCGCATTCTCGTCGGGGATCCACATATTCGGAATGCGGATCGTCTTCTCGGTGCCGACGATTTCGAGCCACGTTCGCAGCGGATGCGTGAAGCCGCAATCGAAGTGGGCCGTGCGACCGTCCGCGAACGTGAGCACGCCGCTCATCGCCACGTCCACCTTGTTGACGAACTCGGCGTGCGCCCACACCCGCACCGGTTCGGCTTTCATCCACCAGCGAATCGCGTAAGTGGTGTAGCACCCCACGTCAAGCAACCCGCCGCCGCCGGCCTCGGGTTGCATCCGGATGTTCGAGGTGGGGAGCCCCGTCAGATTGAAGGTGAACGCGGTCACGACCTTCTTGACGTCACCGATCGCACCGGAATCAAGGAGTTTCCGAATCTTGTGGGTTCGCGGGTGGTGCGGCCACATGAAGCCGTCCATGAGGCGAACCCCCTTCGCCCGGCAGTGTGCCACCAGCGCCGCGGCGCTGGGTGCATCGCACGTCATCGGCTTCTCGCACAGAATGTGCTTCCCCGCGTCGGCAGCCTTGCGGGTCCATTCGTCGTGCATGTGGTTCGGCAGCGGAATGTAAACCGCATCGATCTCGGGATCGGCGAGCAAGGCTTCGTAGCTGCCGTGCGCCTTCGGAATGCGGTTCTTCGCAGCGCTGGCCTTGGCCTTGTCGAGTGAGCGGCTGGCGATGGCGCGGAGGTCGGCGGTCCTGGCGTTCTGGAGCGGCCACATCAGGCGATCGTTGATGCCAGCGACGCCGAGAATGCCCCAGCGGAGTTTCTTGCTCATGGTGGATGTCGAATGGGTGAGGAGTGGAGACGACGTGCGGTTAAACTACGATTCACGCGGGCGAGGCACACGGGTGATTTCGCTGCCAAGCCGCAAGCGGCTTCAACGAGGGTGATGCCTCTTGCGGCTTCGCGGGCGCATTCCGCGACTGTTCGCGGTTCCATCTCGCGAATAAGCTAGGCGCTTCTTGCCGTGCATTTCCACTCCGGAGTAGTTCGATGGCCAAGATCAAGGTGAAGAATCCCGTCGTCGAGATGGACGGCGACGAAATGACCCGCATCATCTGGCAGAAGATCCGCGAGAAACTGATTCTGCCGTACCTCGATATCGACCTCAAATACTTCGACCTCGGCATCGAAGAGCGCGACCGCACCGACGACAAGGTGACGTTCGAGTCGGCCGAAGCCACCAAGCAGTACGGCGTCGCGGTCAAGTGTGCCACCATCACGCCGGACGAAGCCCGCGTCAAAGAGTTCAACCTCAAGCGGATGTATCCGTCGCCCAACGGCACCATTCGGAACATCCTCGACGGCACCATCTTCCGCGAGCCGATCGTCTGCAAAAACGTGCCGCGATTGGTCGGCCACTGGGATAAGCCGGTCGTCGTCGCCCGTCACGGGTTCGGCGACCAGTACAAGGCGAGCGAGATCCTGTTCCCCGGTGCCGGCACGGTGAAGCTCACGTACACCCCGGCCGACGGCGGGCCGACCATCGAGAAGGAAGTGTTCAAGGCACCGAGCGCCGGCGTCACGCTGGCGATGTACAACCTCGATAGCTCCATCAAGGGCTTCGCTCGGGCGTGCTTCAACTACGGGCTGGGCCGCGACTATTCCGTGTATCTCAGCACGAAGAACACGATCTTGAAGGTTTACGACGGCCGGTTCAAGAACCTGTTCCAGGAAATCTTCGACGCCGAGTTCAAGGCTGCGTTCGATGCCAAGAAGCTGACCTACGAACACCGCCTGATCGACGACATGGTGGCCGCGAACATGAAGTGGAGCGGCGGTTACCTGTGGGCGTGTAAGAATTACGATGGTGACGTTCAGTCCGACACCGTCGCGCAGGGGTACGGCTCGCTCGGCCTGATGACATCCGTGCTGACGACGCCGGACGGCAAGACCGTTGAGGCGGAAGCGGCCCACGGCACGGTCACGCGACACTACCGCGAGCACCAGAAGGGGAAGAAGACCAGCACGAACCCGATCGCGTCGATCTACGCCTGGACCCGCGGCCTCATCTACCGCGGCAAGATGGACGGCACGCCGGAACTGGTCAAGTTCGCCGAAACGGTCGAGAAGGTCTGCGTGGACATGGTCGAGTCCGGCAAAATGACGAAGGACCTGGCCATCCTCATCAGCGACAAGACGCCATACCTGACGACCGAGGAGTACCTCGACGCCGTGGACGCGGAACTGAAGTCGCGCATGGCATAAGGGTTGGGGTTGTTCTTCGCCGCTTGCGACTTCGCAGGCTGTGGCCTGCGAAGTCGCAAGCGGCGAAATTGGACACGTCGGTCACTTCCCACAATTTTGAACTTCAAACTCCCCCGGTGAATTGGGTAAACTGCGCTATCGCCCCGTGAAACTGGGTAGGAGTAGGGTACCGATCATGGGTTGGGTGGCGTTATTCGCGCAAGCAAAACCAGATCCATTCCGCGAACCCGAGGTCATCTGGGGGACCGCCGGCATTGCCGTCGCGCTTCTGGTGGGGGCGTTCGCAATCTGGTTGGTCGATCGCTGGCGCAAGAAGGCGACCGCTCAGCGTGAGGCAGCCGAGGAATTGAGCGACTTCCGGGAGATGTATCAGCAAGGCCAGATCACCGAGGACGAATACGCGAAGCTCCGGAACAAAGTGGCCATGCGGGTTCGAGAGAAAATTCCGAAATCTCCAGATGGCGTTGCGAGTGCGGCAACCGGCGGAATCCTCGCGTCGGGTGAAATTCCACCATCGCCGCAGCCCCCGGAGACGAAAGGGGATGGGTCGCGCAGCCCCCCCGTCTGATTCCCCCACTCTGCCCCGAATGCAGAACCCTTACGCCCTGACCGAGAAGTCCGTCGGGTTGCGCCTGTTCTCCGGAACCCGTGTCGTGCGACTGTTCCTTCGCGGTATGATTAGCCTGAAGACGGGCAACGAACCCGTCACACGAACAACGACCCCGCCACCGCACAGCCCGTAAAGAAAGCTCAGGAAGCCAATGGCTGAAAAAACCGGTGATACGACTGGCATCCGTAAACCTCCCGGCACGGCCGGCAGGAACCGAAATGCCTACTGCTCCTTCTGCCGACGCTCGCACCGCGATGTCGGGCCTCTCGTTGAGGGGCCAGGCGACGTGTACATCTGCGGCGAATGCATCGAGCTGTGCCAGTCGATTATCGACCAGGAAAAGAAACGACGCGGCGGACCGAAGACGTCCACGTCGAACATCCCCGCGCCACGCTCCATCAAGGAGAAGCTCGACGGGTATGTGATTGGTCAACAGCGGGCGAAGAAGGTTCTCTCCGTCGCGGTTCACAACCACTACAAGCGGTTGAGCATCGGCGAAGCCCGCGACGTCGAGATCGAGAAGAGCAACATCCTCTTCGTCGGCCCGACCGGTAGCGGCAAGACTCTCCTGGCCCGCACGCTGGCCAAGATTCTCGATGTGCCGTTCGCCATCGGCGACGCCACCACACTCACCGAAGCGGGCTACGTCGGCGAGGATGTCGAGAACTTACTACTCAAGCTGCTCCACGCAGCCGACTTCGACATCGAAGCGGCACAACGCGGCATCATCTACATCGACGAAATCGACAAGATCGCGAAGACCTCGCAGAACGTGTCGATCACCCGCGACGTGTCGGGCGAGGGTGTTCAGCAAGCCCTGCTGAAGATGCTCGAAGGGACCGTGTCGAACGTGCCTCCGCAAGGCGGCCGCAAGCACCCCGAACAGCAGTACATCCAGGTCGATACGTCGAACATCCTGTTCATCTGCGGTGGGACGTTCGTCGGCATCGAGGACATCATCAGTCGCCGCCTCGGTCGCAAGAGCATCGGCTTCGGTGCGGTGAACGAGGCTCAGAAGGAACGGTCGCTGGGTGATCTGCTCAATCAGGTCACGGCCGACGACCTGATCGAGTTCGGCATGATTCCGGAGTTCGTGGGCCGCTTGCCGGTGCTGGCACCGCTCGACCCGCTGGACGAGGACGCGATGCTGCGAATCCTCACCGAGCCGAAGAACGCCCTGGTGCGTCAGTACCAGAAGCTGTTCGAGATGGAGGGTTCGGAGGTCGAGTTCGAGGTGTCGGCCTTGAAGGAGATCGCGAAGCTGGCGAAGCTCCGCGACACGGGCGCCCGCGGCCTGCGAGCGATCGTAGAAGACGTGATGCTCGACGTGATGTACGACCTGCCAGAAATGGAACACAAGGGGAAGCACGTCATCACGGCCGAGGTGGTTCGCGGCGAACGCAAGCTCACCGAGAAGAAACAGGGCAAGAAGAGCGCATAAAGCCAGGGGGCTGTTCTGGGGGGAACCGTTACACAACCCGGCACTCGCCGGGTTGTGTGCGTTTACGGAATAACACCCCAACAAACCCCACCAATCTCCGGCGCAGCAATCCAGCAATATTTTTCCCAGGAGTAAGAGAACGAGAAACACATGCTGCGAGCATTTTCGTGACAAAACGTTTTATTCGGGAGATCACACTCAAAAGGCCCGATGATGACATTCCCGTCTCGCTTGGTAATGGGTTCGTCTGCAGAGCACCACCCGCGTTCTGCCAGCGCGGCGCGGGCTTGCTTGGATGTCGGTGCAACTGGCGGAAGATCGAGAAAATATACGAACGCTGCAAGGGAGATAATTGATGCGGCCGCGATTCCGATCCACTTCCGGCGTTTGGTGAGTTCGGCCATCGCTACCTCCGCGTCGCGTTGTCGCAATGCTTTTGCTTGTGAGCCTTGGTATTCACCCCAAAGGAGTGGGACAACATAGCCCGGGGCAAGCCGGAGGCGCCGCCCCGGGATCGCGAATGATGAACACCCGCACCCTGAAAGGGTGCGACAAGGGCACGTCGCAACTATTGTCGCACCCTTTCAGGGTGCACAACCTTTTGCGATTTCGACCCAGGGCGGCGACAGCTTCGCTGTCTTGCCCTGGGCTATATTGTCCCACCCCTTCGGGGTGAAGAACAACGTGAACCTCGCTTGGCGCTCGGGCTCGGACCACACCGCCCACGTCTCGTCACATCCATTCGATCAGCGATTGGGTCTTGATCAGCGCGAACTCGTCGGGAAATGTGTGAAAGGCCGTCACGTTCAGCCCGGAGGGGATTGCGGTCGCGATCACCACGCCCAACGGCGATAACCCCAGGCGGTTCTCCGTCTTACAGTGGAACGCCAACCCTTTGCGCGCCCCTTCGAGTGCGAGTTCTTCGTGGACGTGCGCGAACTGTTCCGGCTGCAATACTTCCAGTTGCGAACTCACCTGATACCGAACGCCCCCAGCGAAGGTACACCGCCCCGTGCGGCTCCCCTGAAATGGATGTGCCAGGCGTCGGCCGGTTTCCGGCAACTCCATGTCAGCCGTGGCGGTCACTTCCTCGATGTGAACGCGGCCGTCGGTCCAGCCCAGTGCGTGCCCGGCTTGCGTCAGCCAGACGGTCAGCGTGTACCCGTCCCGCTTCACCGTGCGGCAAAGGAGTACGTCGAACAGTTCCGGGTGCAACGGTCGGTCGTAGAGCCGAAACACCAGTTCCGCCACTTTCGGCCGGACGTACGGCAAAGGCATCCACTGTCCTCGGGATGGCGTCCTACGGGAAAGGCCTGGGTAAGCTCAATTCTACACCCGGTGGGTAAACGAAAAAACGGGAGCCGATTTGGCTCCCGTTCCATTCTGAACTGAGTTCAGAATCGCCTACTTACTCTTTTTCTTTCTTGGTCACCGGGGGCATCGTCGCTGGGACGGTAGCTGGCGGAACCACGACTGCCGGGGTGGCGCAGGTCGTGCAAGCAGGAGCAGGTGCTTCGCACTTGTCCTTCTTGTGGCAGAGGCGAGCGAACAGCCCCTTCTTCTTGGCTGGTTCGCAAGCCGGAGCCGCGCACGGGTCGCAGGCTGGGGCACAAGGAGCAGCGACAGGAGCTGGGGCCGGAGCCGCAACTACCACGCCGGTGCAGCCAGCAGGAACGCCGGTGCAGCCAGCGCCGGTGCAGCCAGCGCCGGTGCAACCCGTGCAGCCGCCCTTGTCCTTGTTACGCAGACCGAGGAAACCGCCGCCGCCACAGCCGCCACGGAAGTGGTGCTTGGCGCCGTCGCAGCCAGACGAAACCGCCACTTCGCCCGTGCAACCGCTGCAACCACCACCACGCTTGCCGAAGCTCGCCGTGTCACCAGAACCAGTGATGGCAACCATCAACACCATCCCGTACATCGTGTGCTCCTCCAGGTGTGCGGGACCGCCCAACTCGTGGTGGGGCAGACCCAAAAATCCGACGTTTGAGCCGAGTAAATCTCAGCCGTGACTCACGAAGTCGATGGTAAGTAGCGGGGTCTAGTCCGTCAACGGTAAACTGGGCAAATTGGCGTGCCAGGAGAATTTGCGGCGGTGGTTTTGTTCTGAAGAATCCGATAAGGAGGATCGGTGGACCTTATTCCGGACTTGCGTATCCTGATTTTCGTACGGCCTCCGGGTGTCCGAAGCCAACACCTGAGGGTCGATTACGGTTATGCCTCATACCAGATCGGACCGATCCGATAATCTGACCGGAAAGTTCGCCTCAATCACGCACCCCGAGACGCCGTCATGGACCGTGACGCCTCTGCCCCTCCCCTCAAGCCTGCCGATGCCGTTCCCCCCTACCCTCCGGACTTTGTCCGGAAGGTGGGATTAGTCGGCGTCGGTTTGAACGCTGCCGCGGCCGTTTTGGCCGTGGTCGCCTCAATGTCAGCACCTCCGCCAGCATTCCTGACGCCCGTGCAGGTGGTGCTGGTCTTTCTGGGTGTCGTCACCGCAGGGTCGGCCCTTTCCATGCGAGCCGATTTGTGGTGGGTGTGGGGGCTTTTTGGCGTGGCCTCCCTGCTGGGTTCGGTTGGGTTGCCCACAAGCTGGGATTCGTTTCAGACCGTGCTGATTGTCGCGGCCACGATCGGCGCGGTCGGCGCGGTTTTCTGTCTGAGTTCGCCAGGCTGGCGGTTAGCCATCATGACGGTCTGCGTGATGTTCCACTTCAGCGGAATCTTCGCGGCCACGACTTCGCCGCCACCGCAGCCCTGGATCGTCGAGCAGGCCTGGACGCGGGCGTATAACCCGTATCTGAACTTCATTTATATGCGGAACGCGTACCACTTCTACTCGCCGGACCCCGGTCCCGCGAGCATTTTGGTGGGGTTCCTGAAGACCGAAAAGGGGACCGACGCAAACGGGAACAAGCAGTACGAGACGCGATGGGTTGTGATGCCCACCCGCCCCGCGGACCTCAAGGATCCCTTGGGTCTGGGCTACTTCCGCCGACTCTCGCTCACCGAACAGGTCGCACGCCCCGGGAACGGCCTGGCCGACCAGTCGGAGCGTGCGGAGATCGTCGCCCGGCGCACCGGCGTGGCCAGCGCGATCCCGTTCCACCCGGTCTTCAGCCCGGAAACGCAGTACCGCCTCCCGGAATCGAGCGTGATCCGCTACGTTCTGCCGTCGTACGCGTCGCACATCATTCTCGAAGAGACGCCCGACAAGGAGACGGCCGCGAAAACGACCGTGAAGGTCTATCGCCTGGAACACGCAACCACCCCGGTGGAACAGTTCCGGCTGAAGTTGCCCGACGGCACGTACCCGAACCCGTACCACCCCGGTACCTTCCGCCCCTACTTCCTGGGCGAGTTCGACGCTCACGGGAACCTGCTCAACCCCCAGGACCCATTGCTCTACTGGATGCTGCCGGTTCTGCCACAGCAGGTTCCAGTGGGCTCAACCGAAGGCAAGGGGAAGGGTTACTTCGACTACCTCTCGGTTCACGCTCTGGAGTCGAGCCGCGACGAGGTGTTCAACGCGGACGAGGACGCCGGGCAGGTGTTCCCGTGGAAGAAGCTGAGCAACCGCAAGTGACGACGTGTTTGGCGAGCTGGGACGGCGCTGAGGAGTTGTGAGAAGACAGCTCCTTTCGCGGACACTCCCGGCTCGCCAGGATCACACAAATACAGCCAGGCCATACGGTTAAACCTTCATGAATACGACGCAAGCTCCCGCACTCCCGAAGCAGCCATGGTGGCAGGGGTGGTCCGATTTCTGGTTCCGCCCCACGGACCCAACCACGCTCGCATTCATCCGGATCTGCACCGGGCTTTTGGTGCTTTACATCCACCTCACCTACAGCCGCGACCTCCAGGCTTTCTTCGGGAAGTACGGCTGGTACGCATCCTCGTTCGTGGATCGCGAGCGCCACGAGCGGCCGGAATACATCACGCCCACGAGTTGGGACGAACCGTTCTCGTGGCCGCGACTCTCGGACTTCCCGCACCGGCGAGCGGCGTTCATGGAGTTCCTCTACGCCGTGCCGGGGAACAAGAACGAGCGTGCCATATCGCTCGCGTATCTGAACCGGGCCAATGCGCTGACCGGCCCGACCGACTTCCGGCAGGCGATGCAGTACGTCCGCGACCTGCACACCAGCGACGAGGTGAAGAACGCCGTCACCGTCATCGAGGGCGGTGAGGTGAAGGACAAGACGACCAAGGAGGACATCGAACGCAAGATCCCCGAATTCTTCCGGGCACGCGACGCGGCCGAGCGGAAGAAGATCGGCGAGGAGATCAAGGCGTTCTGGCTCCTGATCCCCAAGAAGCCGACGGCCGACGGCAACCAGACCACCGGGACGTACGTCATCAACCACTTCATCGACGTGCAACCGGACACCCGGATGGCGCTGATCAAGTACATCAACGACCTGCCGGAAGACAACGCCGAGCGCGCGAAGTGGCTCGACTACCTGAACTACTGGAACGCCGACAGGCGACTCGCGTACCGCACGGGGCACGTCGGCTTCTCGGTCTGGTTCCACGTCACCGACCCGACCCAGATGGCGTTCATCCACGCCGGGATCATCCTGACGATCTGTCTGTTCACGATCGGCCTGTTCACGCGGGTCACGTCGGTTCTCGTCTGGATCGCGTGCGTCGGCTACATCCACCGCACCACGCAGGTTCTCTTCGGCATGGACACGATGATGAACATCCTGCTGTTCTACCTCATGATCGGGAACAGCGGGGCGGCGCTGTCGGTGGATCGGTTGATCGCCCGCTATCGTGCGACCCGTGCGAGCTTGAAGCGTAGCGGAACCATCGACGCGAACACGCGAGCGTTCCTGGCGTGCCCGCCACCGTCGATCGGAGCCGGGTTCGCGATCCGGTTGCTCCAGGTTCACGTCTGCTTCATCTACGCGGCCGCCGGGTTCTCGAAGCTCAAGGGGGCGAGTTGGTGGAGCGGGCAGGCGTTCTGGGACGTGGCCGTGAACCCCGAGTTCACGCCGCTGAACTATCACTGGTACGAGGTTCTGCTCCGGTGGATTGCCGATTCCAAGCCGATCTACCACATCATCTGCACGGTCGGCGTGTGGTTCACCCTGGCGGTCGAAATCTCCCTGCCGTTCCTGGTGTGGACGAAACTACGGTGGTTCATCCTCTTGCTGGCGACGGCGATGCACGCGGCCATCGGCGTGATGATGGGGTTGAACCTGTTCGAGTTGCTGATGATCGTGATGTTCCTGGGCTTCATGCCGGACCGCGTGATCCGCGACCGGTTCCGCGGCGGGCTGGACCTGCCGAAGTTCACCTTCGCGTTCAACCCGACCGCTGATACGCAGGCCCGCGCGGCAGCTCTGACTGTGGCACTCGACGTGGACAATCAGGTTTCACTCGCACCGGACAAGGCTGCGACTGGCACAGCCGTCACGGGGACTGGGGTAGCTGCGACCTCTGGCCCGGATGGCACGAAGGTGCTCTCCAAGGGGTTGCGGTTCCTGTCGGTGATCTCGTGGTTGCTGCTGATTCCAGGGGTGAAAGGCCTGCTCACCCGCCGGTTGTTCCCGGCCGCGAAGTAATGGTTTGGCGTCCGCCCCGATGGGGCGGCGTTGCGATTGCGCCGCCCCATCGGGGCGGACGCTAAACACCGGGGGGTGTGCCACTGGTTTCCGGGGTGTGCTTGGCGGTTTCGTCAGGGTCGTTTAGTTCTCGGGATAGTAGGTCACTCGCTCCGCGAGTGACACCAACCACCTCGTCGAAACGCTGGGGTGCGACTCGCGGAGCGAGTCGCCTACTTTCTCCAAGCCCAAGAATTAATCGGCCCTGGCGGTTTCGTGTGGCATGAATTGCAATGGCGGTCGCAAACGATTGGGATGTCGTGTGATGCGGCGAATGCGCTAATTCTGATATTCTTTCTTCCAGACAGGTCAACGCTTCCAGAGCGGTTCCACGGACGGGTGGGCATATTGCCTGGAATCGATGAGAAGCACACATCCGCTTGCATAACAGCAAACGTCGTCTCCGGAAACCAGTGGCACACCCAACACCGGGTCCAACACTTCTTTCATTCAAGCCCGCTGCTTACCCTGGTCGATTACTTCCGATGGAGGGCTGTTCCATCCGCGGGAGGGCGACAATGCGACGCAAACACGCCCTGGTTTTCGCCGGGTGCATCGCGCTGTGCGTCGCGATTGCGCCCCAGGCTCAGACGCAGGACGGCGACCTCCAGGCATATTACTGGCCGCACCGCACCGTCGGCATTCCCGTCGATGTCGAGCGGATCGGCAAGTTGCCCAACAAGCCGTCTGCCCTTCAGCTTTACTACTCGGTGAACCGCTCCGCGTTCCAGAAGGGGCCGAAGCTCCCGCCGGACAGCATGCAACAGCTCGACGGCGGCAAACGCGGCTTCCTGTTCACGGCCGAGAAAGACGGCGACTACGAGTTCACCGTGCAGTTCGTGTACCCCGACGGCAGCACCAGCCCGCGGGCCGACGAACTCAGCCCGCAGCAGCGAATCGTGATCGACGCGACTCCGCCCGCCGTTCGCGTTCAGCCGTCGAACAACGGCGTCGAGTGGCGCACAACCGACGACAACCTCGAACCGACTGGCGTCAGCCTTCAGTGCAAGTGGCCGACGAGCCCGGAGTGGACGACCGTTTCCGAACGGACGTTCCGTGGGAACGACAGCTACGCCTGGAAACTCCCGCCCGGCAAGGTGCTCGAAGTGCGGGTTCTGGCTCGCGACCGCGCCGGGAACGAGGGCGTTTCACCCGTCGTGCGGATTCCCCAGGACGGCGCAACCGGCGTAGGTTTCCCCAAGGGACCGGCCGCCGACTGGCCGACGACCAACCCGAACCTGCCCGCCCCGCGAATCGACTACGTGAACACGCTGAAATTCGACGTGGATTACGGCATTCAGCGAATGGGCCGCTCGGGCATCCAGGCCGCGCACCTGTTCGTGCTCAAGAGCCAGGGAACGTGGGAACTGGTGAAACGATTCCCGGTGCGGCTCATGCCCGGCGACAAGGAGCAATCGCTGTCCCTTCCGTACGAGGCGAAGGAAGAGGGAACGTACGGCTTCTTCGTGCTCCCCGAAAGCGGAGCCGGGAAAAAGGCCGACGACCCCCGAAAGGACGACTCGCCGATGGTGTACGTCGTCGTGGACACCACGCCACCTTACGTGCAGATCAACGGCGTGCAGGTGAAGAAGGGTGGCGCACGCGGGCCGATGGTGGAGATCACCTGGAAGGCCGCCGACCCAAACCTGATGCCGCAACCGATCAGCCTGGAGTGGTCGCTCGACGCGAAGGCCGCAAAGTGGAACGAGATCAAGTATCGGCTCGACAACAACCTGTCGCGCGACTCGGGTCGGTACGCGTGGGAAGTGCCCGACGAGAACCTTTGGAAGTTCTACATCCGGATTCGCGCCGTCGATAAGGCATCGAACACCGGCGAGCACATCTGGGGCACACGCGACCCGGAAGGCAAGAACCAGCCGGCCGAGGTGATTGTGGACCTCGACACGCCTTCGGCGACGATCAACAAGGTTCGCGGGGGCAACACACCGAACAGCCCGAGCCCACCCAGTGGTGGCGGTGTGAGCCTGCCAGGGGGTTCCGACAGCCAGCCGAAGATTCCGGCAACCGACCTGCCGAAGCTTCCCAGCGGCCCGAAGTTGCCCGAACTGCCGTGATGACAGGGTTATTGGTCCGAGCCCGAGCGCCAAGCGAGGATTAAACGTCTCATCCTCGCTTGGCGCTCGGGCTCGGACGAAAAACGGCTTCGCCATTTCCAACTCGTGTCGGGTATCATCTCGGAATCCCCGAGAGAACCACCCATGTCCAAGCCCAAGAAGCCGACGCTGGTGAAGCTCTGTGAGATGCTGCCGGGGCAATCGGCGGACTGTTTCGCGCAACTCGTCGAGAAAACCCACCGCAGCACCCGCGACGGCAAGCCGTTCTACTCGTGCCGCTTCCGTGACCCGCACCGCACCGCCAGCGTCATGGTCTGGGCCGACGGCGGCTTCTACGAGGATTGCCAGGCCCGATGGCAAATCGGCGGCTTCTTCAAGATTCGTGGTGTCTTCTCGGAACACGAAAAGTACGGCCCGCAACTCGATGTCGAACAGGTGCGGACCGTGCTCGAACGCGACCGCGACGACGGCTTCACCGAACTCGATTTCATGGAGCGTTCGCGGCTCGATCCCCAGATGATGCTCGCGGAGCTGCGAGCCGTTATTGCCAAGGAGATCGCGGACGAACCACTCCTCGCACTCGTGCAGAAGATACTCGCCGCACACGAGGCCGAACTGAAACTCCTCCCCGCTTCGGCCCGGCACTACTACCCGTTCGCGGGCGGCTGGCTCGAACACACCCTGAGTGTCGTCCGCAGTTGCGTCTTCCTCGCGGACCGCTACGCGGCACAGTTCCCCGACATGAAGCCGCCGCTGAACCGCGATCTCGTGATTGCCGGAGCGGTTCTGCACGACATTGGCCGCGTGAAGGAGTTGGAAGTCAGCGTGCCCGGCCAGCCCGTGCGAGCCGGCATCAGCGGGGAGTTGTTCGGCCACCTGTTCCTGGCCTACGACCTGATCCGCGCTGCCGCGAATGATGTGCCCGACCTCAACCCCGAGTTGCTGGAACTGTTGCTGCACGTCGTGGTGTCGCACCTCCGCATCCCAGAGTGGGGTTCACCCCGGCTGCCGTGCATTCCCGAGGTGTTGATCCTGCATCACGCCGACGATCTCGACGCGAAGTTCGAGATGTACGCTCGCTGTCTCACTCGAGACACCACCGATGGCCCGTTCACCGAACGCGATCCCGTGCTGGGTCGCCCCCTTCTCAAGCAACGCACGGTGTGAGTCGCGTTGGTGTGCGATGCCGTCCCCGCGTCTGTGCGGATCCGACACAACCAACTGGCTGCTTCGTCGTGCATCACGCCGGCTCGGGCTCACCAGAGAGAGTCGTAGCACCCAACTGTCATGCTCATGAGGTCGGCATGGCAGTTGCCCTTTTCGATCATCTCCCTGCACAACACCGTTTCGCGAGACATCGACATGGGACAACCCGACCAGCCCACGAGCGAAGTCACCACACCCGGATGGCTCTCGAATCAGGTCGAACGTGGTCTGCACGCGAGTTGGGCCGTTGGCCGGCTTCTCGATCATGCCGTGGGTCTTGGAGCGAGCGACCTATTCGTGTCGGCACAGGAGGAGCGCTGGGTTGTTACCGTGCGGCACCTGGGACTCATCAGGCCCGTCTGTGATTTGACACCGCCAGTCGGGCTCCACTGCGCCGCCCACTTGCGTGCTGAAGCAGCACTCGACATTGCCGAGCATCGCAAGCCACAAGATGGCCGATGGGTTCACCGCACGCCTGCCGGGAAAATCCTCGACCTGCGAGTCAGTGCGTTGCCAACTCTCCACGGCGAAGATGTCTCGGTGCGGTTGCTCGATCGAGAAACGTCGCTGTTGCGACTCGATCAGGTTGGGTTACTACCCACCGACCTCCAGCGATTACGGAAACTCCTCGAAAACCCCGGTGGCTTGATCCTCATGACGGGGCCAATCGGGGCGGGCAAGTCGACCACGCTTTACGCCTGTCTCCAGTATCTCAACGACGGCACTCGCCGGATTCACACCCTTGAAGACCCCATCGAGTATGCCATCGACAACTTGCATCAATCGCAGGTGAACCCTAAGCACGGCGTTCACTTCCCGGACCTGTTGCGTTGCATCATTCGCCAGGGGCCGGATGTCATCATGATTGGCGAAATCCGTGATTCGGAGACAGCGAGAACCGCTGTCTCCGCTGCGAACAGTGGGCACCTCGTGCTGGCCACGCTGCACGCACCACGAGCTGCCGGGAGTGTGGCCAGCATGCTCGCGTTCGGTGTCGAACCGCACTTCCTGGCCACCTCGATGATCGGTGCCGTCTCGCAGCGGTTGGTTCGCACTTTCTGCCCGAAGTGCCGCTTCCCGCTCGGCGGGGTGAACTCGCCCGGTGATCCGCCCACGAGTACGCAAACCGCAGCTCTGGGCTGCCCCGCCTGTCATTACACCGGGTTCGGGCGACAGACCGCGTTGTTCGAGGTCATGGAGATGACACCGGCGTTGCGGGAATTGGTCCGCAACCGTGAGACGACGCAGGCCATCGAGGCCCAGGCCCACCGCGAGGGGATGACCGGCTTCCGCCACGCCGCGGAGGCACTGGTCGCACGGGGACTGACCGAGATGGGCGAGATCGAACGGCGGATTCCCCGAGACTGCCTGCAAGCTGGCCACTGACGAACGCTGCGTCTGAGGCTGCACCACCTGCTCACTTCGCGGAATCGTTCGGCATCAACTGTTGCGGGCGATCGAGGAACGTGGCCTTCCCCTTCTCGTCGTAGGTGATCTGCCAGATGCGATCGTAAACGCCGTCCTTCCATTCACGCGGGAAGTCCGTCGCCCCGAGCTTCTCAGCAAGTAACGGGGTTAACGTGTGACGCCAACTGATCAGGACCGTCTTCCCGGCATACTTCGCGTTCCTGAACAACTCATCAACCAGCTTGGCCGGGTCGTCGTTCGTGAACGACGCGTCGATCTTCAGGTCGAGTTTCTTGGCCAGTGGCGCGACCGTTTGCATCGGGCGGTGACTCTTGCCCGAGTTCTTGGCGGCGAAGATGAAATCCGGCGTGGCGAACGGTGCAGGCCGTTTCTCGGTCTTCTCGAACAACCTCGGCAACTCGGCAGCGCGGGTTTTTCCTTCGGCCGATAGATCGACCGACATCGCTTCATCGGGCGGCTTCTCGGCGTGGCGAATGATGAGGATTTGCCGCGGGTACGTTCGGTCGGCTGTGCTTTCCGGGCTGGGCGATCGAGTCAGCAGGAACGCCGCGACGAGGAATAACCCCACGCCGAGAATTCCGTGCCTCAGAAATGGGGAAGCCATCGTCGGTTACCTCGGAAGACGACTCAGCTACCGAGTATTGTAGACCGCGGCGCGAACCATTCGCCGCCTTCGCACGTCTCACATTGCCCATCCCACGGAACCTTCGTACCGGAGGATCACATGCCCGACGCGACGCCGAAGACCGTGATCGAGTTCTACTCTACTACCGGCGATCACGGCTGTTTTTCGAACTTCTCCCGGCACTCGATCTACCTCAAGAAGAAGCGCTGGCCGACGACGGAGCATTACTTCCAGGCTCAGAAGTTCGCCGGGGAACCCGACGAGGAAGAGGTTCGCAAAGCTCCCAAACCCGCCCAGGCCGCGAGCATGGGTCGCGACCGCAAACGGCCACTCCGGCGCGACTGGGAGTCGGTAAAGGAACAGGTGATGCTCGACGCCCTGCGTGCGAAGTTCACCCAGCACGACGACTTGAAGGCGATCCTGCTCGGCACTGGCGATGCCACGTTGGTCGAACACACCGAGAAGGATTCGTACTGGGGTGATGGTGGCGACGGCAGCGGCAAGAACCGGCTCGGTCACCTGTTGATGAAGTTGCGCGAAGAGTTGCGTCAGGAAAGTCCGCAGCCGCCGGCGAAGGCCGGCGGCTGATGCGGTGCGGAGCGGTCAATCGTGGACGTTGCCGAGCGAAGCCCGGAACCGCGCCACCGATTCCCGCACCTCGGCCGTGCCATCCTCGTTGGACGCCCAGCCGAGCGGTTCAATCGTCACGCCTTCCAGTTGCTTGTAAGTCGTGAAGAAGAATTCCACCTCGCGGACGAAGTGAACCGGCACGTCTTCGAGTTTGCGAATGTGGGAGAACAGTGGATCCTTGTGTGGCACCGCGAGGATCTTGAAGTCGTTGAACCCCTTGTCCTTCATCCGGAAGATGCCGACGATGCGGGCTTCAATGAGGCACCCCGAGAACGTCGCCTCGTTCACCATGATGAGGATGTCGAGGGGGTCGCCGTCCTCGGCCAGCGTCTGGGGGATGAACCCGTAGTCACCGGGATACACGGCCGAACTGTACAGGTACCGGTCGAGCTTGATGAGCCCGGTGACCTTATCGACCTCGAATTTGCTCCGCCTGCCCTTCGGGATCTCGATGATCGAGTTCACGACGGACGCCTCACCGGTTCCGGGAGGGATCATCATGTAATCGCGGAGGTAGTCGCGGCGTGCGAACATGACTTCGGGTGGGTTGTTGGTTGAGGTTCGGTGGTCGAAATGTTCCGGAAAGCCCGGGCGAACCCGCAACTGGTGTCCGAAACTGTGTGTGAGAACAATCTACGACCCACGACCCACAACCAACACCCCATCCTCAGAACCTCGGATCAACCCGTGACGGCGATCCGCTTCGGTTTGACCGCTTCCACCTTCGGCAGACGAACCGTCAGCACCCCGACCTTGAGGTCGGCGGTAATCTTGTCCGCAGCCACGCTATCGGCCACCTTGAAGACCCGCTGGTAGTTTGTCGGGGCGTATTCGCGTGTTGCCGGCCGGCGACCGTGAACGGAGAGTTCACCCTTTTCGAAGCGGATGTCCACGTCGCCGGGTTTCACGCCGGGCATGTCCGCCACGACGAGGAACTCGCTTTCGGTTTCCAGAACATCGACTCGCGGGCCAACCGTGACGGCTCGATCTTCGGTCCCGTTGGGGGAACTGGCCGGGGAAGCTGCGTCAGTTGCCAGGTTTAACATGGGTTATGCTCCTTGTGGAATGTGTTGTGGGGTATCACTCGCCCTTCACGACAATCTTCCGGGGCTTGGCGGCCTCGTGCTTCGGCAGTGTCAGTTTCAACACACCATCGACGTATTTCGCCTCGACCTTGTCCGCATCAACAAGGGCCGGCAACCCGACCACACGGGTGAACTTGCCGAAGGGGCGTTCTTGCCGAAGCCACACGGAGCCAGGCACTTCGGGCGGCGTTCGTTCACCGACAACGGTAAGCTGGTTCCCTTCGGTCACGGTCACTTCCAGTTTCGCGGGGTCCACCCCTGGCAGATCGGCCTCGGCGTACACCGCGTGTTCGTCTTCCCACACGGTCAGTTGAGCGGCGGTTGGTACGGTAGACGCCCGACCGAGCCACTTCGCGAATTCATCCTGAACCTGGTTGAAGTCGTTCCACAGCGAGCCCAGAGGATGACGGCGGATTTGAGACATGCGCAACCTCCTGAATGGTTAAGTTTGGGTCCGGGATCTCTACCGGATCGCTGCGTTAGATACGCGCTCCCCGGAGAAGGATTCATGCCCACAACGGGCCACGCGAGATTGCATTTCAAGCCGCGTGCCAAACTTGACAGGAGGCTACGGGATCGAAATATCGCTCGAAAAATCAAGGATTTGCGACGAACGGCCAGGGTATGAAGGGCTGTGCCAACCTGGTGCAAGTTTGGCAACGCGGTGCAAAAATGACAGTTCCACCCCTTTGCAAACCAGGGCGTTGACACACGCCCCGCTCGCCAAGAACGGGCTTCAGTCCATCAGGAACGGGTTCATCCGCTTCTCGTGGCCGATGGTGGTAACCGGTCCGTGGCCGGGGTACACAACCGTGTCGGGCGGCAGCGGCCACAGCACGCGGGTAATGTTGGCTTTCAGCGTGGGGAAGCTCCCACCCGGGAAGTCCGTGCGGCCGACGCTTCCGCGGAACAGCACGTCGCCACCCAGCACCACGGCCGGTTTCATCTCGCGGAGCAGGTAAACGACGTGCCCCGGTGAGTGCCCGGGGATGTCGAACACTTCCAGTTCGATCCCCGCGACGGTGATCGTGTCGCCTTCATTCAGGAGTCGGTCGGCGGGCGGACTGACCACGCTGAACCCGAACGCGGCGCTCATGTTCACGTTCGCGTCGGTCAGGAACAGTGCGTCCCCGGTGCCGATGAAAATGGGAGCGTCTGGGAACGCCTGCTTCAGGTCCGCGTTGCCGGCGATGTGATCAACGTGCCCGTGCGTACAGACGATCGCCGTGAGGGTCAGGCCGCGCTCAGCGAGTGCCTCGCGGATCAGGTCCGGCTCGAATCCGGGGTCGATGACGAACGCTTCGGTGCCGCCCTCACGCCAGACGACGTAGGAGTTCTCCGCGAACGGCTGCGACTCAATGGTGAGGATCTGGATGCCCATCTCTTCTGGTCCCAAGTCGTAAAGTCGAAATCCTGCTGTCTTCGACTTTACGACTTTACGACCTGATGACTTTACGACTTGAGCAGACTCGGGACTTGAGCCTTGACCAGTTTCGCGGCTCACGCTATTCCCCGCAGTCGAGAATCGTCTCAATCTCGGTCAGCGGGAGTGTTTGCCATGCAGATCAGGAACTTGATGGTGGGAGTGGGTGCCATGGTCTTCGGCGCGGTGGTCGCGGCCATCGCACAGTCCCCGAAACAAACCAATCCCGTCAAACAGGCGTCCGGCACCGGCACCGTGGCGAACATCGAAGCGGCGAAGCACGCCGACCTCGGCACAATGCTGGCTGAAGCTCGCACGGCACTCGGGAAAGCTCGCGACTACACCAGCACCTTCACCCGCCAAGAGCGATTGAACGGGGCGCTGGGTGCGGAACAGGTCGGCGAGATCAAGGCGCGAGTCAGTCCCGCAGGCGTGTATGTTCGCTTCGCTCGCCCCGAAGCCATCGCGGGAATGGAAGTCTCATACTCGGCGAAGAAGGCTACGAACAAGGTGATGTACCGCCCCGCGGGGGTCGCGGGCCGCAAGGGATTCCAGCGTCTCAATACGGACGACCCGAAGTTCCTTGCGGATAACCGCCACCCGGTCACCGACTGGGGCATGGGGCCAATCGTCGAACTGATCGCGACTTCGACGGCCCGCGAAAAGACGCTGAACAACCCGGTCGAGGTGTACACGGCCGACTTCCAGTTCGCGAACCGCAACGTCACGAAGTACGAAATCCTGACACGCCGCCCGCACGCCTTCCGCTACGCCGCGAAGATGGTGGTGTATGTGGATAAGGAAACGAAGTTGCCGGTGCGATTCGAGGCCTACGACGAACCGAAGGCCGGCATGACCAGCGGCGATCTGCTGGAAGCGTATAGCTTCACCGACCTGAAACTGAATGTGGGCGTCGGCGAGAACACGTTCGAGTAAGGATTGCGGACCAACTCGAAAACGGCGGGAACGTGTCCCGCCGTTTTTCGTTGCGCCTTGCCAGCGAATGCGCGTGTCTGCGACAATAACGCAGTCGCATCTGACGCGAGGGACACATGACGCCTACACTCGAATCGCTCGGCATCGACCGCATGACCGTTCATGAACGAGTCGCTCTCGCGCAGGCGATCTGGGATAGCATTCCTCCCGAAGTCACGCCGCTGAGCGACTCCCAGAAGCAGGAGGTCGACCGGCGGTTGGCAGCGCACCGATCCGATCCGACGGCCGCGATTCCCTGGGAACAGGTGGAAGCCGAGGCTCTGGCACGGTTGCCGAAATGAGCCTGTCCGTCTCGAATCAGATCCGGGCTTGGCTCGTCGATGATTGGCAGTGGCCTTACGCGACCCTGTTCGCGGCCGGGGGTCTACTGGCAATCGCGCCGGTCTGGTTCCACGTCGCGGGGTTGCCGCTCACGCTCGTCTACCTCCAGTTGCCCATCTACATGCTCCATCAGTGGGAGGAGCACCGCAGCGACCGCTTCCGGCTCTACGTGAACCGCATGGTCGGCGGCGGGCGGGAGGCTCTCACGCCGATCGCGACGTTCTGGATCAACTCACTCGGCGTCTGGGCGGTCGATCTGGTCGCGCTGTACCTTGCCGTGTTTGTCGATGTGGGTTTTGGGCTTATCGCGATCTATCTTCCGCTGCTGAATGCACTTGGGCACGTCGGCCCGGGCATCGCGAAGCGTGCGTACAACCCCGGATTGTGGACGGCCCTGCTTCTGTTCCTGCCCGTTGGCGGTTGGAGCGCCGCGGTCGTCTCGCAGGCGTCGCCCGGTTGGGAGTGGCACTTCATCGGTGTGGCCGTCGCGGTCGGGGTTCACGCCGCGATCCTCATTCACGTTGCACGGCGACTCAAGCGGTTGCGAGCCAGTGGCATCTGATTGGCGGATCGTCCACGTTCTATCGCCTGGGCAGAATGTCCAGCGTAACAATCGCGAGGATATGAGTTTTCTCGCCGTCGTAATAGCCGTCAGACCATCTCTCAGGATAAACTTACTCGGCTCGCCCACCTTGCTGGTTCCTGTCCAAGGATCACCCATGCTCAGGTCATGGTGGCTCCGATCAATTGCACAGATCTTCCGATCTCGCCCACAAAAGCACCATTCCGGCACGGTGGTGGGTGCGGACCAAACGGAAACTCGCAGACACTTGGCGTTCCGTCCTCAACTGTCGGAGTTGGAAGATCGCTGGTGCCCCGCGACGTTCACCGTGAATGCCATTACCGACACGGGTGCCGGGAGCGGGAACGCGGGTGATCTTCGCTATTGCGTTGCCAAGGCGAATTCCACAGTCGGTGCGGACACCATCGTCTTCAGCAGCGCCGTGTTCGCCACGGCGAGGACCATCACGCTGGGTGGCACACAACTCTCGCTGACCGATACAAGCGGAGCGACGACGATCACCGGCCCGACTGCGGGTGTAACCATCGACGGAAACAATACGAGCCGCGTGTTCCTGGTAAACGCGAACGTGACGGCATCGTTCTCGCGACTGACCATCACCCGTGGCACAGACTCTGCCGGCGGTGGCATCTTAAACAATGGCAAGCTGACCCTGACCAACTGCACCATCACTGGGAACAGCGTCACCACCCCCTTCGGTGGCGGGGGCGTCTTCAACAGCGGCACGCTGACGCTGACCAACTGTACCCTCTCCAAAAACTCCACCAGCAACGGCGTAGGCGGCGGCGTTAACAACACCGGTACTGCGACGCTCACCAACTGCATCATCTCTGAAAACTCCGCCAATGGTGCCGGAGGCGGCGGCGTTCACAACAACGGTACTGCGACGCTAACCAACTGCACCATCTCCGGAAACTCCGCCAATGGTGCCGGAGGCGGCGTCTTCAACAACTTCAGCGGCACGGTAACACTGACCAACTGCACCATCTCCGGAAACATTGCGTCCTCGGGTGCCGGTGGCGGCGTCTTCAACAACAACACCGTGACGCTGACCAAGTGCACCATCTCCGGAAACTCCTCCATCAGCGGCGGTGGCGGCGTAAATAACAACTTCGGCACGCTGACACTGACCAACTGCACCGTCTCCGGAAACATTACATCCTTGAGTGGCGGTGGCGGCATCTTCAACAATAGCACGGCGACGCTGACCAACTGCACGCTCTCCGGAAACTCCGCCGGCAACGGCGGCGGCGGTATGTTCAACAACAGAACGGCGGCACTGACCAACTGCACCATCTCCGGAAACGTTGCCAACGGCGGCGGCGGCGGCATGTTTAACAACAACACGGTGACGCTGACCAACTGCACCATCTCCGGAAACTCTGTCAGCAGCGGCGACAACGGCGGCGGTGTGTTCAACAACGGCACGGCGTCTCTGAGCAACACGATTCTGGCGGGAAACACGGCCGGCACCGGTCCGGATGCCTTCGGCGGATTCAACTCTCTGGGTAATAACCTGATCGGCAAGACCGACGGCAGTTCCGGGTGGGTCGGCACCGACCTCACCGGCACCATTGCCATCCCGCTGAACCCATTGCTCGCCCCGCTCGGGAACTACGGAGGGCCAACGCAGACGATGGCTCTGCTCACCGGCAGCGCCGCCATCAACGCCGGGACATCCACAGGAGCGCCCAAGACCGACCAGCGAGGCGTGAACCGCCTTGGCAACGTGGACATCGGCGCATTCGAAGTCGATATCATCAGACCAACGATCAGGATTAGCCCCCCTTCGCTGCCACTTGCTCGCAGGGGGGGCGTGGTGACTTTCACGATCACCTACGCCGATGCTGACTTCGCCACGAGCACGTTGACCGCCGCGAACATCAAACTGAACCGCACCGGCACGGCGAACGGAACCATCGTCGTCACCGGAACGGGGAAGACCCGCACCGTGACGATCCGCAACCTCACGGGGACCGGCACGCTGAGTATTTCCATCGTCGCCGGTACCGCCTCGGACACCGCCGGGAACCTCGCCCCGGCTGCCGGACCGAGCCAGGCGTTCCTCGTTCGTCCACTCGCGCTTAACAGTCGCCCGCGGTAAGCGTTTGCCCTGAGAGATTTTGGCGAGCGGGGGACGTCAGTCCCCCGAGGTGTGAGCGAAGACAAGAACTAGGGGGCTTACGCACCCCCGCTCGCCAAAATGCCAAAATCTGAAGCGGCACCCAGATTGCTCATTCGAGTTGCCCCCAGGCGTGCCATGTGCATATAGTGGAGTATCGCCCGGCGTTTGCGGGGCCTTCGTAAGAGGTGACACCAACATGAACTACGCGGTCGATTCTTACTACGGTGACACGGCTGCTTCCGCCCCCGTGAGCGCACGGGTCGGGTTCATCCGCCGAACCTACGCTCACCTGGCCGTTGCGGTCCTCGCATTTGTAGGCGTTTCCGCAGCCCTCATCGGCTCGGGACTGGCCGACCAGATTCTTCGCGACGTGTTCATGGCCAACCGATTGGCCTGGCTCGGAACGATGATCGTGTTCATGGTTGGCACAACGGCTGCCCAGTACATGGCGCAGTCGCGGTCGTCGGTCGGCATGCAGTATGCCGGTCTGACGCTATACGTCCTGCTGTACTCGCTGTTGTTCGTGCCGATCCTGACGATCGCGTCGAACCCGGCCTATGGCGTCGGCAACGCGAACCTGCCGATTCAGGCGGGCATCGTGACGCTGATGGTCTTCGGCGGCCTGACGGCTGCGGTGTTCATCTCCGGCAAGGACTTCTCGTTCATGGGGCCGGTCCTCATGATCGGTTCGTTCCTGGCTCTGGGCGTGATTATCGCCGCGATGATTGGCGGGTTCAGCCTTGGACTGGTGTTCTGCTCGCTGATGGTGGCCCTGTTCGCGGGCTACGTCATCTACGACACCTCGAACATCATCCACCGCTACCGCACGGACGAACACGTGGCCGCGAGCATGGCTCTGTTCGGCTCGTTCGCGATGCTGTTCTACTACATCCTGATGCTGTTCATGAGCGGCGGCCGAAGCAACGACTGATCGTTGCAGAATGTGCAAACCACGAACGGCCGGGACAATGTCTCGGCCGTTTTCGCGCGCAGTGGGTTCTGGAAATGGGGCGTCCCTCTCGCCTGGAATCAACGAGATCCCCAGATGATTCCGGACTCGCTCCCGGCTATCGTGGCAGACGAATTCGGTCGTAACTATTTTAAAATATAAGCGATTGCACACGATCTGATATATGTCATTCCGGACGGATAATGTCATTCTGAGTCCGAATAACGGTTCCGGCTGTGGTGTCCCCACTTTCGTCCGGAATGACGTGTCAGGCCGTTTCACGTCTGGCCCCGTGCACCGTTTCAGGGTGTGCCGGGTGTGAGCGAAGCCAAGAACTCGGGGGGCTTACGCACCCCCGCTCGCCAAAAACTCAAGGCACACCGGGTGTGCCACTGGTTTCCGGGGTGTGCTTGGCGGTTTCGTGTGGCATGAATTGCAATGGCAAGTCGCAAACGATTGGGATGTCGTGTGATGCGGCGAATACGCTAATTCTGATATTCTTTCTTCCGGACAGGTCAACGCTTCCAGAACGGTTCCAGGGATGGGTGGGCATATCGCCTGGAACCGATCAGAAGCAGACATCCGCTTGCATAGCAGCAAACGTTGTCTCCGGAAATCAGTGGCACACCCAGGCACACCCCCCGTTTCACTCCGGCTTGCACTTTTTACCGCCATGGCGTATCGCCCCGCGTCCGGGAGTTGTCCCGCGCGGAGCCGCCGCATGACCGCACGAACCATCATCTTGACCGTCGCCGCGCTTGCCCTCGCAAGTGCCGGGTGCTCGCACAACCCAGGTTACTTCCCTTACCTGATCCCCGGCGGGCCGATCGCGGAGTCGCACGCCAAGCCCGGCGGTCGCGGTTACTTCAAGAACTTCGACCCGAAAGCCTGCAAACTTGAGATCAGTCCCAACCAGCAGATCAACGCACCGGTCGGCACGCAGGTCGTGCTCCTCGGCACGGTTGTGGACAAGGACGGCCAGCCACGGCGGTCGCGGCGGATCGAGTGGATGGTTGAGGGGCCGGGCAACATCGTCGAGGCCGACGAATCCGGCGCGTTCCCCGGTCGCGGCTACAAGAAGGACAACAAGTACGCTGTGACGTACACGAACTACGTCACCAAGACCATCACCCGCGGCAACACCGACGACGGCGACGACGTGATCGTCGCTCCCGGTCAGACGTTCTGCGTCATTTCGTCTGCCGTGCCCGGCGAAACCGTCATCACGGGCTACGCGCCAGAAGTCTTCAACTGGGATAACGGTCGCGTTGTCGTGAAGATCAACTGGGGCGACGGCCGCTTCTCGTTCCCGGCCCCTGCCGTCGTGCGCTTCGGCGGCGAGCACACGCTCACGACCACCGTCAGTTCCACCGCGGCCGAGGGGAGCCCGAGCGGTTACCGCATCCGGTACAAGGTGCTCGAAGGCCCGCCGACCACGCTGATGTCGCGGTCCGGCACCAGCACGAGCACGAGCCAGTCCGGGAGCAGCAACGAGGCCGAGGCGGTCACGGATGTTAATGGCGAAGGAGCAATCCGGCTCGTTCAACCCAGCCCGAAGGCAGGCAAGACTCGCGTCGCCGTCGAGATCGTGAAGCCGGCCGAAAGCGGCACCGGCCCCGGCACGGTCGTGAGCCGTCGGGAAACCGTCATCGAGTGGGCCGAACCGCGCATCCACCTTGCGGTGAACGCCCCGACCGCGGCCGGCGTCGGCACCACGTTCCCGGTCACCATCACACTCGACAACGATGGCTCGGTGGACAGCCGCGACGCCCGCGTGAAGCTGACGCTTTCCGACGGTGCCACGCTCGAACGGAGCGAGCCGCCGCCTTCCCGGCAGGACGCCGCCGGGGGAATCACGTTCGACCTTCCGCCCGTGCTCGGCAAGGGGAAGCAGGAAGTCACGCTTCAGGTGAAGCCGGCGCGACTCGGGCAGGTGAGCTTTAACGCCGAGGTCGCCACTGCCGACGGCCTCCAGGCCAACACGCGGGCCGTCACTCGCATCGAGCAGGGCAAGCTGCAAATGCTTGTGGAGGGGCCGGCGTCCGCAATCGCGGGCGAATCGATCCCATTCAAGGTTGCCGTCACCAACAGCGGCGCGGTTGCGGTCGATAACGTCACCGTGTGGGCACGCTACGACGAGGGGTTGCGTTACGCCGCACCAGCCAACCCGGTCGAACTATCGGCGGGCACCATCGCACCCGGCCAGACCAAGACGCTCGACCTGCCGTTGACCGCGGCGAAGTCGGGGCGGTACGGCGTGCGTGCGACCGCCACCGCCGACGGCAGCCTGACCGCGACCGGCGAGCCCGTCGCCGTGGACGTGCAGCGTGCGGAACTGGTGCTCGCCGCGACGGGTCCGCGACTGGTGTACCTGAACCAGGACTTCGAGTGGAACGTCACGGTGCGGAACACCGGCGACGCCGCGGTTTCCAACGTCGTGGTGCGGGCCTCGCTGCCGACGGACGTGAAAATCAAGGCTGTCGAGGGTGCGAAGGTCGGAGCAGGTTCCGTCGAGTGGACCGTCCCCGAGATGCGTGCGGGCGAACAGCGGACGTATCGCATCCCGGCGACGGCGACCCGCCTGACCGACCGTGCGACCCTGACGGCGTCCGTGCTGGCCGATGCGACGAGCGGCGCGAAGACAGTTGGCGACCCGGTTGGCTCGAAGGCCGAATCGTCGGTTGCGATCATCGGCACGCCCGCGGTGTCGCTCGTGCTGACCGCACCGGCGGGCTTGGTGGAGGTCGGCAAGCGTGCGACGTTCACCATCAAGGTGAAGAACGAGGGGACAGTGTCCGCGAGAAAGATTGAACTGACCGGGTTCGTGCCACCGGAGTTGCGGCCCGTGCGCGGCACGGGTGCCGTGCTGGGAATCCCCAACGGCCCGGCCCCGCTGTTGGGTCGAATCGAGGGAACGGGGCGAGTCGTGTTCCCGCCGATGGAGGAGTTGCGGCCCGGCGAAACGGTCACTTTCACAGTCGATGTAGACGCGGTGCAGGCTGGGGATGCCCGGTTCCGCGTCGAGGTCGCCGCCTCGCACCTCACGAGCCCGCTGAAGGAAGAGCAGGCGGCTCGCGTCACGGCGAAGTGATTTCACGGCAGAGCGTCGGCCTTAGCAGGCCGACGCTGCCAACTCCGGCAACACTCACTCGCCGGTCATCTTCGGTGCCAACTCTTTCAACATCTCTTTCGCCTTGGCTGCGGTGTTCGCATTCGGCTTCCGCAACTCGGCGAACCCCTTCTCCAGTACGTCGGCCCGAACCGGGTCCGTCTTCCGGACATCGGCAACGAGTTGATCGTACGACGACGCTTCACTTCCCAGCGGTTGCCCCTTGGCATAGGCCTCCAGGAGTTGTTTCGCCTGGCTGATTGGAGGGTTTTGTGGAACGTCGATCACCTCTTCCTTGATCTTCCCAGGCGGATTGCACCCGACCAGCAGTGCGGCCAGGGAAGCGACGGATCCGAAACAGATCGCGCGGATCATCGGCTGCCCTCCGTTAGTAGTTACCCAGGGGTTGACCATCGCTTCGGTTACCGAGCCGCTGGAAGGTGATGAGATCGATCGAGTCCTGCAGGAAGCGAACCGAGCCGTCCCCAAGCAGACCGTTCACGCCACCGGTGTGCGCACTGCGAGGAGGGATAATGCCGTAACCCCAGTCGTGGGCCCCACCCGGGCAACAGTCTCCCCCGGCGGTCGGCCACTGCCAGTTTGGCGGCGCGGCGGTGGTGAGGGTGGATTGACCAGCCGCGTACCACGCCCACATGCCACCGTTGTTCGAGCGCACCCCGGATGGCGCAGTCTTCGCCGCTGATCCGATCGCGTCCAGTTCGGCCTGGGTCGGGAAGTTCTTGTTAACGACCGCGGTGAACAACCCATTGTTGGTGAAGAAAACGTCGTAAGGGTACTTCGAGGCGCCGGACCCGGAGAGAAGCTCCGAAGCCAGTAGCGTGTTCGAAAGCCCGTCCGTCACATCCGCCATCCGGCGGTCGCTCTGATACGCAATCATGCCATTGAATCGCGTGCCAGCCCACACCGTCTCGACGGAACTGCCTGTCGACCATCCGTAGTTCGAACCCGGCCCACTCCAGTAGTCCGATGGGTTGCCAGGAGGAGGTGCCGATGGACAGCGGAAGACCGACAGGTTGGTCTTCATCAACTGGTCGTGAGTGACGCCCCAGTTGGTTGCGTTGGCCTCGAACTGATTGAACAGCGGCCCCTGCTCGACGTAAGGAAGGATGAGGTAGCTGGCGCTGAGTGCTTCCCAGACGTTCGCACCCACCTGGCGGGCGTAGTTCCTGGGGAAGTACTGGTAGGTGTCGTGGTACGAATGCATCGCGATGCCAAGTTGCTTCAGGTTGTTCTGGCACTTCATCCGGGCGGCAGACTCTCGCACCTTTTGCACGGCGGGGAGTAGCAACCCAATCAGGATCGCGATGATCGCAATCACCACCAACAACTCAATTAATGTGAAAGCGCGGGACCCGCCCCTGGCGGGTTTGGAGAGAGAGAGCATGGAAGAGGTCCTACGAGAACAAGAAAAGGAAGTAGGCGAACTGAGTGAAGATGGGGGAATGCTCGAACAGGCAATTCGAACCAGGATAAACCAACTCCACTCACTATATATTATCGTCTAATCTTCACCAATTTCAAATGATTTTATTAGACGGCTCTCACAAATGATCGTGAACCGGAAATTGACATTATGCCACCCGTTGATATGACGTCTGTCTGCTCGATTCTATCCTCGAAGACTCGCCGCAAAATCATTCTCGAATCCGCCTGTTTACCTGAATCATGCTTCGTTTGCCCAATACAGACGCCGAGATCTTATGGTCGTGGTATACATACCGAATTGGCTAAATTGATGCTGTGTGATGATGATTGATTCTTTATGGACAAATCGTGGTCGATCATTGATTGATGCGTGTGCATATTTGCGGCTTGGGCGAACGACAAACGATCCCGGGTGCGACTTTGACCTGACATGCTTGTTCGGGCGTGAAACGCGTTCTGCCCAGGACTTCATCCACCCTTCTCGTGTTCTTCACACTGCACGATTACAACGGACCATACCCGGGTCGCCGCCTGCTCGCCCCGGGTATCCATCCAGACAACCCCGAACTTTGTGGGTAAGCTGATGGAAGGTGGCCGATGGACTGGCTGCACTGTCGCGGGTGCTCGGTTTCCCAACAGGGAGAATCATGACCTCGACCGCCACGCTGCCCGCCGCTCCTCCCGTCACGAGGGACGTTCCGATGGCCCAGCCGCGAATCTTGATTATTGAAGACGAACGGGGACTCACACAGTCCTTGTCGTGGTACTTCAACAAGGAAGGCTACGAAACGCATGTCGCCGACAACGGCACCGAGGGGTTACGCAAGGCCCAGACCATCCTGCCCGATGTTGTGTTGCTCGACATCATGCTGCCAGGGATGAACGGCCTCGATGTCTGCCGCGAACTGCGAGCCGGGGAACGCACTCGCGAAATCCCCATCATCATGCTCACAGCCAAGTCCGAGGAGACGGATCAGGTTGTGGGGTACTCACTCGGAGCCGACGACTACGTTCCCAAGCCGTTCAACAACAAGGTGCTGCTCGCGAAGGTCAAGGCGCTCCTGCGGCGAGTGCAAGGATCGGGCGAACCCGGCGACGTGGCAGAATATCACGGCGTGAAGATCGACCGCATCCGCCACCGCGTCACGTTCAACGACGAAACACTCGACCTGACGCCAACGGAATTCCGATTGCTCGAAACACTGGTCCGGCAGCCAGGGCGTGCGTTCAGCCGGCACCAGCTCATGGATACCGCGATCGGCGAAGGCTCGATCGTGTTGGAACGGACGATCGACGTTCACATCAAGACGCTGCGTCAGAAGTTGATCCAGGCAGGCGGCGAAGGGGAGTTGATCGAGACCGTTCGCGGCGTGGGCTACCGCTTCCGCGAGGACGAGTCGCCGTCAAAGTGATGGGTCCACTGAGTTCGTGTTTCCCAGCACGGCGGACCCTCTGGGTCCGCCAGTTTGCGTAACACTTCCTTGAGCCACGACGCCACTTCGGCTAGCTTCGATCTATCGGCTCCACCTCCGTCTCACGTCACGGGAAATGCCATGCGTGTCTATTTGCGTATCAGCGCAGTCGTCGCCGGGTTGCTCGGGATCGGCTTCGTACTGCCGGCCGTTGCTCGCCAGCCTCAGCCCGAGCCCGGCGTCGTTGCGAAGGCTACGGTCAAGCCCAAACTCGCGGTCAAGGTCTTCAAGCTGGAACGCGCCGAACCCGGGATCGTCATTGACGCGATGACATCTCTGCTCGGAGATGCCGATATCGAGATCCCTCCGCCAGCTCTGCCGATGCAACCGGGCGCCGTGATTCTGGTGCTCCCCGGATTCGGCGGGCAACTGGGGTTCGGAGGCGGGGGGTTCGGGGGCGGCGGGTTCGGGAATCTGGGATGCGGATTCAACGGCATGATGGGGAACGGCACAACCCCGGCCTGGCGTGCCACGGGTGACGAACGAACCGGGTCGTTGATCGTGCGGGGTTCAGAGAACCACATCAAGATCGCGACCGACCTTGTGGCCATCCTCGACCGAAAGCCCAAGGCTCCGCTGCCGAAACTTCAGGTCGTGAAGGCGTTCTCGTTGAAACACGCCGACGCCGGGTCACTTTCGAATACCATCCAACTGCTCGGATTCGATGAAGCGAAGACGAGCATCCTCAGTGAAACGCTGCTGGCAGTCGTCGGGCCAGACGATGTCACCGGGCCGATCGCCGAGTTGGTGAAAGAACTCGACGTGCCTGGCCGACCCAATCGCAATGACGGAGCGCCGAAGGCAGAGCGATGACGCGGTTCGACTCTTTACGCTGTCCAGAAAGCCGCAGCGCCGCCAAGGCGTTCGAACTCGCTTCGGAACGCGGCTGTCTGCTCGGGTGTGATGTTCGGCAGTGGCAATCGGACCGGCCCGAGGTCCACTCCGCGCATTCGCATCAGTTCCTTGGCCGCGGCCATGTAGCCCGTCCGGAACATCAACGCGACCAGTTCCACCCCCTGGAATTGCAAGTCGCGCGCGGCTGCGAAGTCGCCTCGATCCACCGCGGCGAGCAAGCGGTGGTACAGCGGCGAGGCGAAGTTGTAGCCGCTGCCGACCGCACCCCGACAACCGAGGCTAGCTGCGGCCAGCAACTGTTCATCCATTCCAAAAAGCACGTCGAGCTGCCCACCGCAGACACGCATCAATCGCTGAAACGTCATCAGGTCGGGGTTGGTGAACTTCACCCCCACGAGGGACGGAATCCGTTCGGCGGCGGCCTCGATCCAGTCCGCAACCGGGAACGTTACGCCGGTAAGAACGGGGATGTCGTAGAAGTAGAACGGCGTGTTCGGGGCAGCGTTCGCGACATCCCGGCAGCACTCGATAACCATCTCCGGCGATCGCGGCTTCAGATAACTTGGGCACACCATCGCCACGGCAGCCGCGCCGAGTGACTCGGCACGGGCAGCCAGCGCCCGGCTCTCAGCCAGGCAATTCGACCCGACGTGGACGAGCAACCGAACCGGGGTTCCTTTCAGAACCTCCGCCCAGCGAATGGTCAGGGCATCACGCTCCGCAAAGGTCAGTGAGCTGAACTCGCCCGTGGTTCCGCCCGCGAACACGCCTGCCACCTGATCTCGTACGAAGAGTTCGGCCTGCTTTTCGACCGCAGCGAGGTTGAGTTCCCCGGCCGGCGTGAACGGGGTCAGCGAGGCGGGAACAAGGCCGACGAACGGGGTGTGCGCGATCATGGGGGAATCCGGGAAGGCAACGAGAAGCGTTCCCGGTGATGTAGCAACGGAGCAGAGAAGCGTCCGCTTATCGTCGATGGTGGCGTGCGGGGCGTGCGGAACTGTGAACGAACGAGTGTGGCGGTCCGCAAAGGTCGGGTGGAGCAAACTGCCATGCGGGGCCGGCAAGTCCGTCCTGCTCGCCCTCAACGTAGAGTTTCTGCATTTCAGTCTGGTCGATGCTGAGGAGCGTCTCGGCGTTGACGACCGCATCCTGCCGCAATGCGCTGAGGTGGAACCGCAGGCCCGACAACACAGCCTGACCGTGGAGGTTTCCGAGTTCGGAGCGGCAGTTCGCGTACATGATTGATTCGGTGGTCGCGCCGAGAATCGGCAGAACCCGCTGCCGAACCGGGGCGGCATCGGCATAGAGCTTGCCGGCGACCACGGCGTACAGATTGCCGGTCGCACCCGGAACCACCGGGGCCCCCGCATCCTTGCCTGCTGCTTTCCGAAACACGTGTGGCGGCACAAACAGTTGTGAGGCGATGCCGCCGTCCGCGTGCAGTTCTTCGATCGTTTGGCCTCCAACATCGACCACGAACTTCACCGGTGGGAACATTCCTGGAACCGAGCACGATGCCAACAATACGTCGCGGAAGAGTGTCGCGCCGTTGGGCAATCCGGCGACCACGCCCATGTCCCAGACCACGAGACGGCGGGTCGTCAGGTTGGTGGTGGCGACGTACAACCGTCGGCCCTTGGCGTGCTCCTCGCAAACTCGCCGGAGGAGGGCAGTGGAAATCTGCGATTCGATGAGCTTCTTCAGTGGGGTAGACGACGCGACCGCGTCCTTGAACGGAATCGTGACCCACGCCCGAATTCGGAACACATCCTCGGCGCGAACGCCCGTGTGCAGGGACATCGCGACACCGTCGTACTCGGAACCGAGGAATGCGTAGGGGGCGATCAGTGACCCAACGCTTACCCCGGTCACCGTGTCGAACTCTGGTCGGGTGCCCGTCTTCGTCCATCCGGCAAGGAAACCCGTGGAATACGCACCGTAGAGCCCGCCGCTGGACAGTGCCAGTACGTGCCGCTGCGGGCGTAATAAGTCCTCTTCAACGGCGGAATTGCACAGCATCACGCCCGGTGGAACCCGGGCAGGCTGCTCGACCGGCGAGAGCGACTGGCGGATCGAGAGCGGCCGTCGGCCGAACGGCTGGCAGCCGACGCCTACGGCCAACACCACGAGGAGCGTCGCGACGACGGTACGCGGATGTTGGAACAGGGAGCGCAGCATGAAGCCGCCCGTACCCGAACAGGGACATCTGTGTCAACCCATGAGTTACAGGGGGGTGCCTTCGTTTTTGGCGAGCGGGGGTGCGTAAGCCCCCGAGGTGTGAGCGAAGCCAAGAACTCGGGGGGCTTACGCACCCCCGCTCGCCAAAATGCCAGAATCTACTGGGGCGCCCGAGCGTGCATCCGGGCTTTTTCGTTTTGGCAGGTTGGGCTATAAGAGCGCAATTGTAGGGCGTCGGTCCGTTTGTTGGTCGGCCCCGATCCGGATTATTGCTGAGGAACTATCGTATGCGACCCGCCGGCTTCACCCTCGCCGCCTGTCTGATCGGCGTCACGGTGGTGTCCGGGCAGCAGCCCGTGCCGCCAGCAGCCCCTGGTGGGCAAGTTGCCCCACCCCTGCCCCCGGCCGCGCCGCCCGTCGATAACAAGCTCGATACCCACCTCGCCGGGTGGGAAAAGAACATGGGCGGGCTCGTGAACTTCCGGTTCGTCCTCGAACTGAAGAGAACCGATGTCGTCTTCAAGACCGACAAGGGATACTCCGGCGTCGTGCTGTGCATGAAACCAAACTTCGCCGTGTTGCGATTGAACAACGACATCGACAAGACCGGCACCGACTACGAAGCGTTCATCTGCGATGGGAAATCGGTGTTCGAGTACAACGGCCTCGCCAAGACCATCACCGAGTGGAAACTGCCAGCACCCACGCCGGGCGGCAGCGGCAACGCAACCGACAACATCATGCTCGACTTCCTCTCGGGGATGAAGTCGAAGGACGCCAAGGCTCGCTTCGATCTCACGCTGTTCAAGGAAGACGCGAACTACGTGTACCTGGACGTGAAGCCCTTGAACCCCAAGGACAAGGCCGAGTTCACCCAACTGCGCATGGCACTGTACGGCCCCAACACGAAGTGGCCGTACCTGCCCGCTCAGGTGTTCATGTCCAAGCCCAACGGCGACACCGAACAGTGGAAGTTCAAGGATCCGCAAACGAACATTCCGGGCCTGACGGCCGAGCACTTCAAGGCCCAAAAGATCCAGGGCTGGAAGGAGCAGGAGGGTGGCAAGCCGCCGGCGCAGCCTATGGTCGCCCCCGGCCAACCGAAATTGCCACCTGGCATGGTCCGCCCCGAGAAGAAGTGAGCCAGCCGATACCGCGCTTCCAGCCGCTCGACATTCGAGCGGCTTTTTTCGTTTCTCATCCCCCTTTCACCGGCCAGACGTAACGATGTGGTCAGTTGGCTGCCCGTGGGGTTGCCACAGTTCTGCCCATTGCTCAGGGGGTATGCCATGCGTGGAATGCGATTCGCGGTAGCCGGGTTCCTCGTCGTCGGGATGGTTAGCCTCGCCCAGGCCCAGTTCCGTCCGGGTGGGTTTGGTGGCGGCCCGACCAGCCTCGTGACGAACAAGGCTGTGCAGGAAGACCTGAAGCTGTCCGAAGATCAGATCACGAAGTTGAAGGAATGGAGCACGGAGTTCCGGAAGAAGTCTGCCGAGATCATGAAGGACAAGGGTATCGACTTTGGCAAAGGCGGGTTCGGCAAGATCGAACCCGAGATGCGTGAGAAGTTGGATGCCGCGAACGCGGAAATCACCAAAGAAGCCTACAAGCAACTCGGCGAAGTTCTGAAGAAGGAGCAGGTCGAACGCCTCAAACAAATTTCCCGCCAGCAAATGGGAGCCAACGCGTTCACCAACGCCGAGGTTGTCGATGCATTGAAACTGACCGCCGCCCAGAAGGACTCCGTCAAGGGGGTCACGGGCGACCTCCAGAAGGAGACCCGCGAAATCTTCGGTGAGTTCACGAAGGGCAAATTCGACGTCGAAAAGATGCAAGAGAACCAGAAGAAGGTTCAGAAGCTTCAGAAAGAATACATCGGCAAGCTCGAAGACCTGCTCGACGATTCGCAGAAGAAGACGTGGAAGGAAATGAAGGGCGAAGCGTTCGACCTGGCCAAGCTGCAACCGCAGTTCCCGAAAAAGAAAGACTGAGCCACTCAAGCCCACCCGTTGCAACGGGTGGGCTTGTTTCATTTCACACCCACTTCATCATCACGCCCAGGTAGTTGTCCTTGTCCTTCAGCAGCCCCTCGTAAGCGTCGCCCATTTGTTCTGGCGTGATCGTGTGCGTCACCAGCCCGGCGAGGCTCAGTCGGCCGCTCGCCAGTTGTCGCAGCAACCACATCTGGGCCTTGTTGATGTCCCACGCACCGGCGAGCCGGGTGTGTGCGGCCTCGAACAGCATGTTCCCGTGCGCACCGCTCACTTCGATGTACCGGCGGTGCAGGTCATCGTAGAAGTTCACGTCCTTGGCAATGCCGCGAGGGCTGCCCACCACGACCACTTGCCCGGCGTCGCAAGCCAGGCTCATCGCGGTGGGAATCGCAGCCGGGACGCCCGTCGCGTCGGCCACGACTTCCGCACCCTTCGCGTTCAGGAACGCCGCGAGTTGCTGCTTCGTGTCGCCCGCTGTTGGGTCGATAACGTGATCCGCACCGGCAGCGAGGGCCGCGTCGCGTCGCATCTTCACGGCATCGATTCCCACCACCGGCGACATCCCGGCCGCGAGCATGCACCGCAACGAGAACTGACCGATGATGCCGAGCCCCAGCACCGCGCCGCTGCGGCCGAGCGTCAGCCCGGCTCGCACGGAGGCACCCATGCCGTATCGCGAGATGCACGCGACCGCGGCCTTCTCGAAGCTCAGCGAATCGGGCATCTTCCACACCCGGCAACGCTCGTGGCCCACGGTCAGCAGTTCCGCGGAAGCGTGGTTGCCGGGGTAGCTAACGCGGTCGCCTTCCTGAAAGCCGCCGGGGAAGTCTTTGCCGACCTTCAGCACGCGGCCCGCGGCGGAGTAGCCCGAACGGAACGGGAACTTCCAGTCGGGGAGGTTCGGGTCTTTGAGCCACTGGTGAGTGCCGGTGTACACGGCGAGTTCCGTCCCCGCGCTGATGGCCGAGTATTCGGCAGCGATCAGGATCTGGTTTGGGGCGGGGTTGGCGAGTTCAACCTCGCGCACGGCGGTCTTGAACGGCTCGGTGATGACTGCTTGACGGGCGCGAACCATTGCGGGCCTCGGAGGGATGTCGGCGGGATTGCTGCGATGGGCGAATTGTAGACGTGAAGGCGATGAGTGGCGAATGATGATGTGAGGGTTCGTTTAGCGGCGGACCCACCGGGTCCGCAGGTTGCCCCGCTGGGGCAACCGCTAAACGATTAGTACCGGAACTCCGCACCCCAGCTCAGCATGTGGGCGAAGTAGTAAGTTGTGGTTCCCGTCAGGCCGGGGCTGAGCGCCAGTTGTTCCTGAGCCCGGCGCACGTTACCCCAGTACAGCCCCGTGTAGCCAAACGTCAACTTGGCGTGTTCCGTCACGCGGAACGCCAGCCGGACGCCACCTTCCGCCACGGTGCCGAAATACGTCATCGGGTCGCGAACGTTCGTCAACGCGAACGGTGCCGGCGGCAGACCGGTGACGCTCAGTATCCGGTTCCGATTGAAGTCGAGTTCGCTCACGCTCACACCCAGGGCCAACCCGGCCTGTCCTTCCAGCGTCCACCGCCCCCGCACGGTCGAGGCCAACAGGCCCACGTTCGGACCGTAGAAGGAGTTCCGTGTCCGGATGTTGTCGGCACCCCCGATCACAGCGGTGATGGGCGGAATTGTTCCTGAAACCTTAAATTCCGCACCGAGTTCGTCACTCAGATACAGTTGTCGATACCCCGCCAGTGCGCTCACCCGCCAGCGCGATTCTTGCTGGAGCACGTGCCTGACGTTCAAATCGCCACCGGCGAACATCGTCTGTGCCGTGGTGGAAACCGTCCCCGTCGTGAGGCCCGGAAAGCCGACGTAGGCCGGCACTTGCACGACCACCCCCGCGATGGACACGAACTGTGGCACGTTCACCACGTTCGTCCCGTTCCCCGCACCGACGAGTTGTTCGCTGGTCGAGTAGAGCGAGTAGAACCTCGCCGCGACGCCGGTGGTGTGCGCGGGGTCGAACCACAAGCCACCCTCGGCCCGCAAGCCGCCTCGCCAGTCGCCGAGCATTTTCCGGCCACCGAAAAGTGCTTCGGTTCCCGGTTGACCAATCGCACCGGCGCTCAACAGCCCCGCGGCCGCTGGTCCAGTTGTCACAACAGGCACCACTTTCACCGGCCTGCCCGTGCCAAGCAGCACTTCCGCACCACCCCAGACTCGCCACGACAGTGGAGCCGTGCCTGGCCCAAACACGAAGTCTTCGAGACGCGGCGTTGCCTCCGGGTCGAACACGTCCACCTTCACGGGCGGCGGTTGCTGGCCTTCGACGTGGTCGGCCTGCTGAACGGCATCCGAGGCGGGCGTGGCTTGTTTTCCAGAGGCGGGCGTGACCGTGCGGTCGAGCGAGGGCGACAGGAAAACAGCCCCGCGAAAGCCCTCGTCTTCGAGCGAACCGAGTTTGGGCGAACCCGCACCCGGCACCTGAGCGCTGGCAGAACCGATCGTCAGGCCCATTGCCCCGACGACCACGAGCAGTTTCTTGAAGATGCCCATGACGGCTCTCGGGAGACAGGGACACGTCACCCGTTCTTATCGACACAATCTATCCAGGCGGTTTAACCGGAACCGCGAGATGGGCGGGATTGTGAAACTGGCGAACTTGCGCCGCTGTGGATGCGGCGCTGCGAACGGAGTGCAGTCCACTACCTCCTGTCCAGGATGGCAACGAACCTCCCCGGGTTGACCGTTCTCAATTTCGCGAATTTTGAGAAGGAGCACCCGGGTGACGGTGGAAGGCGTCGAGGCTCTCCCACCGTTGTGAAACTGACTCTCTTCAACGCGCAGGAGACAAAAAGGCTCGACAAGGGCGGGTGACGACAACTGGCGAGGGCTCCCCGAGTTGACGGAACTCACACTCCCCAGTTCGAACCTCGACGATGAGATACTCTCGGAACTGGCCGGTGCCACGAAGCTCAAGAATCTCCAGGTGGGGGGCACGAAAGTGACCGAGGCTGGCGTGAAGAAACTCGCCGCTGCCCTGCCGCAGTGCCAGATCTTCTGAGACGGCGGTACAATCGAGCCAACGAAGAAGCCGTGAACATGCTAGACTGGCGGGGTATCAGTTTGAGCGAAAGGATATGGCTGTTATCTGAGCTGCTTTCGATCAGTCCGACGCGAGCCACAACTCTCGAACTCGTGGCTCGCACCGGACGAGACTGCCCACCAGATTCTCAACTAATCAGTTCAGCGTCACAACCTCGCCGCCCGCGCGCGTGGAGATTTGCTGGAGTGTGAGCAGCGGAGTCGCGTTGTTCAGGAACCGAACGCTGCCGTCAGCGAATAGCATGTTCGCCCCGCCGGTGTGCCCGGACGAGTAGGGGATGTTGGTGCCAGCGTTCTCGTTCGTGCCGTTCGCCGCAGTGTTGCCAAGCCCGATCTGATTGATCTGCCAGCGGGTCGTGGTGCAGTTGAATGTCCGTTCGGCGTACGCTGCACCGACGTTCGTATTTCCCGCCCCCATTGTCCAGCCGTGCGGCCCCTGACTGGTGATCGCACCGTAGGCAGGGACGACGGGTTGGTTGTTTGCGTCCCGAATGTGGTTGCTCTGCTCGCCGACGATGAGGGTGTTGCTCGTCCCGTCGGTGATACTCACCATCGACACCTGACTGTTCGCGAACAGGATACCGCCGGCGCCGTTGATGTTGCCCGCGCCATTGCAACAGGTGACCGCCGCCTGCGGCGAGTCGAGCGTGGAACCGGCGACGCCGGTGTACGACGTGAACATCAGGAACCGGCCGTTGTTGCCCGAGTTCACGTAGAACTCCGGCAGTGGGGACGACGGACAGCGATACGGTTTAATGGTGACGCGGTTCACGAGGTCCATGTTTCCGGCATTCGTGTAGCCGCTGCTAGCATTGAATTGCCACTTGCTGAAGATCGCACCCTGCTCGATGTATGGAAGGATGTACACCTTCCACGAGGAGCCCCACGAGGCGGTGCCGGTGCCGAACGGGGCCTGGTCCCGGGCGCAACCCGGAGGCAACCAACTGTACACGTCGTGATAGCCGTGCATCGCCAGGCCGAGTTGCTTCATGTTGTTACTGCACGTGGTTCGGGCCGCAGCTTCGCGGACCTTCTGAACGGCAGGGAGCAACAGTCCAATGAGAATTGCGATAATCGCGATTACCACCAGCAGTTCGATCAAGGTGAACGCTTTTCGAGGGAAAATTCGAGCAGACATGAGAACACCTTTCGCTGGAATGAGGAGATGGACGAGGGAGGCAGAACTAAGAACAAAAACGAGTGGCGGTGACCAACTTCATACCGAAATCTCGTCAAAGATAATTAATCGTATCCTACGTGTGAAATCCTGTGAAAGTGAAGCCGAACTAGCACCGTAACACATGCAAAATCCCATGAATTCTGCAAAACCGCGAGTACGACAAGAATCTTCGCTTAACAGCTGAGAAACCCGGTCCGATTGTCTATAAATTGTTCAGCTTTGTCTGCCGACATGCCCCACGCGTTCATTTACAGTGTCGCAAGCGGGTTGAACAACGATGTCATGTCTCACGCCACCACAAAAATGCGGCCGCGCACTTATCGGTCAACCAACCTTAATCATCCCGTACGAATATCGAAGCTGCGGCCCCGGGTTTCGTGGGCCGCCCGCGTGTTTCTGCTCGGCGAGCCGCCTCATTCCCCCCGCGCGGAGTATCATTCCTCCGGTCACCGACTCACGCTCCCCAAACCAGCCAACGTGAATCACGGAACGGCCTGTTGGTTAGCCGTGCTAGACCGCGTTTGGGCTTGCACGATGAGGCATGTTGTGTCAACCATTTCCGAGTTGGCAATTTGGGCGAGTGAGTGCCCGACCCTTCCCCGGTGACCCGTGGCCGGTTTCCGAATGCACATTACCGTGTCGAGTACCATCGGAGTCATATACGGCGGCGCGGCCGTGCAACCGATGGGATTCGAGACCGACGCGGGAATTCTCGCTGCCGGCATCACCGCGATCGGTGGGATGCTCCCAGACCTCGATAGCGACTCGGGCGTCCCAGTTCGCGAAATGTTCGGGCTGGCTGCCGCCGTGCTTCCCGTGCTGTTGCTCCCGCGATTCGTTCACGCAGGCATGACACGCGAAGCAATCCTCGCTTCCATGTTGTTTGGCTACATCTTCGTGCGCTATTTCGTCTCGAAGCTCTTCAAGAAGCTCAGCGTTCACCGTGGCATGTACCACAGCATTCCCGCCATGTTCATCGCCGGGTTGGTCGTGTACCTCGCGTATCACTCCCCCGACCGCAACCTCCGGATCCTGATGGCCGTCGGCGTGATGATCGGCTTCGCATCGCATTTGATTCTGGACGAGATCTATTCGGTGGATTTCCGTGGTGTGAAGATCGTGTTGAAGTCGTCGGCCGGGAGTGCCGTGAAGCTCACCTCGCCATCGTTGATCGCCACGGCAAGTTGCTACGCGATTCTCGGTGGACTCGGCTATGTCGCGTACAAGGAATACATGAAACCGCCCGAACCCGACCCGCCGCCGCAGACCCACCGCAACCGCCGCATGATGTAGGCGAAACGAGATCCGCAGAACTGATGGTGTCGGGGGCGGTGGCAACCGTGTAGAGTGGCGCCATCGCCCTCACTCATCTCAAAGATTCATCATGCGAATTGCTGCGTTGATTTTCGGCCTGCTCGGAGTCGCAGGGTCGGGTGCCCTGGGCGTTAAGTGGATGACCGACATCAGTGAGAAGAAACCCGAACTCGACCGAGCACGCGAAGTGATCGCGACCTCGGGAAGCCCCGATGCCCTGGAGAAAGTCGCGAAACTGGATCGCCTCATTTACACAACCTATACCCTGCTCGCAGGTGCGGTACTGGGCCTTCTGGGGTGCGTGTTGGTATTCACCCGGAAGGGTGCCGTTGCCGCAGCGGTGTTTTTCGTCGCGTTCGTCACGCCGCTCGTCGTGGCCCAGGACATTAAACCTGGAGTCATCACATCCGGTCTGGCACTGGCGATACTCTTCTCGTTCTTCGTGAAGCCCCTTCCGGTCGCCCGCCGGAAGCGAGAACCCGGCATCCCTGTCGGCACCGACATGGTGTGACGGGCGGAAATCCGCGACGGAAATGCTCGCGGGTCTTGCTTTCCAGTGCCATTCAAGTCACAATAGTTTTGTTCGACAACCACGACCCATCGATGCACCGGCAGTGAGCCGCCACATCGGGGCGTCGGGTGTTAGTTTGAGCAAGCCCTTACGGTGGCTTCCTCAAACAACCCCGGCTCCACGGCGTGGCAGAAGCTCAAGCCGGTGTTGCCGTTTGTTGGAAACCCACCCAGTGCTCTGGGTGGGCTGTATGCAAGGCGGAGATCCAGATGACGATCAAGAAAGAGAAAGATCCCGGGGAAGAGATCATCAAACTCGTGGACAAGCTCCACGAGGATCGGAAGATCCCCCGTGAGACCATCCTCACCGGTATCGCGTCCGCCATTCAGGTCGCCGCCGAACGGCACTTCGGTGTTGAGTCGGGCGTGTTCGTCAACATCGACCAGAGCACCGGGCACATCACCGCCAGGCACGGCGACGTCGAACTCGACCCGGAAACGCTCGGCCGCATCGCCGCACAGTCCGCCAAGCAGATGATCATCCAGAAAATCCGCGAGGCCGAGTCGGACACAGTCTACAACGAATTCTCGGGCAAGAAGGGTGAACTGATCGTCGGCACCGTCACCCGTGTCGATGCGGGCACGGCCATCGTCTCCCTCGGCAAGAGTGAAGCGCTCCTGCCTCGCAGCGAGCAGATTCCCGGCGAATCGCAGCATGTCGGCGACCGTGTGAAGGCCGTGATCCTCGAAGTTCGCAAGCAAGGCCACCGCGTCAAGATCGTGCTGAGCCGGTGCCACCCGGACTTCGTGCGAGCGCTCTTCGAGGAAGAAATCCCCGAAATCGACGAACGGATCATCGACATTCGGGCCGTGGCTCGCGAAGCGGGTTACCGCTCGAAGGTCGCCGTCACCAGCATCGACCTGAAGGTCGACTGCGTCGGTGCGTGTGTCGGCGTTCGCGGTAGTCGAATCAAGAACGTCATCGAAGAACTCAACGGCGAGCGAATCGACATTGTGCGATGGAACGACGCCCTCCAGGTGTTGATCCCGAACGCGCTGCAACCGGCCCAGATCTCGGAAGTGTTCACGTACTCCCGGCTGGGTCGCGCGATCGTCCTCGTCACCGACGACCAGTTGTCGCTCGCCATCGGGCGACGCGGTCAGAACGTCCGCCTCGCGAGCAAGCTCGTCGGCTGGGACATCGAGATCATGACGCACGACGAGTTGGCGGAAGCCCTCGAACGTGCCGAACGCTGGTTCGGGCAACTCCCGCACGCCAGCCCCGAACTGGCGAACGCGCTCATCGACCAGGGTTTCCTGTCGTACAATGACATCACGATGACCGATGCCGAAGGGTTGGCCGAGTTCTCGGGATTGACGGTGGAACAGTCCGACGAAGTCGTGATGTACGCCGAGGAATACGCCGAGGTCATGGAGCGGAGCGTCGAGGACGAACGCCGCCAGGCAGAAGAAGCAGCCGACCAGGCCCGAGTCGAGGCAGAACAACAGGGCGAAAGCGAAGCCTCCGCGGAAGAAGGATCAGCAGGCGAGGCCGAATCCGATGAAGGCACGACCTCGGAAACCAGCGAAACCGAGATCGACGCGAACTCCGAGCCTGCTGCCGTGTCTGAAGTAAACGAAGCATCACCCGACGCGCCCGCCGCCGAATCGGGTAAAAGTGATGAGTGACGCCAGGATTTCGGCATCGATGAGCCGAGCACGCGAGTTCCCCGGTATCCGCAACAATCCGGGAGATTGCGTGCTCAAATCCTCAGAAATGTCTAAACCTAAAGTGCCACCGTCCCGCAACCTCCCCTTTTCATTAAGGGCCGCGGGATTAGAATATAACTCATTCGGGGCGCAGTCGGTCGATCCAGTACACCCGCGGCGCGGCCCGCAGGTAGGTTCGGGGGTTGCTCAGGGCACCCCCAGAGGAGTTCCGCTTGTCGAACCCGCAGACGAAAGAAAAGCCCGAGAAGGACAAAAAAGTTCGAGTGTTCGCGCTCGCCAAGGAGCTGAACGTCGACAGCAAGGTTCTCGTTGACCTTTGCAAAGAACTCGGTTTTGCGGGAATCACCAGCCAGCTCAATGGCCTGGAAGCCGCACAGGCCGAATCGCTGCGGACCCGCGTGAAGAAGGGCGGAGCAAAGCCTGCCTCGCCCACTGCCGCCGCTCCCGCGATCCCGGCCAAACCAGCCATTCCACCTGTCGCCAGGGACAACAGGATTCAGACCCTGCCCAAGGCCAAGCCCACCCCGAAAGCAGCCGAGACTCCTCTGACCGCCCTTACAACGCCGACCGCACCGGTCGCACACCAGCCCACGACCTCGCCAGTCGCCGAGGTCCACACACCAGAACCCGAAATCCCGACGCCGCCAGCGGCACCGGTTGTTATCGCCGGTGCACCGGAGCCGGTCGAGCCACCGAAGGTGGAAACACCGCCCACGCCGCCCGCGAACGTCATCCCGAATCTCGCCGGTGGTATGCGTAACCTACCGGGTCGGATGCAGAACCTGAACACGGCGAGGCCAGCGGCCCCGCAGCAGCCACGACCCACGGCAACGACGCCTCCAGCGGCAGCAACGACGCCAGCCGCAGCAACGCCCGTTGCGCCTGTCGCTGAACCTGAACCACCTCAACCAGCAGCGCCTGCCGTGAGGCAGACGCCAGCCGAGCCCGTGGTTCCTGCGGCCGTTGCTGGCCCTGTGAATCCACCTGCTGCGCAGCCAGTTGTGCCCCCTGCTCCGGTGCGACCGCACACACCGCCAGCGCCGACACGGACGAGCCCGGCGAATGTGATCCCGACTAACACCGGCGCGAACACGGGCAGTTCTTCCGGTCGCCCGGACATTCTGAAGCGGCCTCCGCAGGTCGCGCCGCCGAAGTTCATTGCCGACCGCCGAACGGGCGTCGGCGCACCGCCTCCCGGAAGCGGCCCTCGTCCACAGGGCGGCCCACAAGGTGGCGGTGGTCAGCCTGGCCAACGCACAGGTGCTCCGCAACAAGGCGGTGGTGGCGGCGGTCCTCGTACTGGTGGTCCGCAACAAGGTGGCGGTGGTCCACGTACCGGCGCTCCGCAACAAGGCGGCGGCGGGCCGAATAAGGCCGCAGGTGGAAACGCCGGTCAGCCGATGAAGTTGACTCCGGAGATGATTGAGCGTCTCCGACTGGCCAGCGCTCGCGGCCAGAAGATGAGCCTGACGGACATCACTCGCCCCGTTGCCCCCACGCAGGCCAGCCCAGCCGGTCCTCCGCGTGGTGCCGAGAGCAAGTCGGGCCAGGGTTCGGCATCGCGGATCGCGGGTCGGCCACCCGCCGCGGAGAGCAGCCCCAGCGTCGGCGTCAACCAGAACATGTCGGACGACGAGGACGACAAGAAGAAGAAGGCCGGCGGCGGCGTCATCGGTCGCGACTCACGCCACCGCGGTCGGCAGGGTTCCGGTCGCGGTCCGGGCGGCGGTCAGCCGGCCATCGTCCTCGGGCCAGGCGGTCAGGTCGACATCATCGAGCAACAGTGGGGTTCCCGCCGTGGGCCTCGCGCCGCCCTGCTTCGCAAGCACATGCGTGGCAAGGTCGCACCGATCGTCAAGGAAGGGAAGATTCCGATCGCGCTGCCGATCACCGTCCGAAGTCTGTCGGAAGCGATCGGTATGAAGGTCGGCGAGTTGATCAAGCGGCTCCTCAAGGAGTCCGGCCAACTTTACGGCAACAACTCGACGCTGGAATTCGACACGGCCGCGCTCATCGCCGTCGAGAAGAACATCGAGCTGGTCATCAAGAAGCAGGAAACCAAGGAAGACATCCTGCTCGAACGCTACCGCAAGATGATCGAGGAAGTGGAACCGGAGAAGCTCCAGCCGCGGCCGCCGATCGTCACCATCATGGGCCACGTCGACCACGGCAAAACGTCGTTGCTCGACAAGATTCGCCAGAACTACGGCGTGGACTCCGATGTCGTCTCGACCGAAGCCGGTGGTATCACGCAGGTGATTCGTGCGTGGTCGGTCAAGCGAGAAGTGATCATCGAGAAGGAAATCGACGGGGTTACGCAAGAGGTGCAGGAAGACCGCTTCATCACCTTCCTCGACACCCCCGGCCACGAAGCGTTCACGAAGATGCGTGCCCGTGGTGCGAACGTCACCGATATCGCGGTGATCGTCGTCGCCGCGACCGATGGCGTCATGCCGCAAACGCAAGAAGCCATCAACCACGCGAAGGCCGCCGAAGTCAAGATTATCGTGGCGATCAACAAGATCGACATGCCGAACGCCAACCTCGAGCGGACCAAACGCCAGCTCTACAACGAGAACTTGTTGCCGGACAACATGGGTGGCGACGTGCAATTCGTCGAGACCAGCGCCGTTACGGGCCAGGGTATCGCCGAACTGCTCGACACGATCGTCCTTGTCGCCGAAGTCGAGGAACTCACCGCCGACCCGGATCGCCCGGCCGCGGGTAGCTGTCTGGAAGCACACATGTCCTCCGATGAGGGCGTGATGGCGACCGTGCTCATCCAACAGGGTACGCTCCACAAGGGCGATATCGTCCTGTGCGGATCGACCTACGGCCGCGTGCGGGCGATGTACAACGACGTTGGTCGGCCGATCGAATCCGCTGGCCCGAGTGCCCCCGTCCGGATCACCGGGCTGGGCGGCGTGCCAAACGCGGACGATCCGTTCTACGTCGTCGAGGAACTCACCGAGGCGAAGGAAATCGCCGAGGACCGCGAGCAGAACGAACGCCAGGCCGCACTCAACCGGTTCTCCGCCCCGAAGGATCTGGAGAGTCTGTCGGCCGCCAAGAGCAAGGCGAAGATCACCGAGCTCAAGATCATCCTCAAGGCCGAAGCCCGAGGTTCGGTCGAGGCGATCCGCAAGGAACTCGAAAAGCTGGTTCACGACGAGGTCCGCACCCGCGTCCTCCACACGGGCATCGGTGCCATCACCGAATCCGATGTGACCCTCGCGCTGACGAGCCCCGAAGATACGCTCGTGATCGGGTTCAACGTCACGGCCGACGACGCCGCGTTGAAGCTCGCCGAGGAGCGTGACATCAGCCTCCGCGAATACGACATCATCTACAAGCTGACCGACGACGTGAAGAGCGCGCTCGAAGGCCGGCTCAAGCCGACCGAAGAGGTCGTTCACCTCGGCCGTGCGGTCGTCCGCCAGACGTTCAAGGTCGGCAAGGTTGGCACCATCGCCGGGTGCTTCGTCACGAGCGGCACGCTCGAACGTTCGGCCCGCGTCCGCGTCATCCGCCAGGGTGTCGTGGTGTTCCCGCCATCCGACAAGGTCGTCGGTCTCGACAGCCTCAAGCGGTTCAAGGACGACGCCAAGGAAGTCCGCGAAGGCTTCGAGTGCGGTCTCAAGATCACGGGCTTCGACGACATCAAGGTCGATGACGTCATCGAGGCGTTCAAGATCGAGATTCGGCAACGAACGCTGTGAATTTTCGATTGAAGATTTATGATTGACGATTGGAAGAGGCCCGTTGGTTTCGTCTTTCAATCTTCAATCATAAATCTTCAATCGAAAATGCAATGATTATCGGTTCCCTCACGATCCGGTTGCTTGTTCGCGAGTCCCGCACGCTGAAGGATAAGCGTCAGGTCGTTCGGAGCATTCTCGCCCGTCTCCGCGTAGAATTTAACGTGTCGGCCGCGGAAGTGGACTCGCTCGAAGACGTGAAGGTGGCAACTCTGGGCTTCGCGACGGTCGGCTTCGAGGTTCCCGCCGTGCAACACGTGTTGCAAGAGATCAACGAGGCGCTTCGCAAACACCCCGTAGCCGAATACCTGGGCAGCGAAATGACCGTGGGCAAGGAAGTTGTGTAGTGGCCTGGGTCTGTACCCCGAAGGGGTTGTATTCCACAGCCCAGGGTCGCCCGCTTTGGGGCGCACCCTAGGAAGATAGTTCTCCCGATGTTTACGGAGTTGTTCTGGATTCCAACATCCTTTGCCGGCCGACTCGCCGTGGCTCCGAGACCGCGGGGCGGTGACTGGCTCGACGACGAAATTTCAGCCTGGGGACGAGCCGGCGTGACAATGCTTGTCTCCATGCTCACGCCGGAAGAGGCAAGGGAGTTGGATCTGGAAGCCGAAGGGGCGATGAGTGCAGAGCACGGAATCAATTTCCGATCGCTGCCCGTGCCGGATCGAGATGTGCCTGCGTCACGCCCCGCATTCCGAGAACTGGTAGAGGGTATCGTTCGAGAGTTGGAAGCGGGTCGCCGGGTCGCGGTTCACTGCCGACAGGGTATCGGTCGGGCGGGATTGGTTGCTGTCGGGGTGTTGATCGCCTCAGGAATTGCCCCCGACACGGCGGTTGCCACGGTTAGCGCTGCACGGGGAATGTCAGTGCCGGAAACGCCAGATCAACGACGTTGGCTGGACGAGTTCACTGAAGATATGTCGAACACCAAGGTCGTTTAGCCGCGACCCGAAGGGGAGCGCGGAATAGTAAAATGAAATCTCACCGGATAGCAAGGGTGTCGGAAGTGATCCGCGAGACCGCGGCGGAAGTCATCCTGTTTGAACTGAAAGACCCTCGAGTCAAGAACGTCACCGTCACCCGTGCCGAGGTGTCCGGCGATTTGCAGCACGCCAAGGTGTTCGTTTCGGTCATGGGCTCCGAGAAGGAGCAACAACTGACCATGCACGGCCTCAAGAGCGCTGCCGGGTTCGTTCAGACCAAGATCGCCAGCCAGCTTACCTCGCGTTATGTGCCGCACGTCACGTTCGTCCTGGATGACGGCGTCAAGAAGAGCGTCGAGATCGGCCGGATGATCCGCGAGGAAAGCGAACGACTCGCCGCCGACCACGCCGCGGCGAATCCCAACGCCGATGACGAGACGGACGATGAAGAAGACGACGACGATCTCGATTCGCCAGAAGAAGTGAAACACGCCGAGCAGCCCGGACCCGCCGACGGATCGGCGAACCACCCGGACTCATCCCGCTGACCGGAAACGGAGTGGCCCCGCATGCCGGCCATCACGAACAAACAGCAACTGCTGACCCAGAGCCAGACCGCACTCAAGAAGCGGTTTCCACTTCCCGAAGCGGACGAGGCCGAGCCGCGCCCGTTGCTGGAAGAGTTGATCTACGCCATCTGCCGCGAGGCGAGCACGTCGGCCGACGCCGACGCCGGCTACGCACGCCTCCGCAAGACGTTCGTTGACTGGAACGAAGTCCGCGTCAGTACTGTGCAGGAAGTCGGAGACGTGCTCCGTCCTCTGAGCGGCTCGGGAAGCCGGGCGAAGCGTATCATCGGCTTGCTGCAAGAGGTGTTCGAGGACAAGTACTCGTTCGACCTGAGCGAACTGGACAAGAAGGGGCTGAAGGACACCGCCCGCAAGCTGCGGTTCTACAAGGAAGGCGTGAACGACTACGCCGTGGCCTGGGTCATCCAGCGTACACTCGGCGGGCACGCCATTCCGCTGGATGAACCGACGTTGCGAGTGCTTCGCCGACTGGGTGTGATCGAAGACTTCGATCCGGACAACCTGGAAGCGGTGCGCGGGAGCATCGAACACGTCATCCCCAAGACTCGCGGTTCGGAGTTCACGGATCTGATGAGCGTCCTCGCGAAGGAACTCTGCACCGAGCACGACCCGAACTGCCCCAACTGCCCGCTCAAGAGCGACTGCTCCTACGGCATCGAGCACGCCTCGAAGAAGTCCGAACCGAAGCCGAAGAAGTCGCGTTGATTGTGGGAAGACAAAAGCAGGATTAACCACAGAGCCACAGAGAGCACAGAGAAGACGAACACCGAGGAAAGACAGAGTTCAAAAAGCTCTTCTCTCTGTGTTTGGTTGTTCCTCTGTGCTCTCTGTGGCTCTGTGGTTAATCCTGCTTTTGTCTTTATCTGTGTTTCATCCGTGTCTATCCGTGGCTACTCTTGTCTTCACATCACTGGAGACCACTGCCATGCTCTCACGTCGTGAAATGCTCGCGCTGTCGGCCGCCACTGCTGCTGTCGGAACAACGGGTCTACACCCGCAGTTCGCATGGGCACTTGCCGACGATGCCGACCCCACCCGCGTCTTCACCGGTGACCAGAAGCCGACCGACGCCCGCCTCGGCGCACCACGGACGCTCAACGACTACATCCCTTTCTCGCCGCCGAAAACGAAAGAGGCCTGGGAAGCTCGTCGCGCCCAGCTTCGCGAACAACTCCTCGTCGCGAACGGTCTCTGGCCGATGCCCGAGAAGACGCCACTCAACGCGGTGATTCACGGCAAGATCGAACGCGACGGCTACACCATCGAGAAGGTGTACTTCGCGAGCATGCCGGGCCACTACGTCACGGGGAACCTCTACCGCCCTGTGCATGACTCCGATAAACCGCAGAAGCTACCCGGCGTGCTGTTCGCGCACGGTCACTGGGCGAACGGGCGATTCCACGACTCGGGGGAGAAGGCTGCGAAGGCGAGCGTTGATGCGAAGGGCGAGCCGGACATGGATCGCGGTCGCTTCTTCATGCAGGCGCTGCCGGCCACGCTCGCGAAACTCGGGTTCGTGGTGTTCCAGTACGACATGGTCGGCTACGCCGACAGCACCGCGATCGTCCACCGCGAAGGGTTCAAGGACATCGCGGCTGAACTGCGGTTGCAGAGCCAGATGGGGCTTCAGACCTGGAATAGCGTGCGCTCGCTCGACTTCCTCGCGACGCTACCTGATGTGGATGCGAAGCGTATCGGCATGACCGGGGCCAGCGGCGGCGGCACGCAAACCTTCATTTTGGCGGCCATCGACGACCGCATCGCAAGTGCGTTCCCCGCCGTGATGGTGAGTACGGGAATGCAGGGCGGTTGCGTGTGCGAGAACTGTTCGCTGTTGCGAGTCGGAACGGGGAACGTCGAGATCGCCGCGTTGTTCGCTCCGAAACCACAGGGCATGAGCGCCGCGAACGACTGGACCAAGGAGATGATGACGAAGGGCTACCCGGAACTGCAACAGCTTTACGACCTGTACGGTGCGAAGGACAAGGTGGCGGTGCGTGCGTGGCTGGAATACGGGCACCAGTACAACGTTCACGCTCGCGAGATGATGTACGGGTGGTTCCTGAAGCATCTCCAGGGGAAGGACGAGCAGGTAAAAGAGCCTGCGTTCAAGCCGACGCCGGTCGCGGAACTGTCCGTGTTCGACGACAAGCATCCACGGCCCAAGGACGAACTGAACGCAAAAGATCTCCGCGAGGCGATGACGACGGCGAGCAACTCGCAGTTCTTCAAACTGTTGCCAAAGGACGCCGCGGGCCTGAAGGAGTTCAAGCGAGTAGTGGGCACGGCGTTGCGGGTGATGGTGAACAGTGAGTTGCCGAAGGAGATAGTCGAGCGAACCGTGTCGCCAGAGTCGAAGATCGACGGCCACACGCTCATCAAGAGAGTCTTTGGTCGGCCAAACGAGAAGGACGCGATTCCAACCATTGCTGTCCTTGGTGAGAAGCCAAAGGCGCGTCATTTCGTCATTTGGCTGCATCCGAAGGGGAAGGCGAGCCTGATCGAGAATGGGAAAGTGATTCCCGCTGTGAAGACCCTGACGGACGCGGGGTTCACGGTGGTAGCGCCTGATCTCCTCGGAATCGGTGAAAACGCTTTCCCGAAGCCATTCCCCGTGGACAAGAACTTCGCCGGGTACACCTACGGCTACAACCGCTCCTTGTTGGCCAATCGCGTTCACGATGCCCTGACGATTATTGCTATCCGCGATCCCAAAATTCAGGAGGTCCGTCTCGTTGGATGGGCTGAGATGGGACCGGTTGCGATTCTGGCGAAGGCGCTGGCTGGCGATGCGGTGAAGAAGACCGCCGCGGACATTAACGGGTTCAACTTCGAGAATATCCAGGACGCGAACGACCCGATGACGCTTCCCGGCGCGTTGAAGTACGGCGGCATGGGCGGGTTCCTGGGCCTGTGTGCTCCGGGCGAGGTACTCGTTCACGATCAGCAGGGGACCGGCATCGGGAACCTGTCGCGGGCTTGCTACGAGGCCGCGGGGGCCGAGGATAATCTCGATCGCAACGCCGAGAAACTCGATGCCGCCAAGGTTGTCGAGTGGTTGGTGAAGTAACCGTGTCGCACCCTTTCAGGGTGCAATCTTTCGTGTGGCCGCATACCCAGGGCAACGCCCTGGGTTGTGGACATCAACCCCAATGCACCCTGAAAGGGTGCGACAACGTCAGGTTGTCTTGCTCCATGACACGCTACGCACTCATTCCGCTGTTACTGCTGCTCGCGTTGTGGGGCCGTACCGCGTTCTACTCGGTCGATCAGGCCGAGTTCGTGTACGTCACACGCTTCGGCGACCCCATCGCGATCCACGATGGTGCCAACGACGCGGGGCTTCACACGAAACTGCCGTGGCCCATCGATTCCGTGCAGCGCATCGACCGCCGCATACAGTCCATTGACCTGCCGGCCGTCGAAGTGCTGACTCGCGATCGTGCGCGTGACGTTGTTCAACAAACGGTCGGTTCCACGCTCACCGTCGATGCCACGATCATCTGGAAGATCCCCGACGCGAAAGCCGCTGACCAGTTCTTCCGCGCGGTTCGCACTCCCGAGCAAGCCAAGAAGATCCTCGGACCGCTCGTGAATGGGCGACTCTCAGCGGTCATCAGCACGGTTCCAGTCGAGTACCTCATCGATGTGGTGGACGTGCAAACCGCTGCCGCCGCCGTGGTCGGGGTCGCGGCCGCGTTGCCCGGTGACGCCGTGTTCCGGGCCGCCGATGCCCGCGTGATTGACGAGCGTGTCGAGCGGATTCGCCAGCGGTTGCTCGGCGACGAAGGCTTGACTGGCGGCGCTTCCTCCGCGGCCGAGAACCTGCGTGCACGGGCTCTGAGCGAGTACGGCATCGACATTGTGGACGTGCGAATCCGACGATTCAGCTACCCTGAAGCGGTGCGAGCGAAGATCGCGGAGCGTATCCGCAGCGAGCGCGACAAAAAGGCCGCGGACTACGAGAGCGAAGGCCGCAAACGCGCCGCCGACATCACCACCGACGCGGATCGCGCCGCACGCACGAGCGAAGCCGACGCCCGCGCGAAGAAGACCGTCATCGAAGGGCAGGCGAACGCCGAGGCCAAACGAATCCTCGCTCTGGCGTGGTCGCAGGATCGCGAGTTCTACCTGTTCCTATCGAACCTCCGGGCCTTCCAACGCATGATGGAAAACACCCGCGACGTGTGGCTTCTCAGCACCAAGAACCCGCTGCTGAAACCGTTGCAGGGGCCGCCCGTGGCACCGAAATGACACTGTTTAGCCGCGACTGAAGGGAGCGTTCTCGCTCCCTTCAGTCGCGGCTAATCACGGAACGTTGCATGTTTCGCGTTCGCTATCTCGTGGCAATCGCGCTCGTCGCGTACATGCTCACCGGCATCGCCCAGGTGTCGCCGGAGGAGCGCGTCATCGTGCGGCGTTTCGGGCAGGTCGTCGCGCGGCCCGGTCCGGGGCTGTGGGTCGGCCTACCGTGGGGTATCGACCGCATCGACCGCGTGCCGGTTCGCACGGCTCTGCAACTCACGGTTGGATACGATCCGCAAACCGCGTCCGATGCGAGCGGCACGCCACCGGGCCAGTTCCTCACCGGCGACCAGAACCTCGTCAACGTGCAACTCGTGCTCGACTACGCCATCGGCGAAACGGACGCCGACCTCGACGACTTCGTGAACCACCGCGATCGCGTGGACGCAACGCTCGCTCGCATCACGGAAGCGGCCGTCGCGGAGTGGGTCGCGGGGCGGGGCGTCGATCGCGTCCTCATCACCGGGAACGCCGCGTTGCCCGCGTGGGTCATGGCGCGGGTCGGCGAGCGTCTGCCGGCGTACCACCTCGGCATCAGGTTACAGCGGGTGAGTGTGGGCTACCTCGCGCCGCCGGAAGAAGTGCGGGCCGCGTTCGAAGCGGTCACCCAGGCCCAGACAGGCATCCGCACCCGCGAGTTCCAGGCACTTCAAGAGAAGGAACAACGCGAACGGCAATCGGACGCACTGCGGTACAAGTTGAGCCAGGAAGCCGAGGAGTTTCGCGACACGCAACTGCGACAGGCACGGGCCGAAGCCGCGGCCTTCCTCGACGAGCTTACCGCTTACCGCGAGGTGGCCAGGAACAACCCCGACTCGCTGGCGTTCATCTGGTGGGCCGAGATGAGCAAGGCGATGGAAGGTCTCGAAGCACGCGGCGGCAAAGTCCGACCGCTCGACCAACACCTCCAAAACGGCGACCTGAACCTGACCGAGTTTGTGCCCATCCCCAAGCGGTGACAACTCGCTGTCACTCTCGCAGTGTCAGGATCGGTCCTGAGCCGCTAGGCAGCACAGCGGTTCGTGCCACGGCTCGTTCGGCGTCGGCGGCGCGGCGGTTCCCCATGCGGTCATACACCTCAGCGAGGCGTAACCGCACGCGGGCGTCACCGGGGTTCAGTTCCTTCGCCTCGGTCAGTGCCTTCATCGCCTTGCACAACATCTCTTCGCAGAACCCCTCGTCGCGATCGGGTAAGCCGTCCTGCTCTTCCGTGAGCAGCAGTAGCCCCACGCCGCGGTGGAAGACCTCGGTGTTGCGGTCGCCGTCTCGCTGGGCGAGTTCCATCAGGCGCGTGTGAACGTGGACGAGGTGCTTGCGAGGAACGCCGGTCGAACGCCGGGCGTCGATCGCGAATCGCTCGTAGTGAACCTTCGCCGTTTCCTCGCGGCCAACCCGCACGAGCAAATCCGCGAGTTGCGCACGGAACATCAACTGATCCGGGTGCTCGCGAACGTGTGATTCGAGGTGAACGGCCGCGTTCGCGTGATCGCCACGCACGAGGCACTCGGCTGCAAGCGACAGCGGATCGGGTGCTGGGTCGGGCTCGGCTTCCAGACGCGGTTCGGTCGCTGAAGCGGGAACCACAACCGATTGCTTGGCCGCGACTCGAGGAGGAGCGCTGACCACGGGAACCGGCTCCGTCGGTGCGGGGGCGGGCGAAGTCTTCAGCGACTCGCAGCCCGCAAACCCAATCACCGCGACCATCGCCCAACGGCGAGCCATACCGGTTCCTCCGCGAGGGGTACGCAGAAGAAATCGACGGGGCTGGTTATGCGGGATTATGCGAACGGGGAAAGCTGGCGAAGTGCGGCGAGAAGATGGGCAATGTGGAATGGTCGCAACAGGTATTCCGTTTAGTGGCGACCCGCCGGGAGCGTACGCGCTCCCGGCGGGTCACCGCTAACCAGTGGTCACTCGCCGCTGAGGCTATCGCTGAGCTTCGCGAGCGCTTCGCTTTCGATCTGGCGGACGCGTTCGCGGGTCAGGTTCAGGGACTCCCCGATTTCCTTGAGCGTCTTCGGCTCTTCATCATCGAGGCCGAACCGCATCCGCAACACGGTCGCTTCCCGCTTATCCATCTTGTCCAGCAACTGCATAACCTGTTTCAGATCATCAGTTTCCACCATCTCCATGTCCGGCGTCTTCGCCCGCCCGTCCATCAGCATCTCGTCGATGCTCCAGCCCGCCTCGGTCTGGTCGGTCTGCGGTGCCGCGTTGTAAACGCGAATCGCCTTCTTGATGATGTTGAGCTTCTTCTTCGGCAGGCCAAGTAACTTGGCGACTTCCTCGTGCGTCGGAGCGCGGCCGAGTTCGTCGTTGAGCTTGTTGGTCGCGCGTCGCCACTTGGCGAGCAGTTCGACCATGTAGGCCGGAATGCGGATCGTCTTGGCGGTGTTGACCAGCGCCCGCTTGATGCTCTGCTTGATCCAGTAGCTGGCATAGGTGCTGAAACGCGTTCCCATGACCGGGTCGAACCCTTCGACCGCACGGAGCAGGCCGAGGTTTCCTTCCTCGATCAAGTCTTGCAGAGCAAGTCCTTTGCCTGTGTAGCCGCGGGCAATGTTCACCACGAGCCGCAGGTTCGCCCGAACCATCTGATCGCGGGCTTCGGTGTCACCAACCGCGATCTTGCGAGCGAGATCTTTCTCCTGGTCGGCCGACAGGAGCGCTGTCTCGTTGATTTCCCGAAGGTAGGTTTCCAGTGGCGATTGCACCACGTCCGGGCGATAGCGGCGGAGTCGCGACATGAGAGAGCATCCTGTCAACTGAGTTACCGGCGTCGGTCGCGGTTGGTCGGCGTCTTGCCGCAGTTAGACCCATCATCCGGCCTAACCGATTCAGGTTTCACGCGACAGATGATGGCTGCCGCTGAGTCAACCCGCAAGAACGTATCGACCGTTGAAACGATAACCTGGATAAAGGTGGCCTGTTAACTCGCTACCGACTGGAGAAAGCGACCGGTACTGACCATACATCACGCACAACCCGAACACCGAGCCCTCGACGGACGAAAAACCTGACCAAACTGCCGCCACCGTGCCGAAACGCAGACAAGTCAAGATAAGCCGGTTGGATGGGTTATGCTGCGACCTCAACGATTAACCATATCTGATAGCTGTGTCGGGTTTCAACTGATTTCCAGCAATCCCGGGGTTTATTCCCAAACCGTACAGAAATAGTATACATATTACCAGTATTCATCAAGCTGGGAATGAAGAATGGTCAATCGCGGAGGCGACGGATCAGGCACGCCACGATGACGCCTGTCACGGCAATCTGAAGCATGCACATCCCCGCAACAGTGGCATCGGCCCCGTAATGCATCGCATCGAATAGGTCGGCCGCGAAAGACCGTCGCCCCGGAGGTTGGACCAACTTCGTCGCAACAACCTCACCCAGCGACAGCAACCCCACGGCCACAACGGCCAAGGCAAACGCCCCCCGCACACCAGGCCAGACCGCACTTCGCAGAACAGCCGGACGACCACCATCCAGAATCGCCGCGTCGATCAATTCCTGTGGGATCGCCCGAACGGCTGGCCAGAGTACCGCAACCGCGAACGGAAAGAACCGCACGATGGCCGCCCAGATGCCCGGCACAGGCGAAGGCTGGTCGTACAAGAGCGACCGCAGTGGCGCGAAGGCCGCATCGGAACCGAGGATCGCATCTTCCAGCGACACGAATGCCCCGATCAGTGACTTGAGCCCGAATCCCACAAGCGGAGCGGGCGTCACCCAGGCGACCGCCGTGAGAACGACCAGCAACGCGGAGCAACGCCAGGAATCACGGGCACGCCAGCACACTCCCAGCGCCAATGTGGCCGCGGACAAGCCTGCAAGCCCGGACCAGAAAATGCTCACCACGAGGATAGAACCGTGCGCCCGTGCGACCTGAGCAAGCAACCCGAGTTCACCGATCCGTGCCGTGAGGCCAAGGAACGGCACCCCAACAAGCACACACACCGTGAACCACACCAATGCTGTCTGAGCCCGAGTGCCAGCGAGGGGCGTTGGCGCTCGGGCTCGGACCGGGATCACCGTGTCTGTCGCAGCAACACACTTCAAAACCGCGACAGCGATCAACGCGGCGAGGAACCACACCGGCAACGTCACGGCGACCGCAGCAGCCACACCCGCAGGGTTGCCGACGAGTTGGAAATACACTTCCTCGGCGAACGTCCGCACCATGAACAGATCGGTAACCGTGGCTTCGGTGAACGCCTGAATGACTACCCAGCACGCCCCTGCGAACGCGGCCAGTCGCACCCGTGGCCAGAGCACGCCTCGCCACACGGCGCGGCGGCCACCGGCGAGTTGAGCGTCGTCCTCCAGTTGCGGGTCAGCCGAGCGAAGTGCCAGCATCACGAACACCGCAACCCACGGCAGACCCGCGACCGCGTGGACCCAGATCGCGGGAAGCAGCCCGAGCACCCACGGTCGCCAACCACCGGCGTCGGGCACGACTGTCAGACCGAAAACCGCCTGCCACGCGGCTGCGTAAACCGGAAGCGGAAGCACCACACCCAGGAGAACCAGTCCGCGAAGTGCCATTCGGTAGCGCACGCGACCACGTTCAACGAGGGCACCCACGGCAATCCCCACCGGCACGGCAAGCGTCGTCGCGCCAACGGCAAGGCCGAGCGTGTTGCGGATAAGCGAGGCGATGCGGGGCGTTTCGAGAAGGGCACGAAAACCGGCGGGTTGGCGGGCGAGTTCGACGAGTGGGAAGAGGAGCGGTGCGACGAGCAGGAAGCAGGTCAATCCGAGGAGCAAGATTGTGGGCATCGTGGCGACTTCGGAAACGCGGTGGCCCTGTTTGGATCGGACCACCGCGAAGTACGAACGTCAGTTGCCGGCCTTCGGTTCGGGGTCTTTCTTCGGCTCGGGGTCTTTCTTCGGCTCGCCTTCCGTGCCGGGTTTCGTTTCAACCCCACCCTTCGGGGCCGCGTTGATGGTGGCCTCGGGGCAAATCTGGAACGGTCGGGCATACTTCGGATTCAGGTCTCGCAGGCAGACGATGAGCCCGTTGTCGGCCGCAAGGATGATGCGGTCCGAGGCCGTGTTCACCACGTTGATGTTGAACTCCGCGAGGTCGAGTCCCGCGAGAGGAGCGGATCGCAGCGTCTTGGCGTTGGTCGGTCGTTTCGCGTCGTACACCAGGAATTTCCCTTGGCGGTCGCGGAGATAAACGAATTCCTGATTGGCCGCGATGAGGTGGTCTGCCGAATCGTCGGACCGCCAGACGATGTCACCATTCTTTCGATCGACGCAGACGACGCCGGAGTTATCCCCGCTGGCGTAGACGAACTTATCGGTGACGAAGGGCGTCCGGTTGGCAATCCCACCCACGGGAGCACGCCAGAGGATGTTCGCACCGCCGTCAAGATTGCCACTCGACCCCTCAACCGCAACCACGTAGCCCGATCCGAGTGGGACGTAAACCGACAATCCGGCTCGACCCGGCATGGCGCTGATTGGGTCCGCCAACTTCTGCGAGACCTCGATCTTCTTATCTCGCTTGTTCAAGGCGAGAACCGATTGCCCGTTGGTTGTCACCCAAACTCGTGTCGGCGTGAGGAACGGCGGGAACAGAACACGGGACGTGAGCCCGAATTCCCAGCGAAGCGGCGGTCCGACGCTCTTGGGACGAAGGTCACCCAACGCGTTGGAAGACGACAGCGACGAGGAAATGACCCCGAGCGAGGGAGTCCGCTGGATGTCCTTCTGGAAGTCATTCCGCAGGTGGTAAGGCTGGCGGAGCGATGGGAGGATCGTGACCGAGGGCGTCGGGGTTTCCCGCTCCATCGTGTAAGGAGGCGTCACCCGCGGGAGTGCCGACAGCGACGGCGACTTGCTACCGGTGTTGCCACCAATCGGAGCCTCCAGACTGCGACCAGCCGATGTCCGGGAGGGCTCAAAGATGTCCGGAATCGTCGTCCGGTACATGTTCTCGGGGGCATACCGAGTGATCAGTTTATCGACCGGATTGACAGCCCTGGGGTCTTTCTCGACGGGCTTGTTCGGATCGCCCGGCTTACCACCCGCCTGGGAAATCGCAATCGGGCGAACCAGGTCGTACACCGCGATGCGGTGTGAACCGCTGTTACCCGTCCGCAGGCCAAGAACGCAATACACGCCGGATTCGTCGGCCGCGGGGCCGACTGTCGCGGGGGCTCCCATCTCAGCCACGTATTCCACGACGCCCGTGTAGCGATGGAAGCAGTGCATCTTGGTGACGTGCATGACGTAAACGTACTGCGAGTTGGCTGCCACAGGATACGTGTTCGAGTAATCGCCAATACCCAACTGGACGAACCACTGGAGTTGCCCGGTCAGGGCATCGCCAGCAATCAGCAATCCGGTCCGGGTCTGCACGAAGATCTGGTCGCCAATGACCTGGATCTGCGTGAGTGAGTCGCGACGCCCCTCGACCGGGATGTTCGCCGTCCACTCGACCTTCAGGTTCAGCCGTTCCAACGCCACTTTGTCTGGCGGAATGGCCCTGGAGTAGACATTGTTCACCTGCGCGGAGGCGGGCAGGGTTGCGATCAGCGAAAGGAGAGCGGCGATAGCCGAACGGTGCCACATGATGTAAGGCTCCGAGGCGCGAGAGTGGCGATATCCCATTAGCTTACCACGCTGACCGACGGAAAGGGAACGCGCCAAATGCCGGTAAAGTGTGGGAAGTTGAGCGAGGCTGCCGACGGCGCGGATTATGCCATCACTTCTTGCCCAGTTCGCGCTTTCGCCGGAAGAAGTCCGTCAGGATGGCACCGCACCGGTCAGCCAGGACGCCACCAAGGACAATGGCACGGTGGTTCAATCGGGGGTCGGTTGGGATGCGGAACAGGGTGTCGCACGCCCCGGCTTTCGGGTCGGTTGCCCCGTACACGACCATCGACACCCGTGAGTTCACGACCGCCCCGGCACACATGGCGCACGGTTCCAGTGTGACGTAGAGGATGCAGCGGTCGAGTCGCCAGGATTTGAGGGCGTTGCCGGCCTGCGTGATGGCGATGATCTCGGCGTGGGCCGTGGGATCGTTCAGTTGCTCGCGCTGGTTGTGGGCCAGGCCGATGATCCCCAACTCGGGGTGAACCACCAGCGCCCCGACAGGCACTTCGTCTTCGCCCGCGGCAATCTCGGCTTCCGCCAGACACATCTCCATGTGATGGAGGTGAAACGGGTGATTGATGCTGGTGAACGTCAGGTCGAAGGGGTTGAAGGCGTCCATGGTCAGTATTCTCACTCGATCTCTGCAATCGGTTCATTGCCCGCCGGTTTCGCAAGCGCGGGGCGGAGCAGGAACGGCCCCGTGTGGAATTCGCCGATGCTCCACTTGCCCGCGATGCTCCCTTCGCCGTCGGGTTGGCCGACGTACAGCACCTGATGCTTACCGATGTATTGCTTCATGAGGCGGATGTGGCCCGTCGTTTCGTCGAAGGTTCCCGAGAAGGTGAAGAGGCCGATCACGTCCTTCCCTTCGCCCGTAACCTGCCCGCTCGCGAAGTGCAGGTAGAACGGCGTCATCGCTCGCCGGCCGATGTGATCTTGCACCCAGAACCCATCCCAGCGCCCCGACGGATACATGGCTACCTCCTCGCGTGCCGCGGCCACCACTGAGGCGACCGCTCACTGGGCGTAACCAGTTTATATTCCGCAAGCGAGGATTGATCGGGCAGGAGACGAAGAGTTTGATCCACAGATTACACAGAAGACGAGACTGTCGCACCAACGGTGCCAGGATGTCCGAACGACCAACCGAAATCGCTT
>PNLP01000014.1 GCA_013823135.1 Planctomycetaceae bacterium
ACGTGCTGTCAAATTGTTTGTGCCGAAAAGAATTGGATAGAAGCTCTACTGTAACCAGTCTGCAATTCCCGAGGCGAGCGGGGCGTGTCAACGCCCCGGTTTGGGTCTGTTAGCGGGGCGTTGACACGCCCCGCTCGCCTGCTTGAAATCACCCGGCGATCCGCAGTCCGAAGCGGTTGCCGCGCTCGCCCCGGTAGACCCGCTGAATCCGCTCGCGGGTCAGGCCCAGCGACTTGTCGAAGCGGCTCAACTTCAGCCCGGCGATCCCCGGCTCGTAATCGGCCAGGTATTGCAACATATCCACGTCGGACATGATCTCGGCCTCGGTCTGCTTGCGGATGTAGCGCCGGCCGAGCCGCAAGCCGCCACCAAACGGCCACTTCGACTTCGCGTACAGCATCGAAAAGACGCGGGTCGTGGTGTCGGTCACCGGGACGTAGAATAGGAAAATCCGCCAGCGAATCTTCCGCTCCTCGCTCCCGTCGGCGCTGGTCCACCAGTGATCGAACTGCGAGTGCAGCGGCGAGAACCACGTGGTCCAGTCGTCGTGGAACAGGTCGCCCGGCTTCACGCCGATGAACAGGCGATCCAGGAACGGCAAGCGTTTCGTCGGGCCGACGTTCATGACGCGAATGCTATCGTCCGTAGACTCGAAACTGACCTTCACCTCGTGCATCTTGTCGAGGTCGTAGCCGAAGTTCTTGTGAACTGTTCCGCTGTGCTCGATCTCGTTGAAGTTATCCATCGTTAGTTCGAGCGGCGCGGGTGCCTCGTGGACGAGGGTGCCGATGTGGGTGTAATCCTTGTTGTCGAGCGTCGGGAACTGCGGGTTGCTCTCGCGCGTCTTCACGAAGATCAGCCCGTATTCCTCGCGGATGTCGTAGCTTTTGGTGCAAGTCGTCATCTTCGGCGAGCCGGGGCTTTCGCCCTCGCCGCAAGCGTCGAACGTCCACCCGTGATAGCGGCATTGCAGCTTCTCGCCGATCACTTCGCCCGCGCTGAGTTTCAGCCGGCGGTGGGGGCAAGCGTCGGCCACGGCACCGAGCTTGCCAGATGCGGTGCGGAACACGGCGATTTGCGATCCAGCAAGCACAACAGGCAAGGGCTTTCTGCCAAGATCGGTAGCACGAGCGACCGGTTGCCAGTGATCCAACATCCCCATTGCGCCCTCACCTGCTAAGATGGTGGTTTGAGTCGTGCAACGATTTGCTCGACTCGTGACACACCATGGCCAATCAGATCATCAATGTTCACAGGACTGGTTCAGACCCGAGGCACGATTCGCACCGCCGAGGATGGCCACGGCGGGCGAACCCTGACCGTCACCGAGCCCACGCTCGCCCCGAAACTGGAGCTGGGCGAAAGCATCGCGGTGAACGGAACGTGCCTGACGGTCGTGTCCTGCACCGGCGGCGATTTCACGTTCCAGGTTGGCCCGGAAACTCTGGATAAGACGGTTCTCGGCCGTCTCACACCGGGCGATCTGGTGAACCTGGAGCGGGCATTACGCGCTGGCGATGCGATCGGCGGCCACTTCGTTACCGGTCACATCGACACCGTGGGCAAAATTCTTGAAAAACAACTGGCAGGCGACTGGCTTACCGTCTGGTTTTCATTTCCGGAAGGTTTCGGGGATTTGCTGGTACCCAAGTGCTCGGTTGCCGTGGATGGCGTGAGCCTGACCGTGGTTGCAGCCGAGCCGACGCGATTCAGCGTGATGATCATTCCGCACACCCGCGACCACACAACACTCGGCGAAAAAAAACCAGGCGACAGCGTGAACCTGGAATTCGACATGATTGCGAAACACGTGCGTAAACTCGTTCAAAACATGACTATCACCATTTGAGGCTCCTCGGTTTAGCCGCGACCGAGGGGAGCGCGATTGTTTCTCGCGCTCCCCTCGGTCGCGGCTAAACGGATTGCGTTCCCCCCAATGACAGACACCCCCGCAACACCGCCCGTCCCGACGCCCCGGCAAACGCTCTCGTACCTCCGTGGACTGTTCGAGGCGCACGGCCTCCAGGCCAAGAGCAAGCTCGGCCAGAACTTCCTCATCGACCTGAACCTGCTCGAACTCATCGTTCGCACGGCCGAGCTCGGTCAGGCCGACGCCGTGCTCGAAGTCGGCACCGGGACCGGGTCGCTCACGGCACAACTCGCGCTCTGGTCGGGCGGCGTTTGCACCGTCGAGATCGACACGGGCCTGGCCCCCGTGGCCCGCGATGTCGTCGGCGAACGGCAGAACGTGAAGTACGTCTTCGGCGACTGCCTCGAAAGCAAGAACACGCTGAACCCCGAGATGCTCAAGGCGTGGGACGAGATTTACGTCTCGCGGCACTGCACCCGGCGGAAGTTGGTCGCGAACCTGCCGTACTCCATCGCCACGCCGCTCATCACCAACCTGCTCATCACCCGCGACGACATTGAACGCATGGTGGTGATGGTTCAGTGGGAGATCGCCGAGCGGATGCGAGCGGACGTGGGCACGAAGGACTACAACTCGCTGAGCGTGCTGATTCAGGCCGTGGCCGACGTGGAAATCGTGCGGAAGGTGCTGCCCGCGAACTTCCACCCGCGACCGAAGGTCGATTCGGCCATCGTGATGATTAAGCCGAACCCGGAGAAGCGGGCGAAGGTCGGCGATGTGGTCAAGTTCCGGACGTTCCTGCGCGACCTGTACGTTCACCGGCGGAAGAATCTGCGGCAAGCGCTCGTGGGCTGGCCGCAAGGCCGCCGCGAGAAGGATGAAGTGGACGCGAAACTGGCTGAACTGGGGATCGACGGAACGATTCGCTCAGAAGCGATGGACGTGGAACAACACCTGCGGCTGTGTGCGGCGTTTGGCTGAAATACAAATAATTTCGCCGCTTGCGGCTTCGCGGCACACCGCGAAGCCGCAAGCGGCGAAAACTCAGAACCGTTCCTTATCGCGAAACCACTTTGTAGTCGTAAGTTTCGCGGTCGCCGACGGTCAGTTGCTTGTGGTAGGTTGCCTTGCCGTTCTCGCCGCCGAGGTACATGTACCAGTTGCCGGCCGCAAGACGCACATCGAACTCACCGTAAGCGTTCGCGTTCACGTATTCCTTCTGCTCGGGCTTGTCCGCGTTCACGAACACCAGCTTGGCGTTCACCCGTGGGGTGAGTTGGTCAGGCATCGTCACTTCGCCACGAACCGTAACCACGCTGCTGCGGCTCACGGTCTTCTCGGGACGCAGTTTGACGTTCGCGCTCGGCTTCGGGTACGACATCCCAGGCTGAGTCGGCACTTCCGTCGGGGGAATCATGTCCGACCGATTCGGCATCACCGCCGGCGGGTTCGACCGGAGTTCGTCAACCGACGGGGCTGCGGCTTGCGCTGGCGGTGCGTAGTTCGCCGTCGGAGGGCAAGCCTGTTGCGGCGGTGGGTAGTAGTAGCTCACGACCGGTTGCTGGTAGCTGACCGGCTTCAGGCTCGTGACCGGAACCGTGCAGGTCCGCATCACGTAGCTCGTCACCGAGTTGCACTGGCTGCGGAGCTTGTACGACGTGCATGGCGTGCAGACCTTCTGCGGGCACCCGGTGCAGGGGTCGTAGTACGTGCTGTACTTGTACTCGGTGACTGGCTCGTAGTAGTAGCTGGTCACGTTCTTCTTGACCGGTTCGTAGTAGCTCTTCTGAACGTACTCGGTCACCGGCTGGTAGTAGCAGCGCTGAACGTAGCTGATTCGCATTTCGGGCTGCGGGGCACACGCGGGCGCACACGCTTGTGGAGCCGAGTAGCTCGCACGGGACTGACCGCAGTCGTTGCAGCAAACCTGGAACACGTTGTCCCAGGCAGCGGATGCGGGGCCTGCGGTGCCGAGGGCACCGAACAGGGCGAGGGCAAGGAGTCGCGGGGTGTTCGTCATGGGTGTCCGTCTCCGGAGTTTCACAATCCCCTTTGGAGGGGCCGCCCGATGGGCTCACCCATGTAGAGTAATTCGCTCCGCTTCCTCACAATATCGTTTTTGAGAGTCTGCGCAACCGAACCCTGCAGTATTGCGCGTCACATCCGGCAATGTTTGCACATTCGGCGGTACTTAGCCAGCTTCCGGCGAAACTGGGCGCTTTGCGGGGATGGGGGTTTGAATTGTAAAAAGGATATGGAGGCGACATGAAAGCCCACCCGACTCGACGGGTGGGCTTGTGCGGATTATTTGGCTGCAGCAGTCAGTGCGGCCAGTGCGGCCTCGTAGTTCGGGTGGCTGGTCACTTCGGGAACGTATTCCGCGTAGGTAACCTTTCCGGCCTTATCGACCACGAACACCGCTCGCGTCAGCAGCTTCAACGGCAGCCCGCTCTCGATCAGGACGCCCCAGTTCTTGCCGAACGAGTGGTCGTGAACGTCCGAAACCGTCTTCATCGCGGTGATGTTCTCGGCCGTGCAGAACCGCCCCTGGGCGAACGGCAGATCGAGGCTCACGGTGTACGATGCGACGGAATCGCCCAGAGCCTTCAGACCTTCGTCGAACTTCTTGGTTTGCATGCTGCAAACGCCCGTGTCGAGCGACGGCACAACGCTGAACAACCGGGCCTTGGCCGGGGTGTCGGCGAGCGTAACCTTGTCCAGCCCCTTGAGGCCGGTGTAGTTCGGAGCGGTGTCGCCGGCCTTGAGTTCTGGCCCGGCGAGGTTCACGGGGTTGCTCTTGAACGTAACGGTGCGACCCATGTTGTAATCTCCAGGAGGGGGTATCGGGAATCAGGAGTCCGGAGTCCGGAAATCCCAGCGAATCCGTTCGCTCGTGGGGCTTGGTCTACGCTGCGAGGAAGGTGCCGACAACCACCATCTCGCAGGTGTTTCGCGAGCGGCATTCTCGACTTCGGAGTCCTAATTCGGGCTGAAGCCGGGCGGGAACGGGCGAATTGTGGGAGCGGGCGGGTCTCGAAAGGCATCCATGAGAGCAGCTGCACGCCGATCCGCGTGCGACTCCACGAGCAAGGCTTGTTTCACGTTCAACGGCATCGGCAGGGCGTAGCCCAGAACATCGCACAACTGCCCGAGCGACAACTCGCCGTCGAACAACTCCTGAATTTGCCTGCGAGCCGGGCCGTCGCCCTCGAACCGGGGCAGAATGACGCTGGCGAGTTCGCGCCGCAACGCTTTCAACTCGTCCAGGTTCGTGGGGGCGGTTTCGATCAGTCGTTCAAATCGGGCCGTGCGGTAAAGCCGATCCGTCGGAACCTCTTCCAGAATGCGGATGCGGTTCAGCCCACGCAGTCGCAGGTTGTAGCGTCCGTCCGGGAGTTTCTCGCTCCAGACGATCCGCCCGACGCACGCCACCGGTTCGATCGCCGGCTTGTGGTCGTACTCTTCTTCCCAGTCCGGCTGGAGCAGGACGAGGGCGATCAGCGAATCGGTCGCGAGCGCGTCGGCGGTCATCTGTCGGTAGCGTGGCTCGAAGATGTGCAGCCCTTGAACCACGCCCGGGAACAGGACGAGGTTCGGCAGCGGGAACAGCCGGGCCGTGTCGTTAAAGTGCTCCGAAAGTGGGTCGGGGGTCATGTCGGCCCTGCGGGTGGCGGAACGAGAACAATCACCGGGCGTGGGCCAGTCGCGCCGCCGGTCAATGCCGGGGCGAGGTGTGCTTCCATCTGCTGCCAGAAGTGAGCCACGTCGAGTCGGAGATACGTCGGGCGGTACGGCTCCATGTATCGCCTGCCGGAGTGGAACAGCCGGGTCGCACCCGTGAGATTTCCTCTACTTAAGTGATAGACCGCGACGGCCGCCTGAATCAATGCCTGGATAAATCGGCGTTCCGCGGCGGGGCACTCCATCCAGAGTTCTTCCCACACCTCGTGAGCCTCGAAATACTCGCCCTGGTTGAAGAGCTCGATGCCTTTCAGAAAGCCTCGCGGGAGTTGTGAGTCGGAAGTGGGTTGTTGGGGTTCGGCATTTTGCGTATCCGGTTCCATGCATTGCATCTCACGGATGAGTATCTTGGAAGAGATAGAATCCCGTCGGGAACGTCAATCACGCAGCAGCCCGCAACCAACATACCACCACCCAACCAACACCACCCCGATGTTCTCCAACCAAGTCCCCCTGTCTGCGTTGTTGGCCTGGTGTCGAACGTTACGGCACAGCATCGGTGCGGGCCTCAACCCCATCAAAATCTTCAAGCAACAAGCGAAGTCCGGCCCGCGTGCCCTGCGAGAGATCGCTGCCGACCTCGCCAAGAAGCTGGAAGGTGGCGACTCGCTCGAAGACGCACTCGAACCATACCGCAACCGGTTCCCGCCGCTGTTCCTGGAACTCGTCGGCGTCGGCGAGCAAACCGGCCGCCTGGAAGACACCTTCCGCGAGCTGGAAGAATACTTCGAGTCGAGCCTGAGCGTGCAGCGAAACTTCCGCTCGCAGATGATGTACCCCACGATTCAGTACGTGGCTGCCGTGCTCATCATCGGCGCGCTCATCTGGATCATGGGGTTTCTCGCTCAGACCGGGAAGGCGGTCACCAACGACCCGCTCGGGATCGGGCTAACGGGGACCACCGGGGCGATTCTGTTCATGGGATTCGGGTTCGGCCTGATCGGCGCGATTGTGCTCGTGGTGAACCTTGCGAAGAACAACGTGCAATGGCGAACGCGGCTGGAAGGGAAGTTACTGAAGGTGCCGGTGTGGGGGCCGGCGATGCTGGCGTTCGCGTTGCAGCGGTTCGCGGTCGCACTCCGGATGTGTTCCGAAGCCGGGCTTCGTGCCGAGAAGACGATGAAGTACTGCTTCCGTGCGACGTGCAACTCGGCGTTCACGACCCGCGAACAGTGGGCCGTCGCGACGGTGAAGAAAGGCCGCGAGATCGGCGAAGCGCTGGAAGCATCCGGCGCACCGTTCCCCGACGAGTTCCGCGAGATGATCCACATGGGCGAAGAAACCGGCAACATGTCCGAGGTGATGGAACGGCTCGCGCTACGGTATCGCGAGGAAGCCGAACGCCGCCTCAAGACCGCCGCCCAGGTGACGGGCTACTGCGTTTACGGAATGGTGGCGATTGCCATTATCATCGCCATCTTCAAAATCGCCGGCATCTACCTGGGTGCCATCGATGATGCGGCGCGGTGAGGTGTTGTCGAAGCCCGAACGGCTTGCTCACTTGCATGGCTTTTGTGGGTCACCGTTTCAGCCATGTATCCGCACAGGTGCGGGAGTTACGCGATTCTTGGTTTTAGCCGCGGATGCGGCGTCGGATGGTAGCCAGGGGGGCAGCGAACGAAGTGAGCAAACCCCTGGTCCGCAGCCTACCGTGAAATGAAGCCCCGGATGGGGCGACGGACAGCACGCATTGCCTCCGGACCAGGGGTTCCGTTCGCTTCGCTCACTCCACCCCTGGCTATTATCGGACGCCCCTTTGGGGCTAGAAACGAGGCGAGCCACCCCGGTTACGGGGCGGGTTTCGAACGGATTCGCAATGCACCCGCCCCGTAACCGGGGCGGCTCGCCAATACTCAAAAGGCACACCGTTTCCACTTCGCATGATTGACCCCCCGGCACGCGCGCGGGTAGACTGGCGGGGACGTTTCCTTTCGCTGCCGCCTCGCTCCCTCCCTCAGTTGCTCCGGAGTGCTGCTCATGGACTTCTTCAGTCGTCGTGAATTCCTCGAACGATCCGCCATTCTCTCCGCCGCCGCCGCCTCGCTCGGTGCGGGCTCCGCATTCGCGGACACCAAGCCCGTCGCCGCGACAGCCGCGCGAGCTCAAACCGATAAACTCCGCGTTGCCGTGGTCGGCGTGCGTGGTCGCGGGATGAGCCACGTCAGCGGGTTCCTCGGCAAGAATAACTGCGAGATTACCACGGTCTGCGATTGCGACGAAGCCGTGATCGGCTCCGCGATGAAGGCCATCGAAGCCAAGCAAGGCAAGGCTCCGAACTACGTCAAGGACATCCGGAAGGTTGTCGAGAACAAGGACATCGACATCGTTTCGATCGCCACGCCGAACCACTGGCACGCGCTGATGGCGGTGTGGGCCATGGAGAACGGCAAGGACGTATACGTCGAGAAGCCGGCCACGCACAACGTGCGCGAAGGCGCGATCATGACGGCCGCCGCCCGCAAGTACAAGAAGATCTGCCAGGTCGGCACGCAGAGCCGCAGCAACCCCGGGATGCAGCAGGCCATCGAGTACGTTCGCGGTGGGAAGCTCGGCAAGGTCGATCTCGCAATCGGCCAGTGCTACAAGCCTCGCGGCAGCATCGGCAAGGTCGAGAAACCGACTCAGCCGCCCGCGAGCATCGACTACGATCTGTGGAGCGGCCCGGCTCCGCTCCTGGCCGTGAACCGCGCCAAACTGCACTACGACTGGCACTGGATCTGGGCTTACGGCAACGGCGATCTCGGCAATCAGGGCGTCCACGAGATGGACAAGGCCCGCTGGGGTCTCAACAAGAACACCATGCCGAACAGCGTGCTCAGCCTCGGCGGCCGCTTCGGATACGTCGATGACGGCGAAACCGCGAACACCCAGCTTTCATTGTTCGACTACGGCACCGAGAAGATGATCTTCGAGGTTCGCGGGCTGACCACCGACGCCTACAAGACCGTGAAGGTCGGCAACATCTGGGTCGGCACCGAGGGCTACGTGGCGTGCCCGAACTACGCTGGCGGCGTGGCTTACGACAAGGACGGCAAGGAAGTCGCGAAGTTCTCCGGTGGCGGCGATCAGCACCACTTCGACAACTTCGTGAAGGCCGTTCGCAGCCGCAAGGTTGAGGATCTGAACTGCGACATCGCGGAAGGTCACCTGTCCGCCGCGCTGTGCCACCTGTCGAACATCAGTTACCGCCTCGGCGAAGAGCAGGCGATCGGCAAGGCCGGCACCGTGAGCAACGACAAGGCCATGAACGAGTTCGCCGGGCGGATGGTCGAGCACCTGAAGGCGAACAAGGTTGATGTCGAGAAGACGATGGCCAAGGTTGGGCCAGTGCTTCAGATCGACACGAAGACCGAGCGGTTCATCAGCCCGAACGCGGCGCTCGCCGAGAAGGCCAACGCGATGCTGACGCGCGAATACCGCAAGGGCTTCGAGCTGAAAGAGATTGTGTGATCCGAGATTGTTCGATCGTATTGATCCGAGCCCGAGCGCCGAGCGAGGGACAACGTGAACCTCGCTCGGCGCTCGGGCTCGGACCAATACCCAATATCCGATTACGTCTTCGGTGGTTTCGGCGGCGGGGGCGAGAAGGCTGCGAGCCATGCGGCCATCTCATCGGGCGACGACGCTCCCTCCGGCTTCTGATCCTCGGACGCACGGCCGGCACCCGCCGGCCGTTTTCGTTGGTCCGCGATGAGCCAGTCCACGAACTCCTCGCAGGTGTTCACGGCCGTGCCACTGAGCCGGCCCGCGACCTGAACCCGCACGTCGTTCGACACCACCGTCACCAGCGTGGGTCGCTTCTCACCGGCGAGCAACTCCTCGATCTCGTCGTCGGCCGTGCGACGGTACGCGAACCGCACCCGCACTCCACGGTGATTGGCCTCGGGGGATGGCCCCCTGCCCTTCTCGGCGTCGAATACCACGCGCAACTGCTCGGGCCGCTTGCCGGACGCGGCCGCGAGCCAGTCGAGGAAGCCCGTGCGGGCGCGTTCCAACCCACCCGCCACGGGACCAAGCCCCAGCATCCCGACGGCGTGCATCAGGTTGTATCCGTCGATGAGGTAGGTCATGGGGCACCGAAAAGCGAAGACCCGACCTGCGTTGGCAGGCCGGGTCTTTGATTGTACCCGATCAAGACAGTCAATGCGAAAGCCCGGCCGTCGCGACGGGCCGGGCTTTCTGCTATCGGAAATCGACCGGAGGAACGGTCGGCTAGCGAGTTACAGTGACAACGGGTTGTCACTCATCGTCGGGAGAAGTCGACTGGTCGTCTGGCGGCGTGGGGTCCGGGACACGGTATTCTTCCCCAAGCCAACGCCCGAGATCAATCACACGGCACCGACGAGAGCAGAACGGGTAGTCAGGGTAGTCTTGCCAGTTTCCCGGCATCGCCCCGCCACAGATCGAGCACCGTACTTTATTCATCGGCTCGGACCGCCCCGAACTTCGGGATTTCTCGGAACAACCCACTTAGCCCGCTTATTTGGCCTTCTTCGCGCCGCCCGTGCTTTCCGGCTTGCTGGGCGCAGCCGGAGGGGGCGGAGGCGGAGGCGATGCCGGCGTTGCTGCCGTGGCGTCGGTCTTCGTTTCCGCCTTGGTTTCGGTCTTGGGTGCCTCGGTCGCCTCGGGCTTCTCGCCGGCGCGACGGTAATCGGTCTCGTAGAAACCGCCGCCCTTGAAAATGATCGCGCCGCCACCGCCGAACAGGCGCTGGAGCTTGTTCTTCTTGCACTTCGGGCACTTGGTCAACGCGGGTTCGGAGAACGATTGCAGTTCATCGAACCGGTGGCCACAGGCGGTGCATTCGTAGTCGTAGGTTGGCATAGTTTGGATTTAAGAATGACGATTTATGATTGGTGATTGAAAGACATTGCAATTCAATCACCAATCATAAATCTGAAATCACACATTCGAGGCCACGATCACGGAGGCGGGTCGGATCACGCGGTCGTGGAGCTGGAAGCCCTGTTGAAGCACCTGCACCACCTCGCCCGGAGCGACATCAGTGCTGGGTTGCTCCATCACAGCTTGATGCAGGTTCGGGTCGAACACGGTTCCCTTGTCGCACTCGATGCGGGTGACGCCGTGCCGCTTCAGAACGCCCAGGAACTGCTCGGCGGTCGCCGCGACACCCGTCGCGAGCGGGCCGGTATCCCCAGCCGCCTTGGCCGCGCTCAACGCGCGATCGAGGTTATCCAGCGCACCCAGCAGGTCGCGGGCGAACGACTCGGCCGCGTACTTCTTGTTGATCTCGGCATCGCGAACGGTGCGCTTCCGGGCGTTCTCGTAATCCGCCACCGCCAGTTTGAAGTTCGCCAGTTGCTGCTCGGTCGCGTCCAACTTCGCGCGAACGGCATCCAACTCCGTCGCCTCGGCGGGCGGTGGGGCATCAACAGGTATCGAGGTATCGTCGGGCATCGTGGTTCCGCTGTGTGAAGCGGCCGCCCCAACGGGGCGGCGGCTAAACCTAGTTCTTCTGTTCAGTTGGAGGGACGTCGCCGGTAATCAGATCCTTGAGCTTGCCGAAAAATCCCTTGCGGGGCATCGGCGGCGTGGTTCCCTCAAGTTCGGCTAGCTTGCGGAGCAGTTGCTCCTGTTCAGGCGAGAGAGCGGTCGGCGTTTCGACAACCAGAATCACCAGCAGGTCGCCCTTGCGGCGTGGGTCGTCGAGGTCCGGCATCCCCTGCCCAACAGCGCGGAGCACCGTGGTGTGCGTCTGCGCTCCGCGGGGCACCTCAATGGTCACCTTCTCGCCGGTGAGCGTGGTCAGTTCCACCGGACCGCCCAGAGCCGCCCTCGCGAACGACACCGGGAACTGGCAGATCAGGTTGTGCCCGTCTCGCTCGAAGATCTTGTGTTCGCGAACGCGGATAATCAGTTCCAGGTTGCCGCGTGTGGCTCCGGGTCCGCCCTCGTGCCCGTGCCCCGGAACGCTCAGCCGGATTCGTGTATCGACTCCTGGCGGGATGTTCAGGTCGAGCGATTCGCGAACCTCGGCTCGCCCCGCACCCCGGCACGCCTTGCACGGGTCGGGGATCACGGTGCCGCGACCACTGCAACCCCGGCACGCTTGCGGGAACGAGAACAACCCGCCGGCCGAAACGTACTCGGCTCCCGAACCCTTGCAGCGCTTGCACTGGACCGGCTGCGTGCCCGCCTTCGCGCCGCTGCCGTTGCACTCCTTGCAGTTCGCCTCGTAGCGAATCGAGACAGTCTTCTTGGTCCCCGTGGCGGCTTCGAGCAGGTCGATGTCGAGAACATCCTCGATGTCCTCGCCGCGTCGCGGCCCGCGAGCCCGGCGGCGGCCACCGCCACCACCGCCGAGGAAGTCGCCAAACACCTGCCCAAGCAGGTCGCCGAGATCCACGCCACCGCCGCCACCACCGCCCGCCGCGGCCTGGGCAAGCCCATCGTGGCCGTAGCGGTCGTAAATCTGCTTCCGGTTCCCGTCTTTCAGTACCTCGTAGGCCTCGGTGACCTCGTGGTACTTCGCGACAACTTCGTCGTCGCCGGGGTTCTGGTCGGGGTGGTATTTCTTGGCGAGACCGCGATACGCCTTGGTGATCTCGATTTCCGTGGCGGTGCGGGTGATCCCGAGAACTTCGTAGTAGTCGCGCTTCGCCATATTTCTTCTGGAATCAGGAGTCGGGATTCAGGAATCAGGAGTCAGCATAACAGAAACAGGAGGCAGAGGGGACGCCGGTTAAACGGGCTTTCCTCTGACTCCTGATTCCTGAATCCCGACTCCCGATTCCGATCAGGCAATCGAACCCGCGACCTTCGACTTCTTGTCGTCGTCGTCGATCTTGGTGATCATGACTTCGGTCGTCAGCATCAGCCCGGCGATGCTGGCGGCGTTGGTCAGGGCACTGCGAGTCACGCGGAGCGGGTCGATGATGCCGGCCTTCAGCATGTCGACGTACTTGTCGTTGTTGGCGTCGTACCCGATGTTCGGGTTCTTCTCGCCCTGAGCCGTGACCTCGTCGGCGATCACCGCGCCGTCCGTGCCGCAGTTCTCGGCGATGGTGCGGATCGGCTTGAGCAGCGCCCGAGCCACGATCTCGGCCCCGATTCGCTCGTCGCCCTTGAGCTTGTCAGCCAGGGCTTCGATGGTCGGGATGCATCGCAGCAGAGCGGTGCCACCACCAGGGACGATGCCCTCGGCGACGGCTGCACGGGTTGCGTGCAGGGCGTCCTCGACGCGGCCCTTGGTCTGCTTCATCTCGGCTTCGGTTGCGGCTCCGACCTTCACGATCGCGACGCCACCCACGAGCTTCGCGAGCCGCTCGGAGAACTTCTCCTTGTCGTACTCGCTCTCGGTCTGATCCATCTGCGTGCGGATCGTCTGAACGCGAGCCATGATGGCGGCCTTGCGTTCCTTGTTTTCCTTGTCGCAGATGAGCGTGGTGCTTTCCTTCTCGACGACAACCTGATCGGCGGTACCAAGCATTTCCAGCTCGATGTTCTCCAGCTTGATCCCGCGATCTTCGCTGACGAACGTGCCGCCGGTGAGCACCGCGATGTCTTCCATCATGGCCTTGCGGCGATCGCCGAAGCCTGGGGACTTGACGGCGCAGACATCGAGGAGACCCTTCAGCTTGTTCACCACCAGCACGGCGAGAGCTTCGCTCTCAACGTCTTCGGCGATGATGAGCAGCGGCCGGGCAGCCTTCACGACCTTGTCGAGGATCGGCAGCATCTCGCGGACGTTGGCGAGCTTCTTTTCGAGCAGCAGAACGAGGACGTTCTCCTGTTCCCACTTCATGTCGGCGTTGCCGTATGGGAAGTAGGGGGAGATGTAGCCCTTGTCGAACTGCATCCCTTCCACGAAGTCGAGCGTCGTGTCGGAGGTCTTGCCTTCTTCGACCGTGATGACGCCGTCCTTGCCGACCTTCTCGAAGGCGTCGGCCATCAGCGCGCCGATCTTCGGGTCGTTGTTGGCGGAAATGCTGGCGACGTGCTGCATCTCCTCCTTCTTGCTCAGCTTCTTGGCGAGGGTGTTTTCCAGGTACTCGACGGCCTTCGCGACGGCCTTGTCGATGCCACGCTTGACGGTCATCGGGTTGGCACCGGAGGTGATGTTCCGGAGACCTTCCTGGTAGATCGACAGGGCCAGCACGGTCGCGGTGGTGGTGCCATCACCAGCGGTGTCGCTCGTCTTCTGAGCAACCGCGTTGACGAGCTTCGCGCCCATGTTTTCGAATGGGTCCGGCAGGTCGATCTCCTTGGAGACCGTGACGCCGTCCTTGGTGACGGTTGGGCCGCCGAAGGACTTGTCGATGATGACGTTTCGGCCTGTTGGCCCGAGCGTGACGCCAACGGCCTTGGCCAGCTTCTCAGCGCCGGCCAGGAGCTTCTTGCGGGCATCGTCGGTATAGAGCAGTTGCTTGGACATGAAGAACTCCGGTGTCTTTGTCTTCCGCCCCAAGGGGGGCGGCGGATAATAGCCCAGGCCGTCAGGCCTGGGATGGTGATGTCGAAGAACCGAAGCCCCAAGGGGGCGGCACCCGGCACGTCGGTTGTGTCGCCCCTTCGGGGCTTCTTCCAATCTGTTTGCCAGCAACCCAGGGCTTTCGCCCTGGGCTATTGTCCGCCGCCCCTTTGGGGCGGAAGGCCGAGCAGCTTACTTGGCCAGCTTCGCGAGGATGTCGCTCTCGCGGAGGATCTTGAAATCCTTGCCGACGACTTCCACGTCCGAGCCGCTGTACTTGCCGTACAGAACGGTGTCGCCGACCTTCACGGCCAGCGCGATGCGGTTGCCGTCGTCGCTGAGTTTGCCCGGTCCGACCGAGACAACCTTGCCCATCTGCGGCTTCTGCTTCGCGGTGTCCGGAAGAAGGATGCCACCGGCGGTCTTCTCTTCGGCTTCGGTAGGCTCGACCACAATGCGATCGTCGAGTGGCTTCAGGGTCAGTTGTGCGGGTTCAGCTTTCTTAGCCATTGGTGGCTCCGTATTGTCTGAGGGTTGTTGTTCGTTGGTTGTTGTTCGTTGTGGATCGGGAGTGGGGTGGATGCTGGAACTGGCCCGAAGCCCGTATTCCCAACAAACAACCACCCACTCCCCGCCGCCAAAGGATTACATCATCCCGCCCATGTTTGGCATGCCGCCCATGCCACCCATGCCGCCCATGCCACCCATGCCACCGCCGTGGTGATCGTCGTGCTGGTCGCCCTTGCCCTTTGGCTCGGGGATGTCGGCGATCATGCACTCGGTGGTGAGGAGCAGGCAGGCGACGCTCGAACCGTTCTGGAGCGCACTGCGGGTCACCTTCACCGGGTCGATCACGCCGTCCTTGCGGAGGTCGGTGTACGTGTCAGTGTCGGCGTTGTACCCGTAGTTCTTGTCTTTCTGCTTCGAGATGTTGTTGACGACAACCGTGCCGTCCTGGCCGGCGTTCTCGGCGATCATGCGGATCGGCATGGCCAGTGCGTTGTACAGCACTCGCAGGCCGTGAGCCTCGTCGCCGTCGCCCTTCATACCCTTCTCGAGCACCTTGCGAGCGTTCAGCAGAGCGACGCCGCCGCCAGGAACGATCCCCTCGGCGAGAGCCGCGCGGGTTGCGTGCAGGCTGTCGTCGTAGAGGGCCTTGCGTTCTTTCATGGCGGTTTCGGTCGCGCCACCAACCTTGATGACGGCAACGCCGCCGGCCAGCTTCGCGAGCCGTTCTTGCAGCTTGTCGCGGTCGTATTCGCTCTCGGTCCGGGTGATTTCCTTGCGGATCAACTCGGCGCGGCCGTCGATGGCCTTCTGCTCGCCCTTGCCTTCGGTGATCGTCGTGTTCTCGGCGTCGATGCGGATCTTCTTGCACCGGCCCAGGCTGGCGACGACGGTCGGCTCGGCGGCCTTGCCCTTCTTGAGCTGCTCAGGCGTCGGCTGCGTCATGGATTCGAGCACGATGCCCGTGTCCTTCATGATCGCCTTGCCGCCGGTGAGCACAGCAATGTCTTCGAGCATGGCCTTGCGGCGATCGCCGTAGCCAGGAGCCTTCACCGCACACACTCGCAACACGCTCTTGAGCTTGTTGTAAACGAGCGTCGCGAGTGCTTCGCCTTCGAAGTCCTCGGCGATGATGACCAAGGGGTCTTTTTGCTGGCGTGCCCATTCGAGCAGCGGGATCAGCGACTTCACGTTGCTGATCTTCTCTTCGAAGATGAGGATGTACGGGTTATCGAACTCGCAGGTCACTTCGGCTTCGTTGTTGACGAAGTGTGGCGACAGGTAGCCGCGGTCGAACTGCATACCCTGAACGACGCTGACCACGGTTTCGGCGGTCTTGCCTTCTTCGAGGGTGATGACGCCGTCCTTCGCGCCGACCTTCTTCATCGCCTCGGCGAGCTTCTGGCCGATTTCCTTGTCGTTGTTCGCCGCGATGGTGGCGACTTCGGTGATCGCCTTGTTATCCTTCGGGTCGATGGGGTCGGCGATCTTGTGAAGTTCCTTGACGACTTCCTCGACGCCCTTCTGGATGCCGCGAGTGACGGCCATGGGGTCACCGCCAGCGGCGATGGCCTTCAGCCCTTCGCGGAAGATGAATTCGGCGAGCACGGTCGCGGTGGTGGTACCGTCGCCGGCCACGTCAGAGGTCTTGCTGGCGGCCTCCTTGACGAGTTGCGCGCCCATGTTCTCGAATGGGTCTTTCAGTTCGATGTCTTCGGCAACGGTGACGCCGTCCTTGGTGATCGTCGGGCTGCCCCAGCCCTTATCGAGGATGGCGTTACGGCCGCGTGGCCCGAGCGTGGCACGGACAGCGCGAGCGAGCTTGCTCGCTCCGCTGAGGAGTTTCTGTCGGGCGTCGTCGGCGTAGGAAAGCTGCTTGGATGCCATGTGGAGTGTCCTTTCGATTCGCCCAATGGTCGTGGGGATCGGAACCGGTCCCTGCAAGAGACGTGCCGCGCAATCGACGTGTTATTAGTCGTTGACGGGTTAAGGTTTAGGAATTCATTGTGCGGCGCGACAATCGCCAATGGTGACATTGTGGCAGGGGCAGTCTGGACGGGATGCGGCGAAATGGCAGGCTACGAGAGCGCGAAGCCGCAAGCGCGAAGCCGCAAGCGCGAAGCCGCAAGCGCGAAGCCGCTTGCGGCTTCGCGGTAGGTTGCGTGCATCTCGCAAGTTCGCCAGTGTCGGGTTACGATGGCAGTTCCGCTCAACGACACCCATGCGAAAGGCGGTTGCCGTGTTCCGTGCGTGCTTTCTGTTCCTCGCTCCACTCACGCTTGGCCTCGTCAGCATTCCCGCACCCGCTGCGCCGCCAAACGGACTGGCGAAGCAACTCGATGCCCTGATTGAAGGGCCGGACTACAAGCACGCAACGTGGGGAATCGTCGTCGTCAACGCGAAGACCGGCGAGACCGTGTACGAACGCAACCCCGAGGCGATGCTCGCTCCCGCGTCGGTCACCAAGTTGTTCTCGTGTGCGGCCGCGCTGGTCGCCATCGGGCCCGATTCCACAGCCGAAACTGTCGTGTATCAGCGTGGCGCACGGGTCAACGGCACGCTTCACGGCGACCTCATCCTCGTGGCCGCTGGCGACCTCACATTTGGCGGGCGAACGAAGGACGGCAAGACCGTCTTCCAGAACCACGACCACACCTACGCCAACAGCGGTCTGGGTGAATGCGCACTGACGGACACCGACCCACTCGCGGCGTTGAACGATCTCGCCAAGCAGGTGAAGGCCGCGGGGATCAACCAGATCGACGGCGAGATTGCAATCGACGACCGGTTGTTCGTCCGCACTCGCAGCAGTGGCAGCGGCCCCGACGCGGTTTCGCCCATTCTCGTGAACGATAACCTCGTCGATATCCTGATCGCGCCCGGAGCCAAACCCGGCGACCCCGCGAAGGTCACGACGCGGCCCGAATCGGGTTACTACCAGTGCGATTCGCTTGTCACCACCAGCGACGAGAAGTCGGCTGCGTCGGTTCAGTTGCTGCCGGTGGGTGCGAACCAGTTCGCCGTTCGCGGCAAGATCCCGGTAGGCAGCAAGCCGCTGTTGCGAATCTACCCAATCGACGATCCCACGCAGTTCGCCCGCTCGCTGTTTATCGAAGCACTTCGGCGAAACGGCGTGAAGCCGAGCGCTGCCGTGCTGCGACAGGCACTCACCATTCTGCCAACGAAGGACGCCTACGCGGAACTGACGAAAGTGGCGTCGTTCCAGTCGCCGCCATTCCGCGAGGCGATTGCCGTCACGCTCAAGGTGAGCCACAACCTGTACGCCAGCACGCTACCGTGCCTGATCGCGGCGTCGAAGGGGCAGGAGACCGTGGAGGCCGGTTTACGCGAGGAACGGAAGATCCTGGAGAAGCTAGGCGTGGATGTATCGCAGATCTCATTCGGCGGCGGTGCGGGTGGTGCATCCGCGGATCACGTCACGGCGCGAGCGACCGTTCAACTGCTGCAAGGGATGGCCAAGCGACCGGAATGGGACGCATACAAGGCGGGATTGCCGATCATGGGTGTGGATGGCACGCTCGCCGATGTCGTCGGCGCGGATAGCCCCGTTCGCGGGAAGGTGTTCGCCAAGACGGGAACGCTCGTGTGGTTCGACGCGGCGAACGAACGTGTGCTGCTCAAAAGCAAGGCCCTGGCCGGCACGATGACCACCAAGGCGGGAACGCCGCTGTATCTCGCAATATTCGTGAACAACGTGCCACTCCCCACGGGAATCGGTCCTGGCCGCGAAGGAAAGTTGCTGGGCAAACTCTGCGAGATTCTGCACGACGCCGGGCCGTGAAATGACCACCAAGGCACAAGCGGGAACGCTGGTGAAGTTGCGGTATTGGGCGTGGCTTTTAGTTAGGTTTTCACCCCGAAGGGGTGGGACAACCACTTCTCTGCACACGCTTGTCGCACCCCTTCAGGGTGCGGACGCCGTTTGATCGAACCCAGGGCGGCGACAGCTTCGCTGTCTTGCCCTGGGCTACGTTGTCACAGCCTTTCAGGCTGAAACCCAGACAAATTCCACAAATCGCGGCTTCAGAAAGCGCCAGCGAAGGGTTCGCGTCTCTCCTCGCTTGGCGCTCGGGCTCGGACCAGAGTGTGGGTCTTGGCTCACTTCTCACCGGGGAAGTGCGGCCCGGTCATCTCAATGAATTGCGGCGGGTCCACGGTCGTGTCGTAGTACAGCACCATGAGGCGATTCCCGGCCGCGGGGTTATCGGGAAGCACACACAGGTAGCCAGCCATCGAGAGCCCATCCAACCCGGCTGATTGCATGACATCCGCGTTCGGGGGGCCGAGGATCTCTTCGACCTTCGTCTGTGGCATTCCGGGCTGGAGTTCCATGAGCCGCCGACCGATCCGCTCTTCGCGCGATTCTTCTTTCGGGTCAACGGCTTTTGTGTTCGTGAGCGTGGGGGAAGTTGGTTTGGTGGAGTTGCGAACGCAACCGGCAAGAAACGCCGGGAACACGGCGGCACACGCCAAGAATGCAGCAGAGTAACGAACGGGAGAGATGGAGAACTTCATGTGGCGAGTCCATCCGTGCCAACGAACTGGGCGGGAGAGTCGAGCGCAGGTCGGATGTGAACGCTCAATGATGAGCGGACAACGGGTCGTTGTCAAAGCGCAATACGCGAAAAGGGTCACCTACACACAATCTTCACGGTCGGATTACTTACCGAGTGCCTTGCGGATGGCGGCTTCCAGTTCCCGTTTCTTGTTGACCGGGTGGGCCGCTTCGAGCAGTACCACGCCGCGGGCATCGAGCAATACCACGCTCGGGTACGACTCCACTCCCAGGAGGTCACGAACCCCGCCAGCGGTCGCGCCGGCTTCCACGAAGACCGGGTAGTTCGTGTTGTTGTTCTTCGAATAGCGGACCGCGGACGCCACACGTTCCTTGATGGGCAGGTCGTCGCACAGAACCACGATTACCTGCAAACCCGAAGCCCCGTACTTCGCTTGCAGTTCCTTCAGCACGGGAACCGCCGGCTTGCAGTTCGGGCACGCGGTGGTGACGAACTCGACAAGCACCACGGAGCCGGACTTGTCCGCGGGGAAGTTCCAGTTCCGTTCGAGCGTATCAATCAGCCGGAAGCTCATCCCCCGGCTATTCTTCACAGGCTTCGGATCGACAACTGGCCCGGGGGGCAACGGCAGCGTCGGCACCGGCGGCCCAGGAATGTTTGTGGCTGGCGGCGTGAACGGTGAAGGCGATCCGCCCGCCACGTTCTCGGGTCGCGCTTGCTTCGAGGGTACGGTCAGGTCGTCGGGCTCGGGAGTCGGCCCCGACCCCGGCTTGGGTGTTGGGCCGCCAATCGACGCAGGGACGGGACTGCTCGCACCAGCCCCCGGACTGTAGGCACCATCCGACGGTGGCCGGGTTGGCGAGATTGGGCCGAACCCTGTCGCGGGAATCCGGTCAGCGTCCGCAGGCAGTGGTGGCGGCGGGAACCCTTCTACTGCTCGTTCGCCACCCGTCTTCGGACCGAGTGCGGGCGGCAGGCCGAGATCTTCCCGCAAAATGATCGTCAGCACGGGGTTGGGCACGCGAGCCTGAACCGTCCCGGTGAGTTGTTTCCCTTCTTTGGTGGCTTCGGCCGTGAGGTTGTACGCGGTCCCGGGCTTCAGGCCACGGGTGAAGAAGTAGCCGTTGTTGTCGGTGTAAATGCCTTTCGCGGCAGCGCCGGGTGGGTCGTTCACAGCCTCAACGCGAATGAAGATGTTCTTCGCGGGGCGGTTGAAGACGTCCACGACCTTGCCACCAACACCGTCCTGGGCTTCGGTCTTGGCATCGAAGCCAGGAGTTTTGGGATCGGCCCACGAACCACCCGTCGGCACGGACGTGGTCGTCCCTGGCAACTTCGACACGGGGTCGAGCCACTGTGGCCCCTTGGCGTCCTTGTTCTTGTCTTTGTCCTTGGATCGACCGCTCAAAAGGCTGGGCGGATCGCGGTCGGACGACTTCTGGTCCGTAGTGCTCTTACAACCGGCGAGTGCCAGCATGGCCGCGATCAGTCCGGCACTGTGCCGCCCCATGCAACTGCCCTCAATCCCGGGTCAACCCCGGCGACCGTCACAAGCAGAACAAACATCCATGCGTCAGAATTTCCCTTGTCGGTATCATTCCGCGAGGGTCGATTCGGGTCAAGCCCACGTCGGCGTCTGCCTGGCCCGATTCGGATTGAGTTCGGGGGTCGTGCGGGTTATAGCGCAATCGCGGGTTCCGGGTTCCTTGACGGCTCCGGACAACGGGTCTATCGTGAATCCGGCCGCAACACCGCGCACGAGATCCTTTCCCATGAACGACCGCACCTATCGCTGGATACTCATCTCCCTCGCGGTTGTCGGGCTGACGGCAGATCTGGTCACCAAATACCGCGTGTTTCGCTGGCTTTACAACGAGGGCCAGGTGGTGGAAGGCCATTCCGGCTCTTACGATGTCGTGCCGAAGTGGTTCATGTTCACGGCACAGTTCGACCCAACGGCCCCGCTTTGCGATTGCGGGTTCGATGGCCTCCAAACGTGGAGCGCCCCGGTGATGCCACGGGTAAACCACGGTGCGCTGTTCGGGCTTGGCGGCGAACACAAGGGGCTGGCGAACAACGTCTTCGCACTGGTGAGCGTGGGGGCCGCGATCGCCATTCTTGTCTGGGGCTTGCAGCGGAAGACCGCCCGCGAGAAGTGGCTGATGGTCGCGCTGGGGCTGATCCTGGGTGGCACCCTGGGGAACCTTTACGATCGCCTCGTGTTCAACGGCGTGCGCGACTTCCTCTTCTTTTACAGAATCGACTGGCCCGTCTTCAACGTGGCGGATTGTTGCCTGGTGGTCGGGGCGGGATTGCTTCTGATCCAGGCGATCTTCGTGCCGCCACTTCCCGACGAGAAACCTGCGCCGGTGGCCGTGGAAGCACCGAAAGTGTGAATCTGTAATGATTTTTGGCGAGCGGGGGACGTGAGCCCCCTGATGTCACAAAGGCATCAGGGGACTCACGTCCCCCGCTCGCCGTACCTGGTAGAAATTTCCATTTCTGAGGGCTTGCAACCGCCGGAACGCCGGGGTATGATTCCTTGAGACGCAATCTCAATACCCACCCCAACGCCCCATAGCGTTCCGCGTCATGGAACTTGAACTCTCTACAGACGACATCACAGCTACCACGCCGTGCGGCGGGGAATGCCGCAGTTGCGCGAGTGTTGGTAGCTGCCCGGACCGGATCGTTTGCCGTTGTTTGGGCGTGACCGAAGAGACCATCATCAGCGCCGTCATCACGCTCGGCCTGCGGACGGTCAAGGACGTCCGCACAGCGACCGAGGCCGGTGACGGCTGTTGCTGCTGCCACCGGGAAATCTCGCAATACCTGGCGGTTTACGCCTCGTCTTCTTCGCCTGCGATCTGCTCGGTCAGGTAGTTCTGCTCGCCGACCTTCTCGATCAATCCAAGCTGCGTTTCCAGCCAATCGACGTGTTCCTCCGACTCCGTCAGGATGTCGAGAGCGAGCTTGTGCGTGCCGTTGTCGAGCAACTTGATGGCCTGATTCACCAGTTCGTTGTAAGCCTTCACGCCGCTGGTTTCGAGCTTGAGATCGTTCTCGAACTGCTCCTTCACGGTCGCTCCAACGCGAATCACATCGTAGCGTGCGATTTCCGGCGTGCCATCGAGGAACAGGATTCGCTCGATGAGCTTGTCGGCGTGCTTCATTTCACCAATCGACTCTTCGTAGTGCTTCGCCGCGAGCTTCATGAACCCCCAGTTCTTGCACATCTTGGCTTGGATGAAGTACTGATTGATGGCCGTGAGCTCGATGGTGAGGGCACCATTGAGTGCGTTGATGAGGTCAGGATGGCCTTTCATGGGAAGCTCTCGTCAGAGGTTGGGTAGTGTGTGTTGGCCATGAGTGTGATATCTCACAGCGACGAAGGGGCAACCGGGAATACGGGCGAAGGGAGATCTGTTGAGACGGGCTCTCAGGCACACCGCGATCCGTTTTGTGAATTGTCCGAGCCCGAGCGCCCAGCGAGGACAAACCAGAATCCTCGCTGGGCGCTCGGGCTCGGACCTCACTAGGCCAGCGCAACTGCTGTCAGGGTAAACCATTCATCGCAGAGTTCAAGCGAGTTTCCCAGTGTGCAGATTCCGAGCTCCCTGACAGCGGGTGACCACCACTTTGCCAGAACGTTAACCCCTTCACCTGTGCAAATTTGAGACAGCCACAGCCAAGCCGGCTGTGCTTGGCAACATCGCCCAAAGACGGTAAAAAGGACCAGGGCCAGGATGGTGCCATTTGTATCCCACCGGACCCGTCGCAGGATTTGACGGTCCGACTGTTGGAGGTTCCCCCCACTATGGCGCGTCGAAGCGCCGACTCGGATACGGTTCCTCGGTCGAGCACCGGTCAACGCCGGTCGGACCGTTTCCTTTCCGGGTTGCAACACACGGAACGTGTCGTTCTCGTTTCTCACGTTAACCCCGACCCGGACGCCCTGGCCAGCATGCTCGGCCTCGCGCACCTTGTCGAACACCGTTTGACGAAGCCAACGCTCATCACCCGCGACGGGCACATCGGCCGGGCCGAGAACAAGGCGATGGTGGAAGGGCTCAATCTCGACCTCGTTCCTATCGAGGAAGTAGACTGGCGACCCGACGACGCCATCGTCATGGTCGATAGTCAGCCCAACACCGGGCGACACACATTCTCGGAATCGCTGCCGATCTACGCGGTTCTCGACCACCACGACACACCAGGCGATCTCGAAAACGTTTCTTTCACCGACATCCGGTCCACCGCAGGTGCGACCTCCACGGTCGTCACGAAATACCTGATCGAGCAGGACGTTCCGATCACGGAGAAGGTTGCTACCGCCCTGCTCTATGGCATCGAAACCGAGGTCACAGGCTACCCCCGCGAGGCTGGCCCCGGCGACGACGAAGCCTTGCTGTACCTGTATCCGCTGGCCGATAAAGACTTGATCGCTCAGATCCGCAACGCCCGCTTGCCGCACAGTCACTTTGAAGTGCTGCTCCAGGCGTTGCAAAGCTCGTTCATCTACGATCGCCTCATCATCAGTTGGGTCGATGACCTCCCGGCACCGGAACAGGCCGCCGAGGTGGTTGACTTCATGATCCGGTTCGAGCAGGTGGACTGGGCCGTGTGTGGCGGCGTCTGCGGCGACAAACTCATCCTGTCCTTGCGTGCCGCGATTGAGCACGCCTCGGGCGGCGAACTGTTGCGACAAGTTGTCGGCAAGCTCGGCCGAGCGGGCGGCCACGAACGACGAGCGGGCGGTTGCATCCCGCTGGTGAGCACGTCGAAGACCGCGGTCGATGAGTTACAGGCTGAACTGCGTCGACGATTCCTGAAGGTCTTCAAGATCGAGGACGTCCGCGGCCAGCGCCTCGTCCCGCTGCGTGAAATGCTCGAGAATCTGCAATCGTGATGTGCGCGAAGGTTTCCGCCAGCGTGGAGTCACAATTTGGCGAGTCACGACCCCAAGAGAGGGGTCGCGGCTCGCCAAAAACGTTTCCCGTCGCAAGCAATCACACCTTGTCGATGGGAAGGATGCCACCGGGGAGGATCGGGTTCGGGCGGTTGCTCACGTCGTAGACCATCGCGTGCGGGTCGATCCCCAGGTTCTTGTACACCGTTGCCAGCACGCTCTGATACGGGATCGGTTCGTCTTTCGCCTCGGCCGCAGCGCTGTCCGTGCTGCCAATCACCTGACCGACTTTCATGCCGCCACCGGCCAGCAGCGCCGAGTTCACCCGCGACCAGTGATCGCGGCCCGCGTCCTTGTTGATCTTCGGTGTGCGACCGAACTCGCCCCACACGCAGACCGTCACGTCGTCGCCCAGGCCGCGTGCGTAAACGTCCTCGATCAGCGCCGAGATGCCGGTATCGAACAACGGCAGGTGCTCTTTGAGATGGCGGAAGTTGCCGCCGTGCGTGTCCCAGAATCCGTAGGCGACCGTGACCACCCGGCAACCCGCTTCGACGAGTCTGCGAGCCATGAGGAGTTGGTCGTTCAGCATCGGCGCACCGTCGCCCATGTGCTTCGGCGACCCGCGACCGTAGCGGTTGCGAATCTGCTCCGGTTCACGGGTCACGTCGAGCGCTTCGACCAGTTTGCTGGACGTGAGTACGTCGAACGCGCGATCGTGGAATGTGTCGGCGGCCACCGCGTTGGTCTGCTTCGCGAGCGTGGCTTTGCGGAAGGCGTCGAGGTTCTCCAGCAGCACCTTACGGTCGCGGAGTTCGGCGGGGGTCACGGCGAGGTTCTTCATCACGGCGATTTCGTCGCCATCCACCTTCACAGGTGCGGCGGCGCGACCCAGCATCCCGGCACCGGGCGAGTTGTACGGCTTGTGCTGCATCGTCGGCGACAGGTCCACGAACGCCGGAATCACGGGGTCGATCTGCCCCTGCATCCGCGCAACCACGCTGCCGAAGTGCGGCTTGTTCTCGCGCTTCGCGATGTCCATCCTCGTCGCGGTGTAACTCTGCCACGAGCTGTGTTCATCGGCCTGCCCGACGAGCGAGCGGAGCACAATGAGCTTGTCCATCATCTTCGCGAGCTTCGGCAGGTATTGGCCGAACTGCACGCCGGTCACGTTCGTGTTGATCGGCTTGAACTCACCCCTCACCTCAGCCGGTGCGTTCGGCTTCAGGTCGAACGTGTCCTGGTGAGCAAGCCCACCGGACAGGTAGACCATGATGACGGACTTCTGCGTCTTCTTGCCGCTGGCCGCTTCAGCCTGCATCAACCCGGGGAGCGTAAGGCCACCCAGCGCGAGCGAACCGGCCTGGAGGAACGACCGGCGGGAAACGCCATCGCAGTATTGGGCGCGTGGGCCAAGAACGGTGAGCATCGGACGAACTCCGTTACGGAGTGGTAGCGGCGGGAACTTGAGGCGAGAGCGTTATCCTACCCGATAGATGCGAGAGTGTACAACCACTGATGCCAAGACACACGCTTTGTGATTATGGCATTGCGGGGTCGGAGTAAGACACGAAGCAATGGCACAGTGATTTATTGCCAGGCGAGCCGGGAGCGTTTTTCTGCTTCACGACCGGAGGAAGGAGATCGAAGCAATGGCACGCGGATCTCGCGGATGGACCGCGGATGAAGAGGATCAGACAAAAACCAGGATTAACCACAGAGAGGGTCCCCGCTCAGCGGGGCAAGAGAGCACAGAGACAAGACAAAAAGCCGAGAGAAGATTGTGTGTTCAAACCCTGCATCGTCTCGGTGTTGGGTTTCCTCTCTGTGCTCTCTTGCCCCGCTGAGCGGGGACCCTCTCTGTGGTTAATTCTCTTCTCTGATCCTCTCCATCCGCGCTTCATCCTCTTCATCCGCGTGCCATTGCTTCGACAGAAGAGGACTCGGTTGATCGATGAACTCAACTCCGGTCGCTTACGCTCCCGGCTTGCCAACTCACCCTCATCCAAAGAGTAATCTGCGGATCACCCTTTTCTCTGATCCGCTTCATTCACGTCGCGATGATCGGCGGCGGCACCACCTTGCGGATCACGGCCCGGTTTCGACCAGCGTCCTTCGCTTGCTTCACAGCCTCGGCCGCGTAGTCCCGGAGAACGTCGTAACCCGCGATCACGTCGGCCTCGCAAACGGCCAGGCCCAGGCTGATCGTGATTCGGATTTCGTGCCCGTTGTAGATCGTCTTCCCCGACTCGACTGCCGTCCGCAACCGCTCCGCGAGTTTCTCCGCACCAGCCATGTCGGTGGACGGCGCAACCACAAGAAACTCCTCGCCACCCACGCGGCCGATCGAGTCGGACGTGCGAACCGCCCCCTGAAGAACCCCCGCGAGCCAGACGAGAACATGGTCGCCACCCGGATGCAGGAACTCGGTGTTGATGTTCTTGAAGTGGTCGGCGTCGATCAACGCGACGGTCAGAGCCGACGAAGTACGTGCGCGGCGAAGCAGTTCCTTCCGGGCAATCAGGTCGATCGCCCGGCGGTTCGGCAAGCCGGTCAGCGGATCGGTCAAAGCCATCTTTTCGAGAATGGTGTTCTTCTGCTGGATCAGGGCGAGCGCGGCTTCCAGCTCCTGGGTACGGTCGGCCACACGCTTTTCGAGTTCCTGGTTCAACCTGCGAAGGTCCTCGTTGAGTTGCTCGCTGCTGCGTTCGGAAAGCAGAGTACCTCGGGCGGCGCGGAGGCTTTGAAGGAGATCCTCGCCCCGCCACGGTTTGAGAACCATCCGGTGAATCTGCGTCTGGTTGATTGCATCCGCGGCGTCTTCCAGCCGAGCCGTGCCCGTGAGAAGAATTCGAAACGTTCGTGGAGCGGTGCGACGGACCCAGTCGAGCAGAGTAGTCCCTGGCTCATCAGGTAGTGAGAGGTCGGACAGAACCATGTCCACGGAGCGTTTCGCCAGCATTCCCCGCGCCTGCGCTGCGGTACACGCCGTCGAGACATCGAAGTCGTTCGCAAGCTGCGCGGTCAGCACGGAGAGAACACCCGGGTCATCGTCCACCAACAGAATCGAGCACTTATATCGAGTGACGTTCATAACCGCGACTGACGCCCCAGAGCCTCCCCAGAATTTTGCATGGGGATCGATCCCACCCCGACACAAAGCGGAATCGACACGAACGTCGCGCCCGGGCGAGAAGGCACAACCGTTGGAAACTGTAGTTCACGGTTGGGGAAATACGAATGTTTACTGTGTCGGACTGAATCTGACGAGTCCGCATGAATCAACGGATGTGCCCGAGCAAGATTGTCGGACGATTGATTCGTACTTTACCGAAAGTCTGAGCAGCAACGACGATGACGATGATTATCGGAAAAAATGGCGAATTTGCCGATCTTGTTTCTTGATCCCGGAGAGAAGTTCGCCTACAATCGGGACTCCGATGGGGGTGACCCCGGTTGATGGCTGTGGCCGAATGGATGCACGTTCAGGAACCCTGGAAGGGAATTCAACGTCAAAGGTTCACAGATAACGGCTCCGAAAAGCTATTATCCGAACCAGAGACGCCACGGCAAGAACACCATTGCGGATTTGTCAGCCAACGGGCCGACAGAATCAAGTCGATTTCAGAACGACTTGAGACTCGAAAATTGGGCATAAGCTGAACGTAACGCAGCAAAAGCCCGATGGATGAATGTTGAGAGTGCAAGCTGCAAGGAAGACGGATCGAAGACAGAGCGAACCGAGCCGCCCGCCGGCTCAACTGAACCGTCTCGCTCGACGGACCGCCCAACCGCCACCACGCCAACCTGCGTGCAAGCGTTTCGGCATCTTCCGCCGACCGATGTGACCCTCAGTTGAGTCGGGATTTTTTTCCCACCAGGAGCTGCGTGCTCCGCACCGGTGGCCGGCTTTTTCGGAACCCTCTGGACGCGATTGTGTTGAACTGCAGCAGAGATGATGCGTAGTAGCAATACCCGCGCGATGAACGCGCAATACCCCCGGTGGGGTGTAAGAACCGGTCGGGAACCCGGTAACCTTCCAAGATTCCAAACTCGTTGCGACCCTGAGAAAGGCCGCCATGAAAACCGTCAGGCGTAAGCGATCCGGACAGTCAGCCAAGGTGGAAGACTCTTCGTTAACGACTTTCTCGTCCGACCTGCTAACGCCAGAAGAAGAGAGGGAGTTGCTCACCAGTTTTTGGGACTGCAAGAGCGAACTCGTCCGGGTGCTGGTCCGAACCTTCAACCGCGAACTCCAGGCAAGCCGACCGCCCCTCGAACCCTGGCCCATGGCCCAGTTCATCCGCGAGCACTGCACCGATGAACGGTGCGAAGTGATGGCCGTCCGCCGTCTTCGCGATCGCTACGTCCACTACAAGCACCGACTCGCCAGCGCGAACATCCGCCTCGCGGCACACGTCGCCAAGCGGTTCCGCCACCATAGCCTCGCCTACAGCGATCTTCTTCAAGAAGCCGTCTGTGGGTTGATGCAGGCGATCGACCGCTTCGACGTTTCGCACGGCACCCGCCTCGCGACCTACGCCACGTGGTGGATTCGCCAGACGCTCCAGATCGCCGTTGCACGCCAAAGCCATCTCGTGAGCCTGTCGCCACACCACCTTCAGGAACTCGGCCTCCTCCAACAGGAATCCGAAGCCCTGGCACACGGTGGCAAGCACCTCCCGAGCCCGCAAGAACTCGCCAGCCGCACCGGCAGCAGTCTCGAACACCTGACGCACCTCCAGACCGCCACCCGCACGCCCGTCAGCCTCAATGCCGTCCTCGACGACGATAGCGATTTCAAGCTGACCGAGGCCATGCCGGACACCGGTACGCTGGTGATGCAGGAAAACAACGAACGTCAAGAAGCCCTGAGCTTCCTGATGGAAAACCTTCGCCCCCGCGAGCGGAAGGTTCTCGATCTGCGATTCGGGCTCACGGGTCATGGTACCCACAGCCTGCGTCAGATCGGTCATCTGCTCCGGATCAGCAAGGAACGCGTTCGCCAGATTCAGAACCGGGCGCTCGAGAAGCTCAAGGCCAACGCCGAACGCGTGGGCTGGGAGCCGACCCTGCTGCTTGAGTAATCGCGATCCGCGAGTAAACGCACCAAGCCCACCCATCACAATGGGTGGGCTTGGTGCGTTTTCCGTTCTCGCCTCACGCAACTGATACGACCAGGAAACAACCCGCGGAATCCGCAGACTTCCAGGCAACCATCACTGGACACCCGTGTTTCCGGATGGTGAGGTAAAACAGTATCCCTTGTTCCGCAACTGGAGATACTCGCCGTGTCTCGCTACGCACTCGCATTCCTCGTTATCACGTTGCCTGGAGTCGCCAACGCACAGCCACCGGAGTTGTCCGGGCGGTGGTCCGGGTACTGGGTCAGCGACAAGAACGGGCACACCGGCCCGCTGCATGGTCGCTTCCGGCAAATCGACGCGGACACGTATCGGGTCGCGTTCCACGGCCGATTCGCCAAGGTCATCCCGTTCTGGTACACCACGAAACTCCACGTCGAGGGAACGGGCGACGGTGTCGTGCTGCTTGGGGCGAGCCAGAACCTGCCGTTGCTCGGCGAGTACCGCACCAGTGCGACCGCAACGGCCAACTCGTTCAACGCAACGTTTACGTCTCGCAAAGACGCGGGTCGATTTGTTCTGAACCGCCGATGAGAGTCCCCGGCGGGCGCACACGATGCACCTCGCGTCCGTACAATTCGAGTGGGCGAAGGGTCAATCAGTTCGCCTCCTCAATGCTGTAGCGACCGTGGAGAAGGCACTCCCATGGGTTCTCCCTGTCCGCCCCCGGAACGCTTCGACTCTCTTTTCAACGGAGCGCGGCCACCGCTTGACGGTCGGGTAATCCTCGCCCACCTCGAACAGTGCCCGGCGTGCCGGGATGTTGTCGCCACGCGGTTCCCGGGTCTCGAAGTCCCTTCGGCGTTCCGGCCGGCAGAAAAGTCGGAGTCCCCTGTTGCGACTGCAACCGGCACACACGAGACGGCCAACAACACGATCAATGCCATCTTCGACACGGGTTCAGGGGGTTTTTCGGCCTGCAAGCCAAAACCAGCGGTTGTCGTTCCTCGACGACTGGGAACCTACGAAATCCTGCGAGTGCTGGGTCGCGGTGGCATGGGGATGGTGTTGAAGGCGCTCGACCCCGCGTTGAACCGTTTCGTCGCGGTGAAGATCCTGTTCCCCCACCTCGCGTCGAACGAGACGTACCGTCTGCGATTCGCGCGAGAAGCTCGATCGGCAGCGAAGATTGGCAGCGACCACGCCACTGCAGTGTTCGCCGTCGGCGAGGATGGCGACGCTCCTTACATCGTGATGGAGTACGTGTCGGGGGAAGACCTCGAAACCCGGCTCAACCGCGAAGGGCGACTCCCGCTCCCATTGGCGATCAACATTGCCCGGCAGGTCGCGGCGGGTCTGGCCGCAGCTCACGCCGAGGGCGTGGTCCATCGCGACATCAAGCCCGGCAACATTCTGCTGGAACCGCTCGCGGACTCCGAGCAGGTGCGGGTGAAGATCACGGACTTCGGAATCGCCCGGTCGATGGGATCGACAGCAATTACGGGTGCCGAGGAGACGGTGGGCACGCCCGAGTACATGGCCCCCGAACAAATCTCCGGCGATCCCCTCGACCACCGCTGCGACCTCTATTCCTTCGGCATCCTGCTTTATCGACTGGTAACAGCCCGTTTGCCGTTCGCCGGAAAAACCGCGATCGCATGCTTCACGCAGCACCTCAGCCTGGAACCGCCGAAGCCGACCAAAGTCGTCGCCGATCTTCCGGAATGGCTCGAATCGCTCATCCTGCGACTGCTCCGCAAGGATCCGGCCGAGCGAATCCAGACGGCGAGCGAGGTGGTTCGGTTGCTCGACGAGGGCGCGGCCCGCCTCCTGGGGCCGCCCACCGATCCCGAATCGCGGCGATTGGCGGCGCTGCGCAGTTATCAGGTGCTCGACACTGCCTCGGAGCAGTCGTTCGACGACCTCACGTTCCTCGCGTCACACATTTGCGGTACTCCGATCGCACTTGTGTCGTTCATCGACGAGGACCGCCAGTGGTTCAAATCGAAGGTGGGACTGTCCGCGATTCAGACGGCAAGGAACGTCTCGTTCTGCCAGTACACGATCCGCGGCACGGAACCGATGATCGTTGGGAATGCCGCGACTGATCCGCGGTTCCAGGACAACCCGGTCGTTGTGAACGAACCCCACATTCGCTTCTATGCTGGCGTGCCGCTCATCGACACCGAGGGCTGCGCTCTCGGGTCGTTGTGCGTGGTCGATCGCGTGGTCCGCGGGATGAGCCCGGAGCAAATCGCCGCGCTGAGTGCGCTCGGGCGTTTGGTGATGAATCAGCTCACGTTACGCCGAGAGTTGCTGAACCGCCGTGAGAAGCCACAAGAAATACTCTAACAATCTTTCTTCCATACAGGTCAACGGTTCCAGATCGATTCCAGACATGGGTGGGAAGATCGCGTGGAACCGATGAGAACGCGACGAAGCATATCTTTGATCGGCCAAAGCACCCCGTTTCAGTCGAGATTGCGGCCGGTGAACGCTTCTGGGTAGAGTGTGCAACCCTTGAACACCCTCTACCTGTCGGATCGAGCGATCATGGCCGAGCCCGAGAAAAACGAAAGCTCCCGAGGGCAGTCGCTTCCCTGGATTGTCCTCTCGGGAATTGTTGGCGTCTTTGCCGTCAGCGCTCCCAATCCCAACAGCGGGGCGGCGGGCGGAGCGAAGGAAGCACCCAAGCTCGTCGCGAAGCCGGAGCAACCCGAGCGCGGCCCGCGCGTGCCGACCACCGACCCACTGCTCAAGCCCATCTCGGACTTCCACTCGAACCTGCCGGGGGATTGGGCCCCTGCCGATCTCGCCAAGGAAATCCACGGTTACAAGACCGAGTTCGTCATCGCCACGGTCCCCGATCCGATCGACTCGCCGTTCGGGTACGCGTTCGATCAGGTCGTGGACGCCATTCAGCGCGGCGTGCAGGAGAAGGACGGCTACGTCCTTGACCGTGCGTGGCTGCCGTGGGATGTGGACCGCAAGGCCAAGCCGCCGGAAGTGGGGAAGGAGCCGCCCCAACTTCGCGAAACGACCCCCGGCGTGTTGCTATTCCGCCACGGCAAGGATACGAATCGCGGGGTGAAGAACGCATCGCTGTGCGTGGTGTTCCTCGTCGGCGAGGCACCGGTCGGCGGCATCCACAAGCTCGCGTTCACTCGCTGCTTGAAGCTCATCGCGCAGTCGGACACGCTGGCCGATGGACCGGTCCGCGTCATCGGGCCATACTTCACAGGTTCGCAAACCTCGCTCCAGTTCGTGATCGAGGACTGGCTCCGCGGTTCGGATTCCGGATCGTGGTGGTGCCCACACAAGAACGCGCGGTTCCAGGTGATTGTCGGAAACGCATCGGGGATGCGGACGAAGGATTTCTTCCGTGAGAAGTGGAGTTCCGAGCGGATCGAGGTGTCCGCCACGGTCATCCCTGCACGGATTCAATTGAATGCGGTTCTGCACTTCCTCGCGCAGCGCGACGGAGCGCGCTCGACCGACAAGATCAGTTCCAAGGCCGCGGACCGCTTGCCGGGTCGCGTGGCGATCCTGACCGAGTCGAACACCGGTTTCGGCAAGTCCGTCGCCAGTGTTGGCAATACCGACGACATCGCCGTGCTGCGGTTCCCACTGCACGTCTCGCGGTTGAAGTCGGAGTACGCACAGTTGTTCCGGAAGCAGGATCAACAAGCGGGTTTGCCCGCGACAGCGACCATCGCGGCGAGTGGTTTCGAGGAAGCCGGCGGCGTGGCCGAAGGCGTGCCGGCTCAGGGCGGCGCGGCCACGGTCGCGGCGAACAACGCCGTGCTCGAGAACATCCTCTCGACGATCTCGAGAGAACGGTTCCGGTACGTGGGCGTGATGGCGACCGACACCCGCGACAAGCTCTTCCTCATCCGACTGATTCGGGAGTTCTGCCCGGACGTGCATGTGTTCGTCACGCAATCCGACCTGTTGCTGGCTCACCCGGATTACCTGTACCACATGAAGGGCGTGATCGTCGGCTCGACGTACCCGCTGTACCCACCGGGGCAGAAGTGGTCGAACCCCAACGCCTCGGAGCGGTTGCTCGTCTCGAGTTCCGCGGCACAGAGCTACTACAACGCAACGCTCGCCACGTTCGGGCTCCACGACAAGATGTTGGAGTATGGCCCGCCCGGATTCGCCGCGGGTCCGGACGTGCCGAACGACCGGCCACCGGTGTGGGTCAGCATGATCGCGCCGAGCGGTGCGTTCGTGCCCCTTCAGTTGTTCACTGGCTACGACGACCCCAACGGCTATGTCTTGCGGAAGCCCAGCGGGGGAACGGCTCCCGAACCCAACGGCCTCGATTACCCTGGCTCACTTTACCTGATTGGTTTGGGGCTGACTGTGTTCTGGATGGTGCTGGCGTTCAAGTGCTGGCGAGCGCAGGGCGTGTGGGGTGTCGGGTCGGCAATCGCGGGCCCGGCCTCAGCGCTCGGCGTGTTCCGCACGGTGTTGCTCGGTGCACAACTCGTGTTCGCAGTTTCGCTGCTCGCGCTAGTATCGGCGCGGGTTGAGCACACTGGCTACCGCTCACTGCAAGACACGGCCGTGCTGACTACGGTCGCCTTGATGTGGGTGGCCTTTGTGGTGACGGCATTGCGTGGCGTGTCGTTCCGTCGCCCGGCGCAGGGGCCAGCCTCGCGATCTTGGCGGTGGGATGTGTTGAACATCGTTGTCATTGTGGGGTTGCTCGCGGTCACCGCCGTGTTCCTCGACCGGTTTTGGAATGTCAGCGACCGATCGCACCGCGCCCTCTTCTTCGTGCGTGCCGTCGATCTCGCGTCGGGCTTGTCGCCGTTGACGCCGCTGTTCCTGATGTGCGCCGCAGTCACGGCCGGGGCGTACTTCCAGTTGGAGCGACAGGATCTTGCCCGCCGTTCGCGTGTGCCTTCGCCCTTCCCGTCCGACGCGGAACGGGTGTTCGATCCCCTGACCGATCAGGACCGCCGCTTGAAAGTGGAGATGACACCGGGGCGATTCTGGAAGCGCCACTCGCTGACGCTCACGGGCTTGTTCGCGGGGTTAGCGGTCGCTGCCTCGACACTGTGGCGGCACTCGCTCCCAACCGTCGAGGGAAATGTGTGGGATCTCCTGTTCGCAGTCGGGTTCATGGGCATCTACGTGTTCGTCGCGCTGACGATCTTCCAAATGGTTACGCTGTGGCGACAGACGAAGGGCTTGCTCACCACGATGGCAAAGATGCCGCTGATGCGGGTCTTCACGCGGCTGCCGGCGCGGGTGTCGAGCGTGGTTACGCGACACCTTTACAGCCGTTCGGCTCAGCCATTCATGCTGCAAATTACGGTTCACCAGTTGCGTCAACTGGCCGACGCGGCAAAGGCCGATTCGACAGCCCCGGAGTCGATGCGTGAACTCCTTGCTGTGGCAGAACAGGCCGAGGCGAAACTTCAGGAGTTCACGAATCCCACACGCGGGAAGGCCGGCGACCCTGCCGACGAGGTCGCACTGCGTGACATGCTTTCGGACGCGACCGCGAAGTGCCTCGCCGCGCTCTCACCGCGGTGGAAGTCGCTCCCGACGGACGAGGCGTTCGGTGCCTCGCCAGACGCCTCAACGACCGACCCGAAGTGGGTGACTCGCGCCGAGGAACTGTCGGCGACGCAACTGGTCAACTACATGGCCCAGTTCTTCATTCAATTGCGGAGCCTGATGCTGGCGGTGCTGGTGTGTTCGTCGCTGCTGTTGATCGCGGCAACCTCGTACCCGTTCCACCCGGAGCGGCTGTTGCTGATATTCATGCTCGGGCTCGTCGGTGCAGGGTTGGTCTGCGTGGTCTATGTGTTCACGGACATGGGCCGCGACGAGGCGATCGGGCGGATTGCCAAATCGAACGGCCGCTTCTCGCTCGATGCGGGGTTCATGGGTTCGTTCTTCACCTACGTGGTCCCGACAATGGGCATCCTCGCCGCGCAACTCTCCGGCACCTTCCGCTGGGCACTGGAGCCGATCTTGCGAGTTGTGAAGTAGTCGCGATTTCCTCTCAAGAGAAGAGCAGAGGGGTTTCCCTCTGCTCTTTTTCTTTACATCTGCGGTGAACAGCATAATCTGCGGATAGCTCCCCTTCTCTCCGGAGTCGATCCGTGAACGCACCCACCACATTCAACGCCATCCCGGAACAAGACGATCTCGCCGCGGTGAACCGCACGCTCGACTTTCACCCGAGCAAAACCATCGCGCCGAAAATCCTGACCCCTGAGCGGATTGCCCAGTTCAACCGCGACGGCTACCTGATGCCGTTCCGCATCTTCTCCGAGTCCGAAGCCGCCGACCTGCGGGCCTACTTCGACAAACTCCTCGCACAGTACGCGGGCGAAGGGAAAGACAGTTACTCCATCAGCACCGCACACCTCCGACACGGGCGAGTGTGGGACGTGCTGACGAACCCGCGGATCGTCGCAATCGTCACCGACTTGCTGGGGCCGAGCGTTATCGGCTGGGGGTCGCACTTCTTCTGCAAGATGCCCGGCGATGGGAAAACCGTGAGCTGGCACCAGGACGCGAGCTACTGGCCACTGACACCCTCGAAGGCGGTGACAGTGTGGCTGGCCATCGACGACGCGGATCGCGGCAACGCCTGCATGAAGTACATCCCCGGCACGCAGGTTCTTGGCCATCTGACGTACAAGCTCAGTGAGACGGACGCGAGCAACGTACTGAACCAGACAGTGCCCGAAGTGGAGAAGTACGGCGATCCGGTGTACGTGGAACTGAAGGCGGGCGAGGCGTCGATTCACTCGGACCTGTTACTGCACGGGTCGGAGGCGAACACCAGTTCTCGCCGCCGCTGCGGGCTGACGCTGCGATACACGCCGGGCGACGTGCTTGCGTACATGGGATGGGAAGACAAGGGCGTGATCGTGGCTGGCGAGAAACCGGCACGATGGTCGAACAGACCACGCCCCGAGGAAGAGTGAGTTCACTTCACCGTGAACACGCGGTCGGCGGTCTTCTCGCCTGTCCGTTCCTTCGGTGATGTCCTCTCATCGACCTCGAACGGCTCACCGACGCGGTTCCCACATACATCTTCCAACCGCGTGTCGGCCACGAGGCGATACGCGCCCTTCGCCCACGGTTTCTTGGGGGCGAAGGTTAGCACGCGCTCACCGCCGCCAACGGTAAGATCACCCGGAACGCGATTTCCGGCCGCATCGACCACCCACACAACGCGACCGAGCATGGCATGGTCGAGCGGCTTCGGCAACTTCACGATCAACGGCGAATCCGATCCCGCACGGGGAGCCGCGAGTGCCCACACTCCCAGATCGACCGGCTCGTGATCGGATGCTGTCGCAGTGAACGTCTTCTTCACGCCCGACACCAGCGGTCGCCCCTCGGTGTCTTCCCACTTGTCGCTGATGCTCAGTGTGTACGTGCGACCTTGCTCAAGAACAGCGCCATCATCTTCACGCGGCACAAGCCCCTGCTTCACCCGACCGGGGTGGAAAAGGATCGTGAGCCTGTCGCCCTCGGTCGACCACAGTTCTTCGGGCAGTTCGAGGAATGGTTCCTTCACTTCAACGCCGTCATCGCGGATCAACTTCAAGTGTTTGTACACGTCGCCGCGTGCGACCGGCCCGGAGAAGTGGATGTAAAACCGCAGCGTGTTCTCGGGCAATCGGTTCGCGGACGGATAAACGGCACTGATCGCGACACGCGGACCAGGCACGGGCTTGGGCAACGCCACGGTCACCAGCATCGGCGGCCCCTTGGGGCGGTCGTGCAGAACAGCGATGTACTCGCGACCGGGGACAAGCGGGAACTGTGGATCGAAGCGAACGCCCGTATCCGTGAGTGTGTAAGTGCCTGCGAGCGGCGTGCGTGCCAGGAGTTCGTCGTTCGTTCCACCGGCCACGACCACACGAAAGATCGGTGCCCATTCCTTCGGCGTGAGTTGCGCCGCCTTCAACCTCGTAAGCATCTCCCTGGGTAATCCGCGAACCTCGACGATCGCCGGTGCTCCGGGCTTGGTCGCAGTGACCCCCACCGACGGCCGCTCGTCGGCGAACAGTGCGGGGGAAAGTGCGATGAGCAAGGAGAGCGAGATGAATTGACACACGGTCGTCTCCGGAATGGCGAGCCACGGAGTTCATCTCCGTGGTGAGGTTCGAGAAACAAAACAACCACGGGGATCAACCCCGTGGCTCGCCAACAAGCACGAATCGAATCACGGCAGCGGAACGGTCTTCAGATCGAAACCCGCGGCTGTCTTGACCAGGAGAATCGCACGTGTGTCGTCGAACTTGTCGAGTTGCACCACGTCCTTGAGTTCCGTGATCTTCTCATACTTCGGGCCAGCGATCCCGGTCTTCGCGGTGATCGGGGTGGCGGTGCCGAACTCAGCGGCTGGAATCTTGATGACACCATGCGCGGAGTTCGCTGACAACAGGTAACCCTTGCCGTCCTTCGTGTACGCGATCATGTCGAGCGGCTGGTTGCGGTTACCCAACTCGGCGATTGTCGTCCCCTTCACCTTCACGCCAGCCTTCAGTTCGCTGACGGGAATCTTCACGAGCGGCGTGCAGGTGTACGACGCCATGATGTTCTCTTCGGTGCCGATCTTGTACGGCACGAACGTCCGGATTGGCGACTTGGTTTCGACGGCCCCGTGGGCACCGTGGTAGATCTCGATCGCGCTCCCCTTGGCGGCGTCCTTGAACGGGTAGCCGATGGCCCACAGAGTGCTGGCGAACTCTTCGTTCGACAGGCCAGCGACGAACACGCGGCCGTCGAGGAACGCGATGGCCGTGAACGAGGTGGCCTTCCCCTTGTCCTGGCCCGGGATAGCGATCTTGGCGAACGGGACGTCCTTGAGTGCCAGCGGTTCAACGGCACCTTCGCGGGTCACCTTCACGATAGCGGGCGTGCCAGCACCCGTGCCGCGAGAAACGGCCAGGTAGGCATTGCCCGACGCGGGGTTCACCTTCACGTCGTTGATCTTCACTTCCTTCTCGGTCACGCCCAGAGCGGCCGCGACCTTCCCATCGATCTTCTCGACGTTCACGGGCTTGTCGCCGGTCGACTTGGCGTCGCCCGTGTCGATCGCGAACACGGTTGCGCCGGCGGAGTCGGCGACGAACAGAATCCCGTTGGTCCCGAACGCGAGGGCAGACGCGGACTTCAATTCCGGGGTGCCCTTGGTCAGGCCACCTTCGGCGCGGGCAACCGTGCCGAGTGCCAACACCGCGGCGACAGCCAGCAGCTTGGTGCGCATTGTGAGTTCCTCAGTGATGCGAATAGTAAGACGAGTTCCGAGGCAAGAGCGACGAACCTCGGAAGGTGCATCATCGTGCGCCACAGCACGAGTGCCAAGGAGAAATTGATGAGAGACATCATCCGTTTAGCGGCAGTCCCAGCGGGGCGGCGCGTTGCCCAGCGGGGGCAACCGCTAAACCTTCTGGCTCCGAGTCCGTAAAGTAGAAGTTTCCGATTGCGTTCGATGCCGAGGAGCTAACGACGATGGCTGATATCCGTGGGTTCCGTGGGTTTCGTTACGATCTGGGGCAGGTCGGTTCGCTGTCCGACGTGGTCGCGCCGCCCTACGACGTGGTCGATGCCGCACTCCAGAAAGAGCTCTACGACAAGAGCCAGTACAACGCGATTCGCCTCGAACTCACCAAAGACGAACCCGGCGACACGGAAACCGAGAACCGCTATACCCGCGCAGCCAACACCCTCCGCGAGTGGATCGCCGACAACGCACTGCGTCAGGACACGTCCCGCGCGCTCTACATCTACGAACAAACCTTCACGGCCGAGGGCCAGGAATACACTCGCCGGGGGTTCTTCGCCCGCGTTCGCCTCGAACCGTTCGGCAAAGGCCAGATCTACGCGCACGAACAGACCATGTCTGGCCCGAAAGCCGACCGCCTGAAGCTGTACCAGGCTACCGGGTTCAACATCTCGCCGATCTTCGGCCTGTACCCCGATAGCGAAGGCGAAGTGGCCCGCATCCTCGAACCGTTCACGCTCAAGAACCCGCCCGTTGTGGCGAAAGATCACCTCGGTGTCACGAATCGCCTGTGGGCGATCACGGATTCACATACCATCAGCACACTAATTGGCCTGCTGGGGCCGAAGCCGGTGTACATCGCCGACGGCCACCACCGCTACGAAACCGGCGTGAAATACCTCGAAGAGAAGAAAGCCGCGGGCGAAGTCGCCGACAACGAAGCCGCCCCGAACTTCACACTGATGATGCTCGTCGCCATGACCGACCCTGGGTTAATCATCCTGCCAACGCACCGACTCATCAGCGGCCTGGACGGCGTGACATCCGAACTTTTGCAAGAGGTGCTCGCGGATCACTTCGACATCGTAGAACGCACAGGGACCGACGCGAAGGCCGCCTGGGACCATATCCAGATGGATGGCTCGCAGTCGGCACTCGGATTCGGCACGGTTTCCGACGGGAAGTGGTTCGTCGCGAAACTCCGCGACTCGAAAATCATGGCTGAACTGGCCCCCGAGCAGAGCGAAGAATGGCGCGGTCTTGGCGTGAGCATTCTGCACAAGCTCGTCATCGACCGCTTGATTCAGGAGAAGCTGGGCGGCAGGCCCCTGTGCCGGTATGTTCACATGCTGAACGAGGTGACCGACGCGGTTGCGGCGAAATCGTGCCAGATCGCGACGCTGGTGCCACCGGCAACGATGAGCCACGTCGAACAGATCGCCGGGCACCTGGAGAAGATGCCCGCGAAATCGACGTACTTCTACCCGAAACTGCTCACGGGAATGGTCTTCAACTCGCTAAAGAAGGATTGACGGGCCAAAGCCCACCCGATGCAACGGGTGGGCTTTGGGTCTCAGCGCTTCGGTCGGGTTGCGATGGCCTTGCGGATCAGCCCCAGCACTTCTTCGCGTTCCGCCCCAACCAGCGGGAGTCGCGGTGCCCGGCACAGTTCCGTTCCGTAACCGCACTCGGCGCACGCGAGCTTGATGTACTGCACCAACTTCACGTGTGTGTCGAGGTGCAACAGAGGCGTGTACCAGCGGTAGATTTCGAGTGCTTCTTTCCACTTCCCGGCCACGGTCAGATCCCAGATCATCTTGTTCTCGTGCGGGAAGGCGTTCACCAGCCCCGAAATCCAGCCGATCGCGCCGAGCATCATGCATTCCATGAACAGGTCGTCGACACCAGCGAAGATGAGGTAGCGGTTGCCGGTGAGGTTGATAATGTCGGTGATGCGGCGAGGATTGTCGCTCGATTCCTTGATGCTCGCGAACTTCGGCTCGTCGGCCATCTCCGCGAACATTTCAGGCGTGATGTCCACCTTATACGCCGGCGGGTTGTTGTAGATCATGATCGGCAGGTCGGTCGCCTTCGCCACACTCCGGAAGTGAGCGATCGTCTCGCGACTATCGGTCTTGTAGACCATCGGCGGCAGAACCATCAGCCCGTCGGCACCGAGCTTCGCGGCATCGGCCGCCCAGCGGCACGCGCCAGCGGTGGTGTACTCGGCCACACCGGTGAGCACCGGCACTCGCTTTTTCACGTGATCGACCGCGGCCTTGAAAAGATCGCGCTTTTCGCTTGTCTCAAGGGCAGTGTTCTCGCCAACGCTGCCGAGCATCACAAACCCATGAACACCGGCCGCGAGCATCGCATCGATGTGGCTAAGCGTGCCGGGGATGTTCAAGGACTGATCGGCGTTGAACTGCGTACACACGGCGGGGAACACCCCACCCCAATTGACCTTCATGACAACCTCTGGGGATGCAGATTCAGGTGAGGAACGGCTGGAAGAACAGCACAGCCCTGCGGCCAGCGTTACTACATTACTATAACCCGCGAGCCAACTTAGAGATTGTCGTTTTGCTAAGCGGCGACTGAATTCGGCGCACAGGGGAATTCAGGGTTGTTTAACTCGCTTCCCCGAGGGGTGCGACATCGAACACGGATTCGTCGAATGGCGATTTCGCAGTGTAAGGGGTCGCAAGCCAGACGACGAGCGCAGTCGATGGGAAAGATGCCGGACAAGAACATGTGCGCGGATTGCAGTCGGGGTTGAGGAACCTGACAAGAACCATCTCGGCCACGCGGGTACGATTTTCTTGATATCCGCGAGCCTCCGCACCCGGATTCCAACCCGGCAGACATCTCGCAACCGTACCAGGATTTCCTCAAATGGGCCGATTTAACCTGGCGATTGGCTTCTGCATCCTGCTCGTCGGGGGGACGGTCGGTGCCGACGCACCCAAGACCGAAGGCGACGTCCAGGCGCAGATGGAGATGGCGTATCGCCACCGGGACGGCAAAGGGGTGAAGCGGGACTACGCCGAAGCCCTGCGCTGGGCACACCTCGCCGCAGATCGCGGCGACGCCGGAGCACGAGACTTCGTCGGCTGGATGTACTTTCAAGGACTCGGGGTGAAGCGAAGTCCCGAGATTGCCGCAGGGTACTTCAAGGCCGCCGCAGGGAAATCCGCCAGCGCCGCGTGGAACTTGGGGCAATGCTACTTCGCCGGGTTGGGAGTCGATCAGGACGTTCCGAAGGCACTGGAACTCTGGAAAAAGGCCGCAGCGATGGGCCAGGGGCGAGCCGCGTCCACAGCAGCGATGGTTTACCTCTCGGGTGAAGGCATCGCTCCGAATGCCTCGGAAGCGAGGAAACTCGCCGAGCGAGCTGCGGAGTTGAACGATCCCACCGGACTGGTCTTGCTGGGTGAACTACACTTCCAAGCCGGCGAGATCGAGAAAGCCCGTGCCAATTGGACGAAGGTTTCCCAGCTCAAACCGGTTGGTCCCACGGGGCAACCGACGCAACCGTCGGACCAGATGGCCGCCCAGCAAGGGGCCGACCTGCTGAAGTTGATCGAGTACCGTGGCCGCAAACCCGATCCGGGGAATTTCGCGATCGTACCCGTTCCGCACATCGCTCAGGGCTGGAATAACTGCGGTGCGACGAGTTGTGCAATGCTCGCCCGCGCTCAGGGGAAAAAACTCGGTGGTTGGGATTTTAAGAAGCTCTGCCCCTCGCCACTCGGAACTGGCACGGACTGGGGCGACCTGCTCAAGGCGTCGGGAAAGATCGACCTCCGTTGGAAACTCGTCACTTTCACACCGGACGATGACGGGTTCGACAAGGCCACGGCGTTCCTCCGCACAGAACTCGACGCCGGCCGGCCGGTTGTCATTGATTTCAAGTTCACAGGCCCCGACTACCCTAACGGTGAGGCTGGCCACACGCTGGTCGTTGCCGGTTACATCGCCAAGGAAAACCTGTACGTTCTTTGCAACCCCGCAATCGCCACGCCTGGACTACAGTTGATAACGGCCAAAGACTTGAAACACTACTGGCGGTCGGATCATTACGGCGAGCTGTCCAAAAATGTGCTGTCTCGCCCGGCCATTGTTATCGACCGTTGAGGTCGAAGAACATGGTCGCCTACTCACTCAGCCTTGAAGAAACCGCTACTTCGGAATGGGTGCGTAGACGACACGGAATCCGACATCATCCCGACGGTCGCCAGGGCGAACGCCCGCACGAGCCGCCGAGCGAACGCCCTTGGATTCGTCCTTGAACGAACCGCCGCGAACCACCCGCTTATCGCCATCAGTCGGCCCGGTCGGATCGGTCACGGAACCTTCCGTATACGCGGCCTTGTACCAATCGGAGCACCACTCCGCCACGTTCCCGTGCATGTCGAAGAGACCGAACCCGTTCGGGTCGGTCTTGGCGACTTCCTGCGGCAGGAGTGGCGGTTTCCCGAACTCCCCACCGATCCCGAGTTCGTCCTTGTCCGAAGGGCGAAACAACGATTGCTTCCCATAAATGATCTGAGATCCGAAGGTGAACGGCCGGTCCGCACCGGCCCGAGCAGCGTATTCCCACTCGGCCTCCGTGGGCAACCGGTACGCCCAACCCTTCCTCGCATGGGGCTGTGCCTTTTCCAGTTCCGTCAGTTTCTTGCAGAAGTCGTTCGCTTCGTCCCAGGTGACGTACTCGACCGGCAGGTTCTGAGCCTTGCTCGCCTTCGCCGATGACTTCGAGGGGCTCGACCCCATCACCTTGAGAAACTGGCTGTGAGTCACCTCTGTGGCGGAGATCAGGAAGGGCCGCTTGATGACGACGTCGTGTGCTGGGCCTTCGTCGGATTTTCGCCCCAGTTCTCCATCAACCGAGCCCATCTTGAACGTGCCGGCTTCGATCTTCACCATCTTCAATCCAAGCGTGTTGGTGAACGCATCGGGTGCCGTTTCGGGTGGGCGAAGGAACTGCGAGTACACAGCCCACCCGAGAAGACCAATGACGAACAGGATACCGAGGCCAAGCAGAACCAGACTCCACGGAAACCCATTCTCCGCACGCCGACGAATCGGGTCGTCGGCCGTGGTCTGCGGCGGAAGTTTGAACACCTGACTGCTGCGGTTGGGATCGGGCACGGGTTCCGCAGGCGCGTAACCCGGTGGGGGCGCATGCTGGGGCGGATAACCCGGCGGCGGTGCCTGCTGCTGAGGGTAGCCCGGGGGCGGTGCCTGTTGCGGGTAACCCGGAGGCGGCGCCTGGTAGGGATAGCCCGGGGGTGGGCCATACCCCGGCGCAGGCGCGGAGTACTGCTGGGGAAGCGGCGCATGCGCCCCGGTTCCCGGCTGCATGGGAGGTCGCCCCGTGTTCAGCATGCCGACCGCAGCAGAGTGCCGACCAGAGGCCGCGCCCGCGTAATTATTAGTGGTCGCCGGACACAGCGGTTGAAGCGCCTGAGCCAACTGGAGCGGGAACTGTGGCCGCGACTCCATTTGCTTCGACATGCACCAATGGATGATCTGCTCCACCTGCGCAGGTGCATCCATCCTCTGAAGGAGCAAACCGGGGGGCGGGTCGGTGCAGTGTTTCAGCAACTTCTCGGTCGGGGTCGCTCCCTCGTAGGGGACTTTGCCGGTGAGAATGTAGTAGAGCGTGCCGCCGAGTGCGTAAATGTCGGCACGAATATCGACGGCCATCGGGTTGCGGGCTTGTTCGGGTGCGAGGAAGTCCGGCGTGCCGATCACGAAGCCTTCTTGAGTGATCCGATGACCGTCCTCAGCACCCGCTGCGAACTCGTTATCCATCAACCGCGCCAGACCCAGGTCGACGAGCTTCACCACCAGCCCGTTGCCGGAAACAATGATGTTGCTTGGCTTGATGTCGCGGTGAACCAACCCCTTCTCGAAGGCGTGCTGAAGCCCGAGCGCTGCCTGCCGGATGTACTCGCATGCCTCAGCGACTGGCAACGGACCACGTTCCGTGACGAGCTTCGTCAGATCCTTTCCGTCGATCAACTCCATGACGTAGTAGTGCGTGGTCCCGGTCAAATCGGCGTCGTACACCTGCACCACATTGGGGTGCTTCATCTGACCAAGAGCTTCAATTTCCTGTTTGAAACGCGCGGCCGCGGCGGGGTGCGTGAGCTTGTCCTTGCGAATGATCTTGATGGCGACATCGCGGCCCATGCGGTTGTCGTGGGCCTTGTAGACGCGGCCCATGCCGCCTTCGCCGAGAAGATCCTGAAGGCTGTACCGGTCCAGGGTCAGATCGCGACCGCGACCCTTGAAGATTTCCTTGAGCTGGAACGCGGTGAGCCAGCCTCGCTGACTGACCTCTTTCGCCAGCGCCTGAACATCCGGACGCGCGGCGGCAACCCACGCCCATAGCTCCTGGAGTTGCTCCTGCCGAAGCAGGCCACTAGCCCGGAGGTTGGCGAAAAAGGCAGCCGTCGGGTCGGCGGCGCTCATCGGGGAGATATCCCGGGAAAGGGTTACGGTTTCGTGTACTTACCTGTTGTACCAATTGTTTGGTGAGGAAGGAAGCCGCAGCATTCCCGAGCGGGCTGTACATTAGCCTTCGGAAGAGACGATATGCTGACGTGATCCACCGCGTGAAGAAACCGTGTAGGCTGCCGGAGATACAACGATGCCAACCATTACCGTGAACGCCGAGCCGAAAACTCTCCCCGACCCGAGCACGGTCGCGGACCTGCTGAACCAGCTTGGTAAAGATCCGAAGAAACTTGCTGTCGAGGTCAACCGCAACGTCGTCCCGCGATCCGAGCACCCGCGTTGCCGCCTTTCCGAGGGCGATGCCGTCGAAATCGTAACGCTTGTGGGGGGCGGCTCCGGCGACAGAGGGGGAGAGGGGGAGACACGGAGAGGGGGAGAGAACGCAGGCCTGACTTCGTCTCCTCCACTCCCCCTCTCCGTGTCTCCCCCTCTCGACTCGAAGTTAAAAGTGGGTGGTTTCACGTTCAACTCAAGGTTGTTCACCGGCACCGGGAAGTACACAAGTTACGAGCTGATGCAGCAGAGCATGGTAGCAAGCGGGTGCGACGTCACGACGGTCGCAGTGCGGCGAGAACGGCTAATAGACAAAGACGGCAAGAGTCTCCTCGACTTTCTCGATCTGAAGAAGCTCACCATCCTGCCGAACACCGCCGGGTGCTTCTCCGCCGACGACGCCATTCGACACGCTCGCCTCGCTCGCGAACTGCTCCTGAACCTGGAGAACCCAGGCGCGAACTGGGTAAAGCTCGAATGCCTCGCCGACAAGAAGACGCTCCTTCCCGACCCTGTGGACACGCTCAAGGCCACGGAACATCTCGTGAAGGAAGGCTTCACGGTGCTGGTGTACACGTCGGATGATCCCGTGCTCGCGAAGCGACTGAAGGCGGCGGGGGCGGCGAGTGTGATGCCCGCCGGGAGCCCCATCGGCAGCGGTCAAGGGATTCTGAACCCGAACAACATCCGCATCTGTCTGGAATACCTGAAAGAGGGCGACCCGGATTACCCCGTGATCGTGGATGCTGGCGTGGGCACCGCGAGCGACGTGTCGATTGCGATGGAACTGGGTTGCGACGGCGTGTTGCTGAACACGGCGATCGCAAGCGCGAAGGATCCGGTGCGGATGGCGTGGGCCATGCGCTACGCGACCGACGCGGGCCGACTGGCGTACCTCGCGGGCCGCATTCCGAAGAAGCTTTATGCGAACGCAAGCAGCCCAACCGAAGGATTGATTTCCGGAGTTGGGGCGAAGTAAACTCGTGGTGGAGGTATCGCATGTCCACAGTCGTCGAATCGCTACCAGAAGCCCAGCTCCCCGACCACTATGAGGTAGTGAACGGGCAGGTCGTGGAGATTCCGCCCATGAGTGCATTCTCTGGTGAAGTCGCAAATCGAATCCGAGACCACCTGACTGCTTACAGTTTGCGTACCAACAGTGGTCGCGCTCGCAACGACATGATCTTTCATGTGCCATTGCCCGAAGACACCACGCGTAACCGAGCTCCGGATGTGGCGTTCATTACCTTCGAGCGCTGGCCCGAGATCCAGCCGATACCCTACCGTGGAAATCCACTCGATATCGTCCCAAACCTTGTGGTCGAAGTCGCCAGCCCGACTGACGACGCGGAGGATTTACTTGGCAAAACGCACGAATACCTTCGTGCTGGAGTGGAGTTGGTGTAGGTCGTGTTTCCGCGGTTACGGCAGTTGTACGCATACACGGCTGTCGACACCGCCCCGCGACTCTTCACAGAAACGGATACCCTCGACGGCGGATCACTTCTGCCGGGATTCTTGATGCCAATGGTCGGTTTGTTCCCAACCCCCTCTGATTCACCCGACACCCCAACCGGCGAATAACGAAGCCGAATGCGCCTGCACATCTGGAGAGGCAACCATGACCGCAGGAGCAGAACCTCCGCCCAAGCTTCGTATGTACATCCTCGTGCGGGAGTCGGTACCAACTGGGTTCGCCATTCTGGCCACAGCGCACGCATCACTCGCCGCGTACCTCAAGTTTCGGGACTCCCCCGAAGTCGCCGAATGGCTCGCAGGGCCATTCTACAAGACCGTTTGTCGCGTCTCGGACGAGGAGTTCGCACGAGCTAAAGAAACACCAAATCACGTCGTCATTACGGAATCCGCTTTCGCAGGGCAGGAAGTAGCCCTCGCGTTCATGCCACGAGCAGAATATTCAAAGTTCTTCCGGTTCCTCAAGCTCTACAAGTGAGACATCAAAACCACTTTGCCTCGATTCCGCTCCCATGCGGTGCTAAAATAAACTGCTGGGTTGAAACTTAGAACTCCCCGAAGTCAACCCATGAGTAGGTAACTCTCCCATGCCCGAGCCGCCTCGCACCGGCGACGCAGTTCTGGATCTGATCCGGAAAAGCGAACTCGTCGATGACGACGCCCTGAGTGCATTCATCAAGCAGTCCACGACGGCTCCGGCCGCCATGGCCCCTGCCGATATCGCTTCGCAACTCATCAAGGCTGGCCTCCTCACCGCGTTTCAGGCGAAGGCACTCCTGCTTGGCAAGTTCCGGGGTTTCCGCCTCGGACCGTATCGCATCCTCGACCAAATCGGCTCTGGCGGCATGGGGCAGGTGTTCCTGGCCGAGCACTCGCACATGAAGCGGCGGGTCGCGGTCAAGGTGTTGCCGCCCCGGCTTGCGCTCGACAAGGCAATGGTCGAGCGGTTCTATCGCGAGGCCCGTGCCGTCGCGGCCCTCGACCATCCGAACATCGTTCGGGCTCACGACGTTGCTTGCTACAAGGGAACACACTACCTGGTTCTTGAGTACATCGTGGGACGGTCGCTTGCGGATCGCCTCGCTGTGGCAGCAGGACCAATCCCGGTTCCGGTCGTGTGCGGGTATATTGTGCAGGTCGCCGCCGGGTTGAAGCACGCTCACGACAAGGGGATTGCGCACCGGGACATCAAGCCCGCCAACATCCTGGTGGACAAGGAAGGCGTCGTCAAAATTCTCGATATGGGTCTGGCCCGGTTCTTCGATGACGACAACGACCGAATCACGCGTGACCTCGACGGCGGCTCGGTCATGGGGACCGCCGATTACGTCGCACCCGAACAGCTCATGGATAGCGCCAACGCGGACCATCGAGCCGACATCTACGCCCTTGGGGCAACCTTCTACCACCTCATAACTGGCCGGCCGCCGTTCCAGGGCAGCACCACTGCGAAACTCGTCGCTCACCAACTAAAGCCTGTTCCTCCCGCCCATAAAGTTTGTGAGGATGTGCCCAAAGAAGTGTCGGCCATCATTGCGAAGATGATGGCCAAGGATCCTGTTGAGCGTTACCAATCGGCTACTGACCTGATTCCCGAACTTCTGCCCTATGTTGGCGACGGAGTCGATCACGAGGGTATGCCTTCCGGCCAGTTGCCACCGCTCGTCGTGGCCGCGTTGAGCCAGGGAACTGGACTGTTCACGACACGGTTCGAAGCGACCGATGACGAAGAAGCACTCGAAGAACCCCCGAAACGCCCGAACCGGAAGAAACTGTTCGCGATCGCTGGACTGATGGCGGCGGTGTTGATTGGCGGCGGCTTGATCGCGTCTTTCGCGTTCGTCGATGATGGTAGCAACCGCGTTGTCGATCCGAACACGCCGACACCAGACGATAACGAAACTCAGTCCAAGACAATCCCGAAGCTTCCGCAGATCAACCCGAAGGGGGCGGACGTTCCGGACACGATGACCCGGGCTCTCCGCTTCGACAACGCGAAGACGAATGTTGAAACTGCTGTGTTCACACGGGATGACAGCCAACTGATCACGGCTGGGACCGACAAACTTGTCCGGGTGTGGGATGCCAGGAACGGTCGGTCGCTCCACAAACTCGAAGGCCACACTCAGAACATCCGTGGCCTCTCGCTGCTGCCCAACGGCAAGAGAGTTTTGTCGGCAAGTCACGATAAGTCAGTCAAGCTCTGGGATATCACGAGCGGGGCTTGCCTGCGGACGTATACGGGAAGCGCGGCTTTGATGGCCGTGGTCGCGTTGCCCGACGGACGACGGTTCCTGACATCGGGGGTGGACGGCTCAATCTGGCTCTGGGACATCGAGACCGAGGAAGTGTTAAAGAAGTACGATCCCGCCCCGCTGCCGATCTACGGGCTCGCGGTCACCCGGGACGGACGACGGGCCGTGGCCGGGACATGGGACGGGAGACGGAATTCGGCCAAACCCGAAGACGTGAGCAAGTTACCGCCTGTCGCGGTCTGGACGTTCGATATCGACACGGGGAAAGAACTGAAACGGTTACCCACGGATAGTTCGGTGGCACACATCGGCTTGTCGCCGGACAGCAGGTTCGCGGTGTTCGGAACGAGCACCGGCGTTACCGTGTGGGACATCGACTCCGGCAGTTTCCGAACATTCCTCGGGGTGGCGAAACGCACCACCTCGGCGAGGTTCACCCGAGACGGACGACACATCCTCTCGACGGGGTACGACAACGCCCTGACACTGTGGGATGTTGGTGCCGGGCGTGCGGTCGTGTCGGAGGCATCGCTGGCCGGTCAGGGCTTGGACATCGCGACAACCCACGATGGGAAGCGAACCATAGTCGTCGGAGCGAATGGTACGGCGGATGCGTGGATGCTCCCAAGCGTGGCTGTACCGTTTCCAATTGCGCCAACAGTGCCACGACCATCAACGATGCTGGTGAACCCCGTCGGAACCCCCGAGGACGTGATCTTCTCGGCCGACAGTACCCGCATCATTGGCGCGGCACAGGGCGCCAAGCACCTCATGGTCTGGAACGCGGCAACCGGTGCCGAGGTCGGTCGGTGGAAGTTGCCGGACACCGTTCCCGGCTCGCGGGCACTGGCCCTCTTGCCAGGCAACCGCCTGGCGTCGTGCGGGTCGGGCGATCCCGTCGTGCGTGTCTGGAACCCCAAGGGCGAGGTGGTTCAGAGTCTCTCGGCCCCCAAGGTCGGCGGGTACATCTCCGTCGCCACCACAACCGACGGCCGGGTGCTGGCCACCGGCAGCGACAAGGCTGTGTGGATGTGGAACGCGGATTCCGGCAAGGAACTTGGCCGGTTCGACCTCAAGGCAGATGGCCGGGGAATCGCAGTCACGCCCGACGGCAAACGGTTCATTGTTGGCTGCATGGACAAGACGGTCCGGGTCTGGGATGTCGCCTCCAAGAGCGAGGTGCGGAGCATGCCGACGGACCCGGCAGTCTGGCGATTGACCGTTTCGCCCGATTCGAAGTGGGTCGGATTTGGCAACAGTGGCGGCATCACTCTCTGGAACCTGGAATCGGGCGAAACTCGGGTGCTACCCGGCACCGAAAGATACACTGACGGGGTCGCGTTCACACGAGATGGGCGGTTCGTCATCGGTGGTTCGGCCGACCGAGGTGTCTATGCTTGGGAGTTCGCAACGGGCCGCTTGATCGGCAAAGTGGTTGAACACGCGAACGCCATCCGCTCCGTGGTTCTCTCTCCGAGTGGAACCCGCCTCGCCACCAGCAGCACGGACAACACTGGTTGTGTCTGGACCATCCCCGAATCAATGGTGAAGTGAACGAGAACACCAGTCTCCGAAGGAATCATTCCGAATGTCGGTTCAAAGTGTCCGCTGTCCCTGCCGTGGCAACCCGGAGTGCAAGCTCTGCGGAGGGTCGAAATTCTACAACTACGAGGTCGGGCCACGCGGGTGGATGCCATTCACGTGCCCGACCTGCGGCGGAGCGAAAACGCTTCCCGGTAATGGGGGCGGTGACGCGCAAAGTTGCCTCACCTGTCACGGATCGGCAACAATCGACCCCGGCTACCCACCACCCTCCGAAAGCACCGGCGGCCTGCTCCGCCGGCTCTGGATGATCTTCTTCGGCGGCTGATCAGTCAAACAGCCGGATCAGGTCCGTCACGCTTGTGAGCGTCTCGAAATCCCAACAGCGGGCGAGAATGCGGCTGGCTTTGTCCTTGCCGTACTTCGGCTCCACGGCCCGCCGGAACTTCGCCTCCACTTCCGCGTCGGTCATCGGATTGCCGGCGTGCCCACGTGGGAACTCGACCTCCTTCACCAACTTCCGCCCGTCGGCGAGCGTTACCGTAATGCGGTTCGGAATCCCCTTGGGGTAACGCGAATCGAGTGTGGCGTCGTGGTTGATCTTCACCTTGCCGGTGAACGCAACCCGGGCCGGATCGGTGAAGTGCTTCTCGTCGAACGTCTCAAGGTAAACGTCGCCGTCATACAACGCCGCGGCCGTGCAGTACGGCAAGCTGTGGTCGGCGGTCTCGCGGGTCTTCGGTGCCCATGCCTCGGGATACTTCCCGATGATGTTGTAGCTCGCCTCGAACGTGTCGATGGTGATGCTCGCGACCTTCGACACGTCGCCGTTCAGTTCCGCACGGATTTGCAGTGCCGCGTCGATGGCGCTCTGTGAGTGGTACTCCGCGGGCCAGAACTTGATGTAGGTCTTGTTAATCATGTAGCCGTCGGCGTTGCCCGACTCACTGCCGAACGGTGCGGGGTCGAACGCTTCACGCGACACGAGCTTGAAGAACCCGAGATCGCCCTCAAAGATCGGGGCTGGGCCGCTCAAGCCCTCGGCCGCGAGCGTGGCCGCGAACACGCCGTTGCGGGCGGCGTTCGCGAACGCGCAACCCTTCCACTCGCTCAACTCACCACTACGGGTTTGCCGCAGTGCCACGTTGCACACGCCGGCCAGCCCAACCGTGTGCGTGAGCTTGTTCGCGTCGAGCTTCATCAGTTTGCCGGCGGCGACGGCTGAGGAAATCGCCCCGTAGGTGACGTGATCGACGCCGTGCTTCCGCAGGCTCGCAGCGTCGCAGAAGCGGCACTGAATCTCGTAGGCCAGCACGGCGGCGGTGATGAGTTCCTTGCCGCCGGCCCCGACCGATTCGCCGACCGACAGCACGGCCGCGAGGTTGTCGCTGGGGTGTGCGGGTTCTTTGCTCAGGTAGGTGTCGTTGAAGTCGAGGTAGCGGATGAGCAGACCGTTGACGAACGTGGCCCACTCGATGCTGGAACTGCCGCCACCGAGGATCGACGCGCCGGGGTTCCCGCTGACACGCAGGGCACACTTGCGGGCGATGTGGTACGCCTCGGCTGGCATCGCCCCGACGGCGGTGGCGAACGAGTCGATGACCCGCCGCTTGGTTTCGTGAACGGCTTCTTTGGTGAGTTTGTCGAACGTGAGGCCCGCAGCGTAGGTTGCGAGCCGACTGGCGAGCGTGGGTGCGGCCATGAGATCCCCCGAGTGAATAGATGGGGGATGTTGTAGCGACTCCAGCGAGCCGGGATATCACGCAACCCTTCGCAACTCGGCCGATCGCGTGCCAACGGATCGCGTTCGCAGAAACTCGCGATACCATGCAATCGTCTCGGCGACCGCCGCCCCGAGTGTGAGCGAAGGTTGCCAGCCCAGCGGGTTGTCGGGCGTTTCGGCGGAATCGTCCGTGGGCTGGTTGCCGGCGAAGACGGCGGCCACGAGTTTCGCCATGCTCTGATCCGAGTGTTCCCAGCCGGATCGGAAGGTGCAGTCGAGCGACTCGCAACTTGCTCCGACCGTTTCCGCGAGCGTCAGGCACGCACGGGCGGCGTCGCGAACGAAGACGAAGTCGCGGGTTCGGCTGTCTGCGGGTGCGACCGTTTCGCTTTTGAGCAGGCCCGTCACCGTTCGCGGTACGACGCGGAGGAGTTTGCGTTCCCCACTACCAAACAGTTCGCCGAAACGAGCGATTCCGACCGGTTGCGTGCGAGTGGGTTCGTCTTCCGACATGAGCCGCAGTTGACCAGCCGGCTTCACCATCACAACGGGAACACGCGGGTGGTACTTTGCGGCGGCCTGAAGCAATGTCTCCGTGCCGCGTTCGCCGGCGCTGGCCAGGTGCAGCACGGCCGACACTTCGTGCACGGCCATCGCACTGTGCAAGCGGCTTCGATCTTCGGCACGACCGTACACGGGCCAGAATTGCCCGGCAGCTTGTTCGCGGGTGAACTGACCGCAGCCAGCGGGGTCGCGGACCAGTCCCGCAACGATGGCTCCGCGGTCGAGAAGTTCGCGCGTCACGGCCCGACCAAGGAAACCTGTGCATCCGGTGACGAGAACACGCCGGCCATGCCAGGGGGAACTGAGAGCATCCATGCCCATCTCCGATACGATCTGATTCCGGAGCGGCACGGTAAACGCGATCGCTGCTGGCGGTCAAGGGGAAGGCGTGATTTCGGACGAGAAGTGGAATGCGAGGCCGCAAGCGGCTTCGGGAGGCTTCTTCAGCTTGAACTCTTGGGAAGCTGAGGCGACCGTTGCAACCACGAACCGTTCGGCCACTTCCGCACGGCGTCAATTTTGGCCTCGACGGATTGTGAGATCCCCGTTTGCATCAGGTGCAAATCCCGAATGCCGGGCAACGCACGCCAGCGTAAGAGATGGCGGCCACCTGTGGTACCGATTCGGTTGTGACCGAACGTGGCGACTCTTACGCGGTCCAGGTATTCGCTGTCGGCAATCTCCTTCGCGCCGCGGCTCGTGAACCCAGCCGTGTGGACGCGAAGCAACCGCAGACCAGCCGCGGCTGGGTGCCTTGCGAGCACCTTGATCCCCTCATCCCCCACCGGGCACTCGTTCAACCACAGCCCGGTTAACCGTCGCCCGACCCACGCATCCAAAACGAGTTTCAGTTCTTCCGGAGTGATTGAGCACCCGATGAACGCCAGTTCCGAGACGTTCCGTAACCCAGGGCATTCGACGAGTCGTGTTGCCCACCCCTTGGGCAGCGGTGAACGAAGTGCAAACATCGTGAGCCGGTGCAAGTTCCGCCAGCCGAGCAGGGCGTCCAGGTCGCGCCCGGTGGTGCCGTAGTGGTAACGCCAGAGCGGTGCGGCCCGAAGTGGAGTCGCAGTCAGTTTCACGAGGCGTTTCACGGAATACTGCTGGAGACTGAGCACGGGGAAACCGCGAGAGAACTCCACCAATCGGTGGCTCCTCTTTTTCGGTTGATGCCATTGCCGGGACCACTCCTCTTGCAGCGCCTGTTCTCGCGCCTCCAATTCGTCGTAACGCGGGTCGTAGGTCGGCAGCAGTTCGAGTTCGCATTGCACGCGGATGAACTCGGCTCGTGCGAGTTGAGCCGGTCCGCCGTTCTCCTGCAACCAGTCGGCGTACACCAGGCGCGGAGTGTCCTCGTGCGGTTGCGCCCAGATTGCTGCCAGCAGTGCCTTCTCGTCCGACATGGCTGCTCCATCGAAGGTCGCGCTTACCCCTCGCTTCGCCAAGCATACACTAGAACCGCATGGACGCGATCATTCTCGCCGCAGGCAAGGGCACACGACTTCGCCCACACACCAACACCGTTCCCAAGCCGCTATTGCCGGTGCAAGGGAGGCCGATCCTTGACTGGATCATCGGGGCGCTCCCGCCGGTCGAACGCTTGGTCGTCGTGGTGAATTACCTCGCGGAACAGATAGAAGATTACCTCCGCACGCAAACCCACGTCCGCAACTGGGCGACGGTGCGACAGACCGAGCCACGCGGCACCGGCGACGCGCTCATGAGCTGTAAGGGAGTCGTCACCGCTGACCGCGTGATGGTGCTCAACGGCGACGACCTCATTGGGCGGGCAGACCTCGCGGCGCTCGCGGCGGTGCCGATGGGGATTCTCACGCACCCCGTCGATGCACCCGAGAGCTACGGCATCGTCTTCCCCAATGCCGATGGTTCGCTCAAGCAGATCGTGGAGAAGCCGGAAGGGTTACCGTCCCCACAACTGGCAAACATCGGCGGGTACGTGTTTCCGAAGGATGTGTTCGACCTGACTTTGCCGCTTTCACCACGGGGTGAGTACGAGATCACGGACGCCGTGGCTCAACTCGCGGCCCGCGGTGGCTTCCAGGTTGTGAAAGCGAACTACTGGCTACCGATCGGCACAATCCAACAATGGGAAGCGGCACAGAAGGCCGACGTGAACGCGGTGCGATGACGCGAGTTCGCGGTGGTCCCGGCCGGACCACCGCCGCCGTGTTGGTGCATCAAGCGGGCTTTAATACGGGCCTTTGGTCAGTTCATCTTCTTCCTTCTCGAAATCGCGGATGTTCAGTCGCGTCTGGTGAGCATCAATTTCCTTCCCGTCGGGCGTGCGGCCCTGGAAGTAGTCTTTCTGCCAGCCCCGCTTCACGGCATCGGGGTCCTGGGTCTTGAGCCCGTGGAGGAACCCCTTGCGGCCCTCCTCCCACAAGCGATACTGTTCCTGCAACTCCGGGTTGGTCGTGATTTGCGCACGCTTCGGGACGAGGCTTTCCGCCAGACCGCGTGGCACCGGCACCAGCATGCAGATGGGGTCGTCCTTCTCGAAGTAGATCCACTCATTCTGCCGCGTGATCTTCCAGTTCATCGTGAACGTCGAAGCGATCCAGTCCGACTCCACAACCCCTTCAAGCGGTTGAATGCCGTCCTTAATCCAGTTGCTTGGCCCCTTCACCCACAGGTTGATGCCGGGCGGGGTGCGGAACAGGTACGGGATGGTGAACGTGATGACCGCGCTGCCGAAGTGACTGACGATGCGGTTATCCACGGCACCGTCGAACTCAAGTTCCACATCTTCCTTGGCTGTGCCGCCGTACCAGTACGCCCGGAACCGGGCTGTGGAGCGCAACACCCAGCCGGACTGATTGGCGATCACCAGCGGCAGGCACCGGTACGGGTGCCGCTGGTGGGCGTTATCCATCCAGTCGCGATTGATCGGGGCGGGCTCAATCGCCGTATCGACAGTTGGATAAAGTTCGTAAGCGTAGAACGGCTGCTCGGGGAGCTTGGGCTTGTCAGACATGTGTTTCATCCTGAAAAACAGTTTAGCCGCGAGCCGAAGGCGAGCGAGTGAGCGCTCTGCTTCGCGTCGCGGCTAAACAAATCCAGTTCGTCGCAATGATCGATTCTCAACAGTGAATCGTCAACCTCAAGTTGTCCCCGCGTCGGTCACGGCACAGACCAGGGGTTCGGTCGGAATCGGCTCGGCTGGGCGGTCGTAGGTGCGGCCATCGTTGTTGCCGACGGCGTGGTTTCGCAATGCGAGCTGGTACAGGTGCTCGCCATGCGGTGTGGGGTAATCCCCCGTCACGCACGCGCGACAGAGTTTCTCGGCGGGCAGGTCGATGCAGCGTGCGACGGCATCGACGGGTAGGTAGAACAGCGAGTCGGCTCCCAGTTCCTTCGCCATCGCGTCTTGCTCGGCGACCGTCGGCACTTTCCCCGCCATGAACTTCGGGGCGAAGAGTTCCTTCACCGTGCTCATGTCGATCCCGTAGAAGCACGGCGAGATGATCGGCGGGCACGCCACGCGAACGTGAATCTCACGTGCGCCACCCTGATCCCGCAGGTGGTGCAACAGGCTCTTGAGCGTCGTGCTGCGAACGATCGAATCCTCGACCAGCAGCACCCGCTTGCCCGACAGCACCTCACGCAACGGAGTGAACTTCAGGCGGACCTTGTCGGCCCGGTTCGCACCCTCGATGAACGTGCGGCCGATGTAGCGATTGCGGATCAGCCCTTCGACTGACGGAATGCCGAGTGCAAACGCCATCGCGTCGGCAGCAGCCTTGCCCGTGTCGGGCACCGGAACAACAACGGTTTCTTCCGGGTCGAGCGGGATACGACCAAGCGCCTTTTCTTGCTTCGCGAGTTCCTGACCGAGTCGTGCCCGCGAGAGGTACACGCTGCGATCGTCGAGTGTGCTGGACACGTTCGCGAAGTAAATCCACTCGAAGAAGCAGTGTGATTGCTTCGGCGACGGGGCGAACTTGTGAATGGTCAGTTCGCCGTCGCGAATCAGGATCATGTGCCCAGGTTCGAGCGACTTGATGTTGCGGAATCCGAGGTTCTGGAGCGCAACGCTCTCGCTGGCAGCGCCGAACACGGGGCCATCCAGCGAGTACACCAGCGGACGGAGCCCGACTGGGTCACGCAGCACGACCATGTCGCCCATCGCGTTCTGGAACACGATGTTGTACGCGCCATCGAACTTGGTCGCGAGGTGGCGGAACATCTCGACAAGGTCGGGCCGGTCGTCACCGCGCAACTCGTGCGCAATGTAGTGCATGATGACTTCGGTGTCGTTGTCGCGCGTGAGGTGATAATCGTGATTGGCGAGAAGTTGATCGCGAAGTTCGGCGAAGTTGGTGAGTTGCCCATTGAATGCGAAGGCGAACCATTTCCATTTACAGCCGTGCCGCCGTTCGAAAGGCTGAGCGTAACTTCGTTTCGTGGCCCCGCACGTCGCATACCGGGTATGCCCGATAGCAGCACGGCCGGCGTACTCCTCCATAATGGAGGCGTATTTCGGCGGATGGTTAATCCGGAACGCCTCAATGACCGTGCCGACTTCCTTGTAGGTATCGACAATCTGATCGCGGTCCGGATTGTACGTCGCCATTCCGGCGGCGAGTTGCCCGCGGTTCTGCAAGTCGAGCAGCATCCGGGGCATGAGGCGTGAAAGCTGATCGGGATCGCCGGACCACACGGGCGAACGGTCGCTGCGGCCCGGCAGGTAATACAACGCTGCCACGCCGCATTCGTGGTGCAACTCGTCCATGTCACCGCCTGGCATGTGGGAAGAGCGACAACCAACCCAAGTTGAATATAGGACTTCGCCGCGCCCGGTCCAAGCACCCGAGGCTCACGGAAAGCTCACGGGAACTTCCGAAAGCCTCCAGTACGAAAGACCCGCGACAATCCATTCGACCTGTATCGTCGTCGTAACAATGCAGTTCAATTGTAATCCATGGGAGAGTACCGATGCCGAGGCGGATTCTGTCAGTTGCTTTGATTTTCGGACTCGCGGGAATTGCATTCAGCGCGGACAATAAAGTTGAACGACCAAAGGCCGATCCCGCCAGCACACCGCTGGAACTGACGATCACCGGAAAAACGACCAAATATACGCTCGACACCGGTGGACTCTCGGCCGCCGACTACAAGAAGAAAATCGAAGCAGCGGCCAACGATGGCCCGATCCGCACCCCGGCTGTGGATCTGACCATCGAACTCAAGAACACCTCGGACAAGACCGTGACCGTGTGGACTTCGGGCGATCCCGTGGTGCTGACCCTGGAACTGAACGGCAAGGGTGCCGTGAACCTGACACCACCACTGGCGTTCACGACAAACTTCGCGGCCCCGAAAGGGATCGCGATCGAAGCAGGTAAGTCGCACACCATTCCGTTAAAAGCGCTCGTGAGCGGGTTCCGCGGCGGTAGCAAGTTCTCGACCTGGACCCAGGCAGGCGACTATGAACTTGTCGCAACGCTGAAAACCGGCATGACGCCAGCCCCAAAGGGCGCGAAGGATTTCGACGGTTTCGGCGTGGTAACAGTCACCAGCCCGGCGTTCAAGCTCACAGTCGAAGAGAAGAAGTAACGCTGCCGCGATCTCCCCAAATCCTCTCACCGATCCGATGAACGGATCGGTTTCATTTCCATCTGTGTCGCACCTGGAGGGAGCTATCATGCTCGTTCGGATTCTGTTGCTTGCGGTATTCGTGGGGTTCTCGGGCGTCGCATCGGCCGACGACAAGAAGGCCGACAAGCCGAAGAGCGATCCGCCTGGCTTGCCGCTGGAGTTGAAGATCACAGGGAAAACCACCAAGTACACGCTCGATCTGGGCGGATTATCTGCGGACGACTTCAAGAAGGCGGTCGCAGCCGCTGGGAAGGGGAAAGGACGCGCACCCGCGCCACCCGTGGTCGATCTCACGATCGAACTCAAGAACACGTCGAAGGACACGGTGCAGGTTTGGTCGAAGGGCGACCCCGTTGTGCTGACCCTGGAATTGAAGGGGAAGGGTGCCATGAGCGCAATGCCGCTGGTGCCGATGACCCTCGAATTCCGCCTGCCCGACGGCGTTGGCGTCGAAGCGGGGAAGACGCTCAACTTCCCACTCAAGTCGTTGGCGGCGGGCTTCCGCGGGGCGAGCCAGCTTTCCTACTGGACCGAACCCGGTGAATACGAGTTGGTGGCGACCCTGAAGACAGGGCTGATGCCGATTCCGAAAGGAGCCATGGACAACGGGGATGGCTACGGCATCATCACCCTGACCACCCCGCCGATCAAGCTCACGGTCGAAGAGAAGAAGTAAAACCACGAGGCCCACGGATCGTGGCGATCCGTGGGCCTCATATTGGTTTCCTGCCACATCTCGAATTCACTTCTCTTCAAGTGTGAAGTTGAACACGTTCGGTCCACCCGATACCACTTCGGCGCGAAGGGTCGTTTCCGTGTTGTACGCCGCGGGGAGATAATCCTCGGCGACGGCTGCTCCCATCGCGTCGCGGGCTCCGCCTTCCTTGACCCGGGCCGCGCGAATCCGCACTCGTTTGTTCCCCGGTGTCAGCACGGTTTCGTATCGCCCATCGTGTACCTTCGCCGGATCGGATGCCTTTCCGTCCTCGCCAACGAAGACGATCTCGCCATCGGGCAACGCCTGACCTTTGAACGTGACGAGCCCCGTGACCGTCTGCGTGCTCTGGGCGCGATTGGTGTTCCCACAACCCAGTGTCCCGAGAAGTCCGCAAACAACGACGAGTGATCCGAACCGACTGCGCACCGACATGCGTGATACCTCCAGAAGCAGAATCGTTGCGTCAGTAACTGCCCGCGACTTCACCACCCGCGCGAGAGCCAAGGCCCAGGTAGACGGTCGGATCAACACCGTTGGGGATGAAGCGAACCGAGCCGTCGCCGAGCGTGGCGTTGACGCCCCCGGTGTGGGAACTGCGAGCATGCTGCACCGAGTTCGAGCCCGAGACGGTGCACGGCGCACGACCCGGAACGTTGATGCAGTTCACATCCACGTCCGCGACGTTGGTGTTGGGCGGGTTCAGCGTGCTGAACAGGCAATTGCCGTCGTAAGAGTTGAAGTATCGGCCGCGAATGTCGTGACTCGTGGTGTCCGCCACCACGTTCAATTCACTGAGTAGCAGCGTGTTCGAGAGTCCATCAGTCACATCGGCAAAGCGGGTCTTCGACTGGGCATACATGATCCCATCGCGTTTGGTGCCGGTCGAGTCGCCCGCGGGGTTGAAGACCGTCGTGGCGGCGCAGGCGACGTAGTTCCCGTGGAAACCCTGGTTGGGGAACGAAGCGGCTGTCACGATTTTCCCCCCGAACGGGTCCGATGGGCACACGAAGCCCGTGAAGACCCGCTTCGCGTTGGGGTAACTGTCGGCGCTGCCGCCGGCGTCCATGTAGGTCTTGTAGTCGCGGAAGGCGCTGTCTTGTTCCATGAACGACCAGACATGCGGAACCCAGCAACCGCGGTTGTAATACGTGACGTTAGCTCCGTTGGTGTTCCACTGACCGGGCGGCAAATTCGAATAAGCGTCGTGGTGAGAGTGCAATGCGAGAGCGATTTGCTTGAGGTTATTGCTACATTTCATCCGGGCGGCTGCTTCGCGGACCTTCTGAACAGCGGGTAGCAACAACCCGATCAGTATGGCGATGATGGCAATCACAACGAGGAGTTCGATCAGGGTGAAGCCCCGAGAACGCGAAACCGTGGGTTTCATGTCGGGAATCATCCAACGTGTGAAGATGGTGGGACAATTCTTTAGCACTACCTTCACACACTGTCAAACAACTCTTTCGATTATCAGGCTGCAGCCGAATATCGTGGTGGAATCAAAACCTTGGCCTGTCGCTCACAATCATTTGTTCGGGCGCACTTCACCCGTTCGCCCGACCCGCTCCAGCTCCATCACGGGTTCCCAGATCCGAACTGTCTTGTCCCCGCTTCCGGTGGCGACTCGCTTGCCGTCGGGGCCATACGCCACGCTGGTGACCTCGCCCGTGTGTCCCTGGAGAGCGACCTTCTCTTGCCCGGTCTTCGCGTCCCAGATCCGCGCCGTCTTGTCCTCTCTTCCGATCAGGATTCGTTTGGTGTCGGGGCTGATCGCCATGCTGGCGACATCGGTCGGGTGCCCCATGAAGTCGGCCTTCTGCTTCCCGGTATCGGCGTCCCAAGTCTGAACGATGTTGGACGAGCACCCCATGAGGATTTGCTTGCGATCAGGGGTAAACGCCAGGCTGAGGACTACCCCCGCGACTCCGTCGAGGAGAAAGACCTCTTTGCCGGTGTCGGCGTTCCAGACCATCGCCGTAAAGGCGCACCCCGTGACGACACGTTTGCCGTCGGGGCTGAACACCACGCTGCCGACCTTATCCTTGTGCCCCGCGAGGATCGCAATTTCTTTCCCGGTTTCGGCGTTCCAGAGCCGCGCCGTCCTGTCCTCACTCCCCGTGACAACACGTTTGCCATCGGGGCTGAACGCCACGCTCACGACCACCTCCGTGTGGCCGGTCAAGACAACTTGCTGCTTTCCAGTCTGTGCGTCCCAGAGCCGCGCGGTCTTGTCTTCACTCCCGGTGGCAACACGCTTGCCGTCAAAGCTGAACGCCACGCTGGTCAGCGCCGCCGTGTGGCCACTCAACACAACCTGATCTTTACCGGTCTGCGCATCCCAGAGCCGCGCGGTACGGTCCGCACTTCCGGAGATCACACGCTTCCCATCGTTGCTGAACTTCACACAGGTGACCGCCTCCGTGTGGCCCGAGAGAGTGACCATTTCCCGTGACTTCGGAGAGTCCCAGAGCCTCACGGACTTGTCCTCACTCCCGGTGAGAAGTTGCTTCCCATCGGGGCTGAACGCCACGCCCCGGACCACGTCCGTGTGGCCCGTGAGAGTGACCATCTCCTGGCCCGTTTCCGTGTCCCAAAGCCGCACCGTTCGGTCCTGGCTCCCCGTGGCGATCCGTGTTCCGTCTGGGCTGAACGCGATACCCCAGACCACGCCGCTGTGCCCCCTGAGAGTGGCGATCTCCTGCCCTGTCTCGGCATCCCAGAGCCTTGCGGTTTTGTCCATGCTACACGTGAGAATGCGACTGCCATCGGGGCTATAGATCCCTCTCCAGATCGCGTCGGTGTGTCCCGAGAGAATGGCGATCTCCTGCCCCGTCTCGGTGTCCCAGAGCCGCGCCGTCCTGTCATCGCTTACGGTGAGGACACGCTTGCCATCAGGGCTAAACACGACGCTCGCGACCTTCTCTGTGTGGCCCTTGAGGGTGATGAGACTCTGCCCCGTCTCGGCGTCCCAGAGCCGCGCGGTCTTGTCCCCACTCCCGGTCAGGACACGCTTGCCATCGGGGCTGAACGCCACGCGGAAGACCGTGCCCGTGTGGCCCGTGAGAGTGGCCTTCTCCTGCCCTGTCTCCACGTCCCAAACCCGCGCCGAGTTCTCTTGATACCCCGTAAGAATCCGCTTCCCGTCGGATCTCCACGCGACGGCGTGAGAGGCATCCTTGAGAACCGCGACCTCCTTCCCCGACTCCGCGTCCCACATCCTCGCTGTTTTCTCCGGATGCACAGTGAAGATCCGTTTTCCGTCCGGGCTCCATGCAACATGCGGGCCAGCTCCCGTGAGAATGAACTTCACCTCTCTTGTCCGTGAGTCCCAGACGCGTGACGTGCCGTCGTAACTTCCGGTGAGGATTTTTTTGCCGTCTGGGCTCCACGCGACGCCCGTGACAAAACTCGTATGCCCGAGGAGCCTGGCATTCTCTTGCCCCGTCTCGATGTTCCACAGGCATGCGGTCCTGTCATGGCTGCCGGTGAGGACTCGCGTACCATCGGAGCTGAACGCCACCGTATGAATCTCGCCCGAGTGTCCCAGGAAGACGGCTTTCTCTTTCCCGGTCTCCGCATCGCAGAGCCTCGCTGTCCTGTCATCGCTCCCGATGAGGATTAGTTTTCCGTCGGGACTCAACGCCACGGACGCGACGATGCCTACCAGTCCACCGCCCTTGACTGTGGTCTGTTTCTGCCCCGTTTCGGCGTCCCAAAACTGTGCCGTGCCATCGTAACTTCCGGTGAGGATGCTTTTCCCATTCGGGGTAAACGCCACCCCGGAAACCTCACCCGTGTGCCCCTTGAGGAGAGTCTGCTCTTTCCCGGTCTCCGCATCCCAAAGCCGTGCGGTTTTATCCTTACTCCCGGTGACAACTCGCTTACCATCAGAGCTAAATGCCACGCTGGTGATCTCGCCCATGTGTCCCGTGAGATTGGCCGTTTCCTTGCCGGTTTCGGCGTCCCAAATCCTCGCTGTACGGTCGTTGCTCCCGGTGATCGCTCGCTTGCCATCGAGGCTGAATGCGACACTCACGACAAAGTCCTTGTGTCCCTTGAAGGGAACCAGTTCCTTGCCGGTCTCGGCATCCCAGATCCGCGGCGTGATGCCATAACCTCCAACGAGAACGCGCTTACCATCGGGGCTGAATACCGCGCTGAGAGCGTCTAACTGACCCTTCAAGGTCACCTTCTCCTGCCCCGTCTCCGCGTCCCAGATCCGCACCGGATCGCTAACCGACCCGATGAGAACGAACTTGCCATCGGGGCTGAACGCCACGCTGGTGACCATTGACGTGTTGTCACCGAAGGTGCGGACGGGAAACACCTGGCGCAACCACAAGCCCTTCACATGGCGGGTTTCCCATGTGTCGAAATAGTCGCTGTCCATAGCCGTCAGGATTCCGGCCATTCCGTCGAAATCACCCTGCTCTCTCGCTCGCAAGGCCAGGTTGACCTGCGTCGCATGCCGCGCGTCTTTCGCGCGTCTCGCTTGCGCCCTGGCCGCCCGGGACTCTCGTTCGGCTTCGGACCGTGCCTGTTTCGCGTCCCCTTCCGCCTTGCGTGCTGTCGTGGCCTTGTCCTCGGCTGTGGTCTCCGCAGTTCGTGCAGCTTTCGCCTCTTCCCCCGCGACGTTGGCGAACCAACTCGACACCGCCACGCCTGCCACGAGCACCACGAATACCGCGACCGCTGCTCCCGTGACCACCGGATTGCGACGGACCCACTTTGTACCCCGTTCGAAGCGACTCACCGGGCGTGCGAGGATCGGCTCGCCTTTCTGATAGCGGACCAGATCGTCTGCCAGTTCCGCTGCTGATGCGTAGCGATTCTCCGGCTCCTTCCGCAAGCACTTGAGACAGATCGTCTCCAGGTCCAGCGGCACGCCCGCCTGCCACCGAGAAGGCGGTAGCGGTTCCTGCGTTCGCACCTGATCGAGCGTATCGACAAGGGTCTTACCCTGAAATGGCGGCCGAGCTGCCAGACAGTCGTAGAGGATCGCCCCCAACGCGTAAACATCCGCAGCCGGCCCGGCCTCATGGGTGCGTCCGGATGCCTGCTCGGGAGCCATGTACGACGGAGTTCCCATCACGGCCCCAGACTGAGTCTCGCCACTGTCGTTATCCATCCGCCGCGCGAGGCCGAAGTCGGTGATCTTGGGCGTGCCGTCGGCCGTCAGCAAGATGTTGGCCGGCTTGAGGTCACGATGCACCACGTTGCGACTGTGCGCCAGTTGCATCGCCCGGGCCAAGAGTTCCACCAACCGTGCAGCTTCCCATGCGAGCATCGGTTTCACAGCAAGTTTGCTGGCAAGGTTACCGCCCTCGACGAATTCCAGGGCACAGTAGGGGTGCCCACCCGCCTCGCCGACCTCGTGGATCTGGACGATGTTCGGGTGCTGCAACCGCGCCACCGCCTCGGCCTCGATGCGAAATCGTGCCAGTTCACGCGGTCCAGCATGACCACCGGCCAGAACCATTTTCAACGCCACGATCCGTTTCAGGGTCTGGTGAGTCGCCTTGTAAACGACCCCCATACCACCTCGGCCCAGAACGCCTTCAATCTCGTATCCGGGAATCGCGGGGTGCGAGCGAGTTGTCGTGCTTGTCAGCGAACGCTCGGCCGCATCACTGGCATCGTCTGGTGCTTGAGCAATCGTGTGGAACGTGTTTGTGGCCGAACCTGGACCTGGCCCGGTGTGTGGGAGCGTCTGGGTTGGTGTTGGCTCGACGTGGGGCAGGTGCGGGACGGTACCCGCTGGCGTGGGGCCACTGCGATGATCGGGTTGCGTGTCACCACTCCCGGGTATCGGGAACGGTTCGGCGGGAGGAGAAGCCGGCGTGAAGTCCGCGGTCGCGTCGTGGGCGGGCTTCTCGGCGGGATCATGGGCGGTCGTGCGGAAGGGATCGTTCGTATTGGGCGACAAGATCGATTCCTCGTTGTCGAGCAAGCGGCGGTTATTGACGGAATCTGACTGACCCCTGGATCAGTTTCGTCCGGAACAACAGCCCCGGATTCGTTGCCAGGAAGTCGATCGTGAGTATAGCCGCGTCTGGGTCGCCACTCGCATTCGATTTCTCCGAGCGGCTTCCGATTTTGGTCGATCGGTCCGACACCCGCGAGACGCAGATGGCGACCGCCACGACATGAGATGAACAGGCAAAAAGCGAGGAATTTCTTAGAAACAACGCGGGTTTTGCATTGTGATTTGACGGAGTACCCCGAGAAGGAGTCGAACCTTCCAGCCAGGCTTCGTAGACCCAGCACCGCAGCCGTCGGTCGGGGCGAGTAGTTCTCCGTACAGGAGTCGAACCTGTCAACCGGGCTTCGGAAACCCAGCGCCGCATCCCGCGGACGGAGAGTCCTCTTGAAACGCGGAACTCGGAACTCGGAGTGCGGAATGAAACCCGGCTGTCTGGTTTTCATTCCGCATTCCGCACTCCGCATTTCTCAAGTCAGTCAGGATGGCAGGAATCGAACCTACTTGAACGAGTTCCCAAGACTCGCGGCCAGCCAATGGCCCACATCCTGAATCAGTCGAACCGGCAGGAGTCGAACCTGCATCAGTCGCTTTAGAAGAGCGATGCCTCTCCGTTCGGCCACGGTCCGAGCAAATCAGCGCTCCACAGAGCTAACAGTTCGTGTATCCTCGGGTGGCCTCCTTCTTCATGGTCTCTCCCTGTGAGCGTTGGGGAAACCAGACGCGGCCACACCGACTCGATTCCGAACAGCTTCGCAGGGGGCCATAATGCCGTCGAACGCCTTGCCGCCGGGACCGAAGGGAACGCTCATCGCCGGGAACCTCCGCCAGTTCGTAACTGACCGCCTCGACTTCTACACCCACCTGGCCCGCGAATACGGCGACCTCTCGAGCTTCCGGTTCGGCCCCTTTCGCCGCGTGTTCCTGGCGAACCACCCCGACCTGATCGAACAGGTGCTGGTCACCGACGCGAAGCACTACATCAAGCACTTCGGCGCTCGGAACTACATGCCCGTGCTCGGCAACGGCCTGGTGACCAGCGAGGGCGACTTCTGGCTCCGGCAGCGGCGGCTGTCGCAGCCCGCGTTCCTGAAGCACCGCGTGACGACATACGCTCCAGTGATGACCGACCTCACCCATGCCATGCTCGCGGGGTGGCGCACCGGGATGCCGATCAACGTCCACACCGAGTTCGGCCGCCTGACCAGCGCGATCGCCTTGAAAACCCTGTTCGGCCTCGACGACGCTGGCGACCGCGTCTTGTTCGTCGAGAAGCTCCGCACGGCGTTCGAACTCCTCACCGCCCGGTTCGCGAAGCTTGTGAATCCTCCCTTGTGGGTGCCGACGCTGCACAACATCCGCATCCGGCGAGCAGTTTCCCACCTCCGCAAAGTCGTGGACGGTTTCATCGCCGCGGGCCGCGCCCGCAAGGAGCCCGGCAACGACCTGCTGTCGCGAATCGTGGCCGCCCAGGACGAGGACGGGTCGCGGATGACGGAGGCCCAACTCCGCGACGAGGCGATGACGCTCTACCTCGCGGGCCACGAGACGACGGCCCTCACGCTCACCTGGAGCTGGTACCTCCTCGCGAAGCACCCTGAGGCCGAGCGGAAGCTCGTCGAGGAATGGTCGCGAGTGCTCGGCGGTCGCTCGCCGACACCCGACGACCTGCCAAATCTGCCGTACACCGACGCCGTCCTGACCGAATCGATGCGGGTGTACCCCGCGGTGTACCTGATCGGCCGCGAGGCCACGAAAGACCTCGAACTCGGCGGCTACCGGGTACGCAAGGGGTACACGGTATTCATGAGCCAGTGGGTGATGCACCGCGATCCACGTTACTTCGGCCCCGACCCCGAGGTGTTCCGCCCCGAGCGCTGGCTCGACGGGCTTGCCAAGCGGCTCCCGAAGTACGCCTACTTCCCATTCGGCGGCGGCCCGCGCGTCTGCATTGGCAACACGTTCGCCCTGATGGAAGCCGCAATCCTGCTCGCGACCGTCGGCCAGCGCTACCGGTTCACACTGGACCCAGACGCGGTGATCGAGCTCAACCCGCAGATCACCTTGTTGCCGGCCAACGGCATTCCAGCGACGCTTCAAGAGCGCTGACACCGAGTCGGGATGACAGGAGTCGAACCTGCGTTCTCGTGCTTCCGACGCACGCGACCACTCCACCTGGTCCACTTCCCGAGTTGCCCACGCGAGTCCCGAAAGCGATGAAGTTACGACCGGATTCGCACCGGTGACTTCCTGGTTACAAGCCAGGCGCTCTACTGTTGAGCTACGTGTGTACGCTTCCGTTGTCGGGCGCGGGCAGAGCGTTCGGCGGGATTTGAACCCGCGCGTCCTGGGTGGAAACCAGGCAGGCTACCGTTAACCTCACGAACGCAACAGGGTAAGGATGAAGGTTGAACGATGAAGGATGAACAGAAGAATTGGTTGCTTTCAATTCATCCTTCATCGTTCAACCTTCATCCTTACCACGAGTCTCGGCGACTGGAATTGAACCAGTTCCTCCGCCTTTTCAAAGCGGCGCTCTACCAGATGAGCTACACCGAGTTTCCGTTCTTCACTCCGCAATCCTCGTTCCGCGTTCCGCGTTCCGAGGTAGTGCCTCGCCAGGGGATCGAACCCTGCATGGGCCGGTTAAAAGCCGGCTGCTTCGCCATTGAAGCGTGCGAGGCGGGGGGGAGAAATTCGGAATGCGGAATTCGGAGTGCGGAATCAAAACCAGGGTCGTTCGTCCTCATTCCGAATTCCGCATTCCACACTCCGCATTTCTCCATGTTCCGGGAGCTGGAATCGAACCAGCGACCACCTGCTTCAAAGGCAGGGAACGGTACCAGCACCGAATCTCCCGGAATGAACGTCACCAGTTGCCGGGGCAGGAATCGAACCTGCGTCGTCCACCTTCAGAGGGTGGCATCAGTACCAGCACTGAATCCCCGGCAATGTGCGGACAGCAGCGGTGGCAGGAATCGAACCTGCAAACTGCGCTTTAACAGAGCGCCGCCTTACCATTCGGCTCCACACCGCTGGATGTAATTGCATGTCGGTAAACGGATCGGGGCCGGGCGTCCCTTGCGGTAACGCCCGGCCCCGGGAGTAGTTCCCGATGGTCCCCGTGCGTCACCCGGTGAGGGTGCGTTGATGAAACGGCCGGAATCCGAACCCGCGTTGCGGGGTCCTGCGATTCGTCGGTCGTTTGGGGAAACGGGTCATGGCTTCGCCTTGTTTGGATTGGGAACACGCGAGGTGTTCACAACTAGAGACGCACTGGCTGACAGATGGTTCGCGGTTCGTGCGGAATTATTTTGGCGGTTTTTTGGTCGGAGCCCGAGCGCCAAGCGAGGGAAACCTTGATCCTCGCTTGGCGCTCGGGCTCCGACCAAAAAACCGCCTCGCTTGGCGCTCGGGCTTGGATCGCGGCTCTCCTCGCCACTATCCCAAGTGGGTCTCGTTCCATTCTTGAGCCAATCCGGCTCGTTTCCCGCCCTCATCCGCAGGTGCAGTTGCACAACCGGCGTGGTCGCCAGCGACGGATCAATCCACAACCCGCTCGTAACCGCCCGCGGCCGCATTCCCCACCCCACCGGAGCACCGCAAGGTGCTTAAATCGCTGCACGTGGCCCGCCCCTATCATCCGACCAAACCACACTCACCGATACCACATGCCAGCGAGCCGCAGGGATGCACCGAACACCGGTCGGGCTCGTGAGACACGACCGGACAGCAAGGAGGCTAGGACTATGTCGAAGCGATTGAGTATGTCCATTCTCGGGGCCGCGTTGTTGGCCCTCGCGGCCGGCTCGTCGGCCTCTGCCGGATACTTCGGGTCTACCAAGTACTCAGCGAACGCGCCACCCGCCTGTTGCGATCAAACCCACTTCTCGGGTGCGGGCGGGACCGTGACGGAAACCGTCATGCGGCCCGTCACCAAGACCATCTACGTGGACGAGACCCGCACCACGTACAAGACAGTCACCGAGACGGCCTACCGCCAGGTCAAGGAAACCGTCTGCAAGCCACACACCGAAACCGTGATGAAAGAGTGCCGCGAGAAGGTCACTCGCCCGGTCTACGAGACCTGCAACAAGACCATTTGCGAAACGGTCTGCAAGCCGGTCTGCGAGACTGTCATGAAAGAGTGCAAGGAAACGGTCTGCGAGAAGGTGTGCGAAACGCACTACAAGGACTGTTCCACCACCACCTGCAAGCAAATCTGCGAGCCCTGCACAACGGTCCAGAGCTACCAGGTGTGCAAGCCGATCTGCGAGACGCACATCAAGGACTGCACGCGGATCGTCTGCAAGCAGGTGTGCGAAACGCACTACAAGGACTGCAACCAGACAGTTTGCACCCCGGTCACCGAGACCTGCTACAAGGACTGCGCCAAGACCGTCTGCAAGGATGTGACCGAGACCATCTGCAAGGAAGTCTGCAAGACCGTGTGCGAGCCTTGCACCACCATGAAGACGGTGTGCAAGAAGATCCCAGTAGTCGAGTGCGAAACGGTCTGCGTGCCGGGCAAGCTCACCTGGCAGTGCGTGCCGGTCTACGAGTGCGTCGTTGACCCTTGCACCTGCACCACCGTGCAGAAGCAAACCGGCACCAAACGGCAACTGGTTCGCGAGCCGAGCCAGAACGTGACCCGCCAGGTGACCAAGATGACATCGGTCGTCGAGCAGGTGCCCGTGACCACGACCGTGAAGAAGACGATCACCGAGAAAGTGCCCGTCACCGTGACCAAGAAGGTTCAGACGGTCGTGGTCGAGAAGGTGCCGTTCACCGTCACCAAGAACGTCCAGACCACAAAGGTCGTCAAGGTGCCGTACACCGTCTCGAAGGCTGTGCAAGAAGTGGTGACCGAGAAGGTTCCCACGACGGTCAAGCGTAACGCCCTCGGTGCTTACGCCGATGCTTCCTCCCTCGCTGGCGACGCCGCTGCACAGGCCGCCAAGGGTGCCAACGTCGTTGGGGGTGGACCGGCCGCCCTCGGCAACCCGAACGCCCCAACCTACGACGCGGCCGCTCCTGGCCGGGTGTTCGTCGAGGGTCTCAAGGTGAACAAGGCCGTGACCACCTACGTCTCGAAGACGGTTCCGGTCACCGAGGTTCGCAAGGTTCCTTACACCGTCACCAAGATGGTCCCGAAGGAAATCACCAAGATGGTCCCGACCCAGGTGACCAAGATGGTGCCGACCCAGGTGTGCCGAACCGTGCCGGTCAAGACCTGCCGGATGGTGACTGAAGAAGTTGTGAAGATGGTCCCGACGCAAGTGACCACGATGCGCCCAGAGGTGGTCACAAAATGCGTCCCGCAGACGGTCAGCCGCCAGGTGCCTTGCACCACGACCGTGAAAGTTCCGAAGACGATCACAGAAATGGTGCCTTGTGTCGTGGCCAAGCCAGCCGGCCCTTGTGGCTCTTGCAACCAGGGTCCTTGTGGCCCAGGCAAGGGTTGCGATTCGGGCAAGCCAGCCGCCGGCCCTTGTGGCCCGGCCAAGGCTTGTGACTCGGGCAAGCCGGCCGCTGGCCCTTGCGGCCCAGCCTGCGGGAATGCCTGCGACAGTTGCGGTAAGTGCGACTGCACCCCGTTCGGTGGCCGCCTCCGCGACCTCCTGAACAACCCGTGCCGGCCGCACCCGATCCGCGACCTGTTCAGCAAGTTGTGCGCCGACCGGTTAGCCTGCTCGCCTTGCCAGGCTGCACCGTGTGCACCGGCTTGCCCAACCCCTTGTGCCACGCCTTGCAAGTAAGCTGGCATGATGGTTGCTGAAACACGAAGCCCACGGACCTCTGTCCGTGGGTTTTGTGTTTGGATTCATGACGTCAGACGTCGTAGTCTGATGTCATCTCGGAGAAACCGTCCATGAAGACCCTACTCCTCGCGTTTGTGTTGATTTCATCCGTTGCGATGGCCACAAATACTCCAGCACCAACTCACTCGCGGCGGTGCTGCAGCGTCATACTGCCACCCAGCGACCACGCGCCGATCACCGCGCTGGCGACATCCACTTGTTGCGAAGTCGCCCTGGTTTCCGCAACGTCTGAACCTGCGCCCGCCCAACAGGCCAACAAGAACACCGACCCCGAAGCACTTCCTCCCGCCCCGAAGTCCGACCCCAAGTCTGTCCACATTGAAGCGCCCAATCTCAAGGGCGTCATCATGGAGGTGCGACCGGACAAGACTCGGCGACTGCTGATTAGCACCGAGGTTTGCTTGCGAGAAGGAGCACTCGAAGTGCTGCTGTGCAAGAAGGGGACGAAGGAACACGAGGCCATCTTGCGAGTCGATGTGGACGCCCAGAAAATCCACGAACTGCTGCTGCTCGCCGGAGCCGAGGCTGGCAAACCCACACAGTTCGTCGATCCCAAAACGGAAATGCAAAGCTACAAGCCGGCGACGGGCACGAAGATCAACATGAGCGTCCACTACACAAAGGACGGGAAGACGTTCACACACCCGGTTCAAGACTGGGTCTGGGACAACAAGAAGAAGGCAAGCATTGCCCACCACTGGGTATTCGCGGGGAGCATCATCATCACTGACCCCGACAACGGGAAGAAGTTCTACGCCGCAAATAGTGGCGACATCATCAGTATCTCGAACTTCCCGTTCTCAATGCTGGAGATCCCATCCGAAATCACAAAGGACGACGCACAGCTTACTTTTGAAGCAAAGACAGACAAAATTCCGGCCATTGGATCGAAGGTCTGGCTCATTCTGGACCCCGCATCAGCCACAAAGTAAGGCATTTTGCATACAAAACGAACATCACATGCCTATTTTTTGATCGTTCATATTCCCTCGCCTCCAGAGGCTGGCCAAGGCAATATTCCTTGGAATTGCCATTTACCATTTCAGAATAAGGCTTTGCAACGAATCCACCACAGACGAGTCGCTTTCTCCTGGCGAATGGCACGCGTCGTGCTTTTACCTTAAATGGCGAGAGCCTAAGCCGGTCTGCTGACGAAGGGAGAGGTCGTCAGCAGGCCGGCTTTGCATTTTGACGACCACCTCATCTCAATCCCACTTCGCAATTTTCGTGCAATAAACTCAATTTTGGACTCGATCAATATTCCATCATACCTTATATTGACAGTCAGTTACCTGTCGACGATCTCTCGATCAGATCGATCATGAGAGGTTCACTGAGATTTTCGCATGCTCTGCGGATTTCTGTCCATTTTTCACGCAGGGCTCACTACCTTCTCACGGCAGCCGGGTTAGATATGTGGGTGCCCGACGCCCATAGTTGAACAGCCCGCCTGATTATCATGATGCCCACGACACACTTTTCCCAATACCTCCCTGCGGTTTGTGCCGGCCTTGGCCTGTTCCTGGCCGGAGGCGCGAACCTTCTGCTTCTCCGGCGTGGGCTGGGGGTGAAGGTTATTGCCACCGTGCTCGCACTTGGTGCCGCAACCGCTCTCGCTGCAAGCCTCGACTATCCGGGAATCGTTCCGGACATGCTCCGAATCGTCGCGGTGGGTCTGGTTCCCCTTCTGTTCATGGGAAGTCGTCGATTCGTGGTTGCGACTTCCACGTTTCTCCACACGGTTCACAGCCCCGCAGTTCGGTACGGACTCGTGACCGTTGCGGGAATTGGTATCGCCATCGGTTCGGTGATCCTCTTCGATCGAGCGGACAAGAAGAGCACGGAAGATTCGATGGCCGAAATGCTGATATACGGCGAGGCGTCGCCTTCCGTTCCAGTTGATTCAACCCGAGCGCGGGCGGCCACCGACCGCGGGACGACCGTGGTTCTGAAGGAACCTTCGGTGATTCGCGAGGATGCCCGGATCGCGTCCGGCGAGGAGCGGTTCCTGGCGTCGGCTCACCTGACCGATCAGGTCATCCGGAAGGGGCAGGGCGGCGACCAATCGAACTGTCACGGCTGGGTGTTCGCGGATGGCAAGTTCCGCCTGTCGCCCGACGACGTGCAACTGATCCTGGATGACAACGGTTATCGGGCGGTTTTCAAGCCACGGCCTGGGGATGTGATCGTTTACCGCACAAACGGGACGATCACACACAGCGGGGTCGTTCGCTATGTCACCGAGGGTCAGCCCGTCCTCGTTGAGGGTAAGTGGGGAGCGCTGGGGATCTTCCTGCACCCGGTTGACAAGTCTGCCTATGGGACCGACTACAGCTATTACCGGAGTTCACGCCCCGGCCACCTCCTTGCTGGCTTGCAGAAGACTACAACGCCGGGCGAAGCCTACTCCATGCAGGGCGAATAATAAGCGGGAGCCGCCCCAAGCGGGGCGGCCGCTAAACGTTTGTCACTTTGCCGTTAAACGCGCGACTTCGGCGCAATCCTTGTCGCCGCGACCGCTGAAACACACCACAACCACGTCGTCTTTCGATCGTTTCGCCGCAATCTTCATGGCTTCAACAACCGCGTGCGAGGTTTCCAACGCCGGGAGGATTCCCTCCAGGCGGCCGCACAGGTGGAACGCGTCGAGCGCCTCCTGGTCCGTGACCGAGCAGTAGCGCACGCGATTCACGTCGTGCCAGTACGAGTGCTCTGGCCCCACGCCTGGGTAGTCGAGGCCCGCCGAGATCGAATGCACGTCGGCCGTTTGCCCGTCGTCGTCCTGCAAAACGTAGCTGAAGCTGCCGTGCAACACGCCGGGTTTGCCGTTGTTCAGCGTGGCCGCGTGCTGACCCGGCTTCGCGTTCCGCCCGCCCGCTTCCACGCCGACCAGTTCCACGCTCTTGTCATCGACGAACGCATAGAACGCACCGGCCGCGTTGCTGCCGCCGCCGACGCACGCCACCACGACCTCGGGGAGCTTCCCCACCTGGGAGAGACACTGCTGTTTTGTTTCGATGCCGATGACGCTCTGGAAGTCGCGGACCATCTCGGGGAAGGGGTGCGGGCCGACGACGCTGCCGATGATGTAGTGCGTGTCTTCGACGCTGCTCATCCACTCGCGCATCGCCTCGTTCGTGGCGTCTTTCAGCGTCTTGCTGCCGCTGTTCACGGGGAAGACTTCGGTGCCCATCGCCCGCATCCGGAAGACGTTCAACTCCTGCCGGCGAATGTCCTCGCTCCCCATGTACACGCGGCACGACATGCCGAACAGCGCCGCGGCGGTCGCGGTGGCGACGCCGTGCATCCCCGCCCCGGTCTCGGCGATCACGCGCTTCTTGCCCATCCGTTTGGTGAGCATCGCCTGCCCGAGGGCGTTGTTGATCTTGTGCGCGCCGGTGTGGTTCAGGTCTTCGCGCTTCAAGTAAATGCGAGCTCCACCGGCTTCCTTGGTGAGGCGTTCCGCGAAGTACAGCCGCGACGGCCGGCCGACATACTCGTTGAGCAACCGGTGGAACTCGGTCTGGAAGGCGGGGTCGAGTTTGGCCTCGCGATACGCCTTGTCGAGTTGTTCGAGCGCGAACATCAGCGTTTCGGGGACGAACCGACCGCCGTAGGGGCCGAACCGCCCGCGGAGATCGGGCACGGCGGAGACGGGAGAAAGCGTATTGGTTGGCATGAATAGTTTACCGCAGAGAACACAGAGGACGCGGAGAAGGACAGTCAGTTAGATTGTAGTCGCCAGATCGGGGTTCGCGCCGCCCGTGGGTTCGCCATAATCTGTCTGTCGTGTCTCCGCGTCCTCTGCGGTAAGTTCGCCATGCCCGAGTTGCCGGAAGTGGAAACCGTCGTTCGCGATCTGCGACCGCTGCTCACGGGGCGGTCGATTGTCGGCGTGCGAAACAGCAAGAAGAAGCTCCGTCGGCCTTGGAATGCAGCATGGAATGCAAACGCGACCGGAACGACAATCACGGGCGTGCGGCGACGCGGGAAGTGGATACTGGTCGATCTTCTTCAAGACCACAGGGGTAAAACCCATGGCTCGCAAGAACCATGCTTACGTATCCATCTCGGCATGACCGGACAGTTCACCGTTGTGCCGGCCGCGACACCCGAGGAAGATCACGTTCACGTTGTGTTCGCGCTCGACAATAAAACCGAGTTGCGGTTGCGCGATCCCCGGCGATTCGGTTCTGCGGAATGGTTCGCGAGCCGGGCCGAACTCGAAACGGAAATGAACGCCGAACTCGGCCCCGAGCCGTTCGGCATGGATGCGATAGCGTTTCTCACCGCCGTCACCGGCACAACCCGTAATCTGAAAGCGGTTCTCCTCGATCAGACAATCGTGGCGGGTGTCGGCAACATCTACGCGGATGAAGCACTGTTCCGGGCGAAGTTGCATCCGGGTCGAAAAGGGAAGTCACTCAAAGCCGAAGAATGCGATCGGTTGCGAGCCGCAATCGAGGCGGTACTGACGAAGGCCATCGCGTCGCGCGGCAGCACCATCCGCGATTATGTCGGCGGTTCGGGGTTACGCGGCGGCTTCCAGAACGAGTTCGCGGTGTATGGCCGCACGGGTGAAGCGTGCCCGACGTGTGGTAGCGCGATCAAGTGCGAGCGATTGGCCGGGCGCAGCAGTCATTATTGTCCAACGTGTCAACCGGTGAATCCACCACGTTTAGCCGCGACCCGAAGGGGAGCGCGCTCCCCTTCGGGTCGCGGCTAAGCTAAACGAATTTGCCCCCACGATAACCTCCCATGTCGTATCGCGCGTTCAAACGCCTGCTCGGTGAAACCAGTTTGGAGCGGAAGTGCCGCTGGCTCCTCGGGGCCGGCGTGTTGCTGCTCATGACCGGCAGTTTCTGGGTATATGCCCGGCAAACCGAAGACCTCGCCTACGAGCAACTCGAAACCACCGGGCGGGCGCTGCTGTCGCCGATCGTCGCGCGATTGCACGTTCGCGGGGAGCAACTGCAAGCCATCGACGACTTCCAGAAGCTCACCGAAGCACACTGGCCCGCCACGCTCAAGGGGTACAGCACGCGGCTCATCAAACCCGACACAAAAGACCCCGAATACCTGCCGACCAGCGACGACCTGACCGTCATGACCCGCATCCAGAACGACGGCAAGGATGAAGCCTCACGGCAGGCTCCCAAGGAAAATGCCTTCTTCTATTATGGGGCGATTCGGGCCGGGCAGTCGTGCGTGAACTGTCACCGCGACCCCACGAAGGTCGGCGAGAAACTGGCGATCGCCGGGTTGAAGCAAGACGATCTCATGGCCGTCGTGCGGATTCGCCTCTCGACCCAGTCCATCGAGGAAGGCTTCCACACCAACCGAGCGTTGCTCATCTCGTTCGCCATCGGCACATCGCTGCTCATCATCGCGGGAAGTTACCTCATCATCCGGTACGTGATCGTGAAGCCGGTGAAGCACCTCAAGGAAGTGTCGGAGGCAATCGCTGCCGGCGAGTTGAACATCCGCAGCGAGATCCAGACTGGCGACGAGTTCGAGGATCTGTCGCACGCCTTCAACCGGATGTTGCGAAACCTGACGAACATCCAGGACCGCAACAAGCGACTGATCTCCGACCTCGACCGCAAGGTCGATGAGCTCGCCCGCGTGAACATGGCGCTGTTCGAGAGTAACCGCCTCAAGAGCGAGTTCCTTTCGACCATGAGCCATGAATTGCGCACGCCGCTGAACAGCATCATCGGGTTCTCGGAAATCCTGCTCACGGCCGATAACCTGAGCGACAAGCAGCACCGTTACTCCGGGAACATCATGACCAGCGGGCAACAACTGCTCGCGCTCATCAACGACATCCTCGATCTTGCCAAGCTCGAAGCCGGGAAGATGCGGTTGCACCTCGACACGGTGAACCCCGCATCGGCAGCCGAGTACGCGGCGGCCATGTTCCGCCCCCAGGCCGAGAAGAAGAACATCGACCTGAAGGTGATCGCCGATCCAAACTGCCCGACAGGCCGGCAGGATTCCGGGAAGCTCCACCAGATTCTGACGAACCTGCTCTCGAACGCGGTGAAGTTCACCCCCGAAGGCGGGCGGGTCACGCTCAAGGCCGCTTCGGACGGGAACGACTTCGTTTTCACGGTAACCGACACGGGCGTGGGGATTTCGCAAGACGAACAAGACCTGATCTTCGAGAAGTTCCGGCAGGCGGCGAACCCGATGACCCGCGAGCAGGGCGGCACCGGTCTGGGGCTGAGCATCGTTCGCGAACTGGCAAAACTTCTTCGCGGCGACGTGACCCTGAACAGCGAACTGGGACGGGGCAGCAGTTTCACCGTGCGGATCGCGGCAAGACTCGCGGATGAACCTCTGGCGGAGTTTGAGCTGTCAGATGGGGCAGTGGTACCCGAACAGTCGAGCGAGCGCACAACCGTTTAGCCGCGACCCGAAGGGGAGCGCTCGGAGGCGGTTGCACGCTCCCCTTCGGGTCGCGGCTAAACGAGGTCAACCATGAACATCCCCCACCTTCACGACTGGCCCACAACCGAGACCGAAGCGGTCGAACTGCAAAACACCCTGGCGTCACGGGTCGATGTCTCTCGGCCGTTGGAGAGCTTCGACCTCGTGGCAGGCTGCGACATCGCCTACCACCTGACCGAGCCGATCCTGTTCGCGGCTGTGGTCGTGGTGCGGGTCAGTGATCGGACCGTGATCGAAACTCGCACTGTAACTCGCGAAGTGACATTCCCGTATATACCGGGTCTGCTGTCGTTCCGCGAAATCCCCGCACTTCTTACCGCCTTTGGTGAGTTGCGCTGCAGCCCTGACGCAGTTATGCTGGATGGACAGGGGGTGGCTCATCCAAGACGCTTCGGACTGGCCTGCCATTTGGGGTTATGGCTGGATGTTCCGTGCCTGGGGTGTGCCAAAAGTTGGCTGGTTGGGGATCACGTCGAGCCAGGCCCGGGAGCCGGCGACGTTACTCCGCTGACTGTTGGGGGGAACGCAGTCGGAGTGGTTCTGCGGTCGGCGGCGGGGGCAAATCCGGTCTACGTGTCACCTGGGCACAAGATCGACATCGACTCGGCGGTTGCGGTCGTCCGGGCAACCCTCAGTGGCTACCGACACCCAACCCCGACACGCGAAGCCCACATGGCCGCGAACGCTCAGCGATCCGTGTTTAGTGTTTAGTGTCCAGTGTTTCAGATTTTTGGCTCGGCGCTGCGGTTTCTCCGGCGTTCATTGCGACTGAACACGAAACACGAAACACCTAACACGAAACATGAGAAAGTGGTTGCGCCGCCGGTCCGATGCGAACGATCCGAGCAACGGTTGCCCAACAACGAGGTTCGGACAACGCACTACCTCCGGGGCTCCGATTTCTTACAACCAGCGACGCATCTCCGACGATAGAGTTGCGTAGAATGAAATGCGGTCCACTGAACGGGTGAACCGTTGTAGGGGATTAGGGTTCCCCGGAATATCGGACCAGAGTCGACGACCACCCGGGTAGCAGGCGGAAGTGAAGAGCTGACCGCTAACTGCTGCCCCAGAGTGCCCCCGGCGTGACCGGGCACGGAGATGTAACCCCCATGCGCGATGCAATCCACCGCCACTGGCATCGCTGGCGGATCGCACCAACCGCGGCGACACCCACTCCGAGTTGGGCCGACCGACTTCAGATGCCTGCGCCTGCCCCCGAGCCCGTGCTCGTCGGTTCCGACGAGAAACCCGGTCCCGATGGGATTCGGCACGGACTCGTTGCACGCGTCAAGCGTGAGATCGCAGCCGGCACTTACGATACCGAGGAAAAGTGGCTCGCCGCCGAGGAAGCCCTCTTACGTCGGATCGAAGAACGAATGTAACGGTTCGTCAGGTGGATTGCGAAAGCCCACCCATTTCAATGGGCGGGCTTTCTTTACATCGAGCCTGCTATAATTGCCGTGTGTCGTTTTTCGTCGCCCCGTCTGGAGGGTTCGCCGTGTCCCTGACCTCCGTTTCGGTCTCCCAGACCCCGGAGAGCAAGTTCCGGGAATACCTCGCGAGCCGCCCGAAACCGCAACGATTCACCGAGCAGCAGCGGGAGTTGGTGGAGCACGTCTTCGCGAAGCACTCGCACTTCGAGGCCGAACAGCTCATCGAGGAACTCAAGGCAGCAGGCCGGCAAGTCAGTCGTGCGACCGTCTATCGCACGCTTCTCAAGTTAGTGGATGCCGGGCTACTCCGACGGATCGAGCTGCCGACAGGTACGGTCTACGATCACGATTACGGCTACCCGGCGCACGATCACATGGTCTGCGAGCAGTGCAACAGCATGATCGAGTTCCAGAGCGAGAAGATCGACGCGGTGCTGACAGAGGTGCTGGGCGAACACCAGTTCCGCGCGAGTGGCCGCAGTTTGGTAATCCGGGGAACCTGTGCCGAATGTAACGCCGCCCGCGCCGTGAAGCGCCGCATGGTGATGTGAATCGCAGTCACGGAAACTCGACAGTTTCACCACAGGCACGACTGGCGCTGGCCTTCAAGATTGGGCATCCTGGCGACTCAACGTCCGCAACTCCAGCAAATAGTGGCAACATCTGACGACGACTCTGATCGATCACTTCGTCTGAAGGGGGATTCCCAAAGGTCGAATTTCCAAAGGTCTCGTCGACCAATTCCGATAATACCCGTTGATGCGATTGTCGGAGCGATTCCGACAGCCAGCAACGACGCGGACGGATCCCAAGTTCGGCCGGAGAGTTCCGATGAAAGTAGGCCTCCGTCCAAACCGTGCGTGGTTTCGCATGTTCGTATTCGGTGTGGCCCTGGGGGCATACCTTTGCGGACTCACGGCATCGGCCAAGCAACCGCCCGAGATCCCCGCACAACTGCCGGACGATCCCGCACCGACGACGGTCGTGCCGCCCTTGGTGATGAACACGGAGCCAGCCTCGCCACCCCGGCGCGACCCGATCAGCAAGGTTCCCAACTTCTTTGGGGATTTCGTCGCCCGTCCCAGTGTGGCCCTCGTCAATCAACCCCGCATTGTTTCTGCAAGTACCACCACCAGCGTTAGCACCCGCACGTTGACCTTTGTCGGTTTGCCGAGTGACGTCGCGGGGGGTCTCGGTTCGAATATCTTCTACGCGCCCTTCAATCCCAACGGAATAGCGGGTCCCGGAGGCCCTTACCGGGTTCGCACCGACGTCTTGGGGATTGGCCTCCCCTCTGACATTTCCATACTCAAGGAAAACGCGGAGTTGTCGGCACGAATCCAGACGCAGTTCCCTGGGGCGATCTTTTCCGGCGGGATAGGACTTCTTGACCTGCCGTTCCCCGTTATGTTCGACTACCTTCAGACAACCACCCAACCTGTGACAACAATCCAGACCGTCCCCGGTCTTGTGGCTCTCCTCAACCTGCCGAACCCCTCCGGCGGTGGCATGATCGGGCGAAATAAGTATTTCGACGATGGCAGCCCCGTGCCGCGCGACCGGGTGTTCTTCGACTACAACCACGTTGGCGAGTTCAAGGGGTTGGGTACACAGTACGACGTCAATCGCTACGTCTTCGGGGCGGAGAAGACCTTCCTCGACGGCTTCGGGTCGGTCGAAGTCCGTGTTCCGTTCGCTGGCACAGTCAACAGCAACCAGAACGGCGGCCAACCGCTGGATGTGAATAACGCCGAGTTCGGCAACGTCGGGTTGCTGCTCAAGGGTACTCTGTTCCGCAACGCGAACTGGATCATCACCGCCGGGATGGGCGTCAGTGTGCCAACCGCGGACGATTCACGCATCCTGTTCGCGGGGACGCCCGTCCTCGAGATCCGCAACAACGCCTGGCTGCTGCAACCGATCCTCGGCGCTGCCTGGGCTCCCAACGACCGTTTTTACGTCCAGACCGGACTACAGTTCGACTTCGACGCGAATGGCAATCCCTTATACGTGCGTAACCCAGGTGGCGAGTTCGGCCGCCGCGGCGTCCTCACAGACCAGACTTACCTCTATGCGAGCGGCGCCGTTGGCTACTGGCTGTATCAGTCCGACACCAACTTTCTGTCCGGAGTCAGCCTGCAAGGAGAACTCCACTACAACCGCACACTCGGGAATCGAGACGTCGTACAGACCGGCTCCGTCCTGGTGACCGACCTGGGCAGCGATATCGACGTCCTCAACGCGACTGCTGGCGTGAACGTCCTCCTCCGCGATCGGGCTACCCTGGGTTTGGGAGTATCTCTCCCGGTGACCAGTGATCGGTTGTACGACTGGAGCCTGATGGCCCGGATCAACGTCCCGTTCGGCAAAGTTTCAAGGTGAAAGCGATAGGTTGAACTTCCCCTACTTCCCCTTCAGTCGCAGAAGTGAGTCCTGAACCAGTCCCTTTGCGTCGGTGAGCACGGCGAGAAGTGGGGCGAGGTCCGGTGGTGGCGTGATGCGGTCGCCCGGACCGAGGCGGTAGTAGACCATGTGCTGGTTGAGCGCGACCATCGTGTCGGTGAGTTGGTCGAGCACAAGCGCGAGGTTCCCCGCATCGTGCCCCATCTGGAAGCGATAGTCGTCGAGCCGTTCAGCGTCGGGGTCAGTCATCGTCGTCCGATCAAATATCGTACGTCAGCGGTTCGTGTCCCATCTTGGTGCCGCGCAAGCGGAGTTTCGGCTTCTCAAGCAATACGGTCGTGTCGGGCGGAACGCTTTCCGTGAGCCAGACGTTCGATCCGATCACCGCACGTTCGCCCAGCACTGTCTGCCCGCCGAGGATGGTTGCGTTCGCATAGACCACCACGCCATCCTTCAGCGTTGGGTGTCGTTTGTAACTGCCTTTCAGCAACTCGCCATCGTCGTCTTTCGTGAAGCTGAGCGCCCCGAGCGTCACACCCTGGTAGATCTTCACGCCCACGCCGATGTCGCACGTCTCGCCGATGACGACGCCTGTGCCGTGGTCGATGAAGAACGCTGGCCCGATCCGCGCCCCCGGGTGGATATCGATACCCGTCTTCGAGTGAGCGTATTCGGTCATCATTCGGGGAATGAACGGTACGCCGAGGCTGTAGAGTTCGTGAGCCACGCGGAAGATCGTGATCGCTTCGAGACCAGGATAGCTGAAGATGATCTCGTGGTGCGTGCGTGCGGCCGGGTCGCCACGGTACGCGGCCTCCACGTCCTGTTCGAGAACTTTCCGAATGCTCGGCAACCGGCGGAGGAGTTCAATCGCCTTCGGCTGTGCCATCTTCTCGCAGTCAAGGTGTGGCGACTCCTCACACAGTTCGTGCCGCAATGCTCGTGCGATCTGGTTTGTGAGTTTATCGTGAAGCGCGTCGATGATGCTCCCGACGTAATAGCCGATGTTGCCGATGTGGAGGTTTTGGCGCTTGCCGTAACCGGGGTAGAGTACCTCATACAAGTCCGCGACGATCTCGGCGACCGCGTCCCGGCTGGGGAGCGGTTCGTGCGCGAGATGGTTCAACCGGCTGCACTCGGTGTAGGTTTCAACGAGCAAGTCGGTGATCGTGGGCAACTCTTCCTTGAGGCGGATGTCCGTGGCCATGAAGCCTCCGAGAAAGCAACCTGCGGTGTCCGTAACAGGATGGTACGGCTTTGGGAGTCAGAACGTCAACGACAGGCAGGATTGTCGCACCGCTCGAACGTCATTTTGAGCGTGTCGCGAGGCGCGGCATCGACCCTGACCCTTTGCCTGCGTGAGCAGCATCGTTCAACGCTCGTAATCGGCTACCGAGCCGAGGCACGATCCTCTGTTACATTGCGTGAACCACTGGAATTGTAAGTGTTTTCGTCACATCGCACGGCAGGGATGAGATTTTCTGGATGCTTTGGCACCCCGGCTGCTATTACTCATACGGCGAGCCTGAAACGAAAAGATGGGTTGAGTGGAGGGGAGAGGCCACTCAGCACATTGCTCGAATCTTGCTCTGCTAACTTCGACTACCTGAGTGCGTTGGCAGAGGGGAGAGGCTGCCAACCACTCGGGTAGTTGTATTTTTGTGCCAGCCGAATCCACTTCCTACTTTGTCACATCCAGCCCTGCCAACACTCAAAAACCCCGCAGCCATTGGTCGCGTTCACACTGGTGGTACAATTCCACCATGGAGGACCAGCCATGCCGTCGCCATTTCCTGGGATGAATCCGTATCTGGAACGCGCTAGCGTGTGGTCGTCATTCCATCCGCATTTCATCTCACTGGCTCTCGAACACATCGCCGCCCAAATCCGCCCAAAATACATCGTGCAAATCGAAACGCGATTGTACATTCATGAGCCTCCCGCCGAGCAACGGTTTCGTGCCGTCGCGGACCTGGGCGTCAAGCCTCGGCTTGGCAGCCAACCTGCTTCCGGAGGGACCGCTACGATTGCCCCTGCATACGTCACGCTCGGAGACGCGGTCGAAATTGAACGTGTGCAGTCTCTCACTGTTCGAGATCGTGAAGGAAATGAACTGGTCACCGTGATCGAGCTGTTAAGTCCAGCGAACAAGTACGCAGGTCCGGACCGAGAGCAATATCTCGGGAAGCGGAATGAGATCCTGCGTTCCCGAACTCACCTGGTCGAAATCGACCTACTCCGTGGTGGTCCCAGGATGCCGCCCGACGATTTGCCGACGTGCGATTACTGCGCGCTGGCGAGTCGGATCGAGGAACGCCCTCGTGCTGGTGTTTGGCCCTGGCGGCTTCGCGATCCGATGCCGGTGGTGCCGATTCCCTTGAAGGCGGGGGACGCCGATGCCCAGTTGAACCTCAAGGCCGTAATCGATCACCTCTACGATGTCGGCGGCTACGAAGACTACATCTACTCAGGGTTGCCGGAGCCGAGGCTGTCGCCTGATGACATGACATGGGCCTCTCAGTTCCTCCCCGCGAAATCATAAACTGACGACTCCCTTCCCTTGTGGAGTCCAGCCATGCCTGCCACGGCGACACGCACCCTCGTCGAACGCTACACCACCGAGTTCCCTGGGTCCAAGGCGCGATTCGAGCAGGCGAAACAAATCTTCCCCACCGGGGTTACGCACGACACCCGCATGATGGACCCGTTCCCCGTCTACGTCACGCACGCCAAGGGCGCGTACAAGTGGGACGTGGACGGTCACAAACTCGTCGATTACTTCGTGGGTCACGGCTCGCACATCCTCGGCCACTGCCCCGACGACGTGGTGAAGGCCGTGCAGGATCAGATGGCCAAGGGGACGCATCCCGGCGCGTGCCACGATCTGGAAATCGAGTGGGGCCAGCTTGTGCAGAAACTCGTTCCCAGTGCCGAGCGGGTGCGGTTCACCGGCAGCGGCACCGAAGCCACGCTCATGGCATTGCGGCTGTGTCGCCTGTTCACAGGCAAGCCGAAGTTCCTCCGCTTCCAGGGGCACTTCCACGGCTGGCACGACTACGTGACCATCTCAGCCGATCCGCCCTACGATTCGCTGACCGTTCCCGGCGTGCCCGATGGCGTGGCGGGGCAGACTGTCGCGGTGCCGCCGAACGACCTGAACGCGGTGGAAGCGGCACTCAAAGCCGACTCGCAGATCGGGGCGGTGATCCTCGAACCCACGGGCGGTCACTGGGGAGCGGTGCCGATTCGCGGCGAGTTCCTCAAGGGACTTCGCGAACTCTGCACGCGGTACGAGAAACTGCTGATCTTCGATGAAGTCATCACGGGTTTCCGCGTGTCGCCGGGCGGCGCACAGGCTTACTACGGCGTGAAGCCAGACCTCACGACGATGGCGAAGATCCTGGCGGGCGGGTTGCCGGGCGGTTGCGTCGCGGGCCGTGCCGACGTACTGGCATACATCGAACCGCGGCCGGGCAAGCCGAAGATGAAGCACCCCGGCACATACAACGCGAACCCGCTTTCCGCGGCGGCTGGTGTAGCGGTGCTGAAGCGGATCGCGACCGGCGAGCCGTGCAAACTGGCGAACGCGGCTGGGCGGTTGTTGCGCAACGAGCTGAACGAACTGTTCGAGTCGCGGAACTGGCCGTGGATGGCTTACGGCGACTTCTCGATGGTGCGTGTGGTGCCGAACTACACCGGCGAACGCCCGAAGGCCACGAACAACGACAACGACGGTTTCGTTCCGTTTGGTGGCGATGTGAACGCGCTCGACGGCCCAAAGAACATGAAGCTGGTGAACGCACTGCGCCAGGCGATGTTCCTGAACGGCGTCGACTGGTGGGGTCTGGCTGGCATGACGAGTTCCGAGCACACCAGCACGGTCATCAACGCGACGGTGAAGGCGTTCGAGGTGGCGATCGAAGCTGTGGCGGCCGAAGGCTTGGTGTAGAATGGCGGAACAAAGCGGAGGAAATCCCATGACAGTCGCGGAATTGGAAATCAAATTGGCCGCGATGGAAGCCGATTTGATCCTACTTCGGCACGAAATCTTGAGACTCAAAGGTGTGACGGTTATTCCCGGCTTCGGTCCCGTCGGGACTTTTAAGGACGATCCATCGTTCGCGGACGCGGTAAAGTTTGGGAAGGCGTATCGCGACAAGGTGAACCGAGCATCGTTGAAGGAATTCGATCGAGAACAGGAGGAGGCGAAGAAGAAACCGAAACCGAAACGGCGAAAGTCAAATGCTCGTGCTTGACACCGACGTTGTCACCTTACTGCAATACCCTGAAAGCGCCTTGGCACAGAGATTGACCGCTCGCCTTGTTGCGAGTGGTCGTTCCACTGCGGTCGCGATTACGACATTCGAGGAACAGGCTCGTGGTCGTTTGGCTGAATGTGCGAGAGCAAAGACACCCGAAGTATATATCCGAGCAACCGCAAGGCTCAGTCAACTACTTCGCGAGTACCAAAACCGGATCATCCTTCCGTTCGATGATCGTGCAGCGGCTCATTTTCGGGTGTTGAAAGCGGCGAAGATTCGCATCGGCACGATGGACTTGTGGATCGCGTCGATCGTGCTGGCTCACGACGCAACTCTCATCACCATGAACCTGAGAGATTACGAGCAGGTTCCCGGTCTGAAGGTCGAAGACTGGACCACGAGCTAACCGTTGCCTTCCCCCGTCGCGTGAATCATTTTCGTTTCACCCGAATCCAATCTGGAAAGTGCGGCCGCGCGCCTCACGATACAATAATCGAGTCCTTTGCGCCGTTACTCGATCATGAAAACCACTATGCCCCGCGATCCTTACGAAGTCCTTGGTGTCTCGAAATCTGCGTCCGCGGACGAGATTCAGAAGGCGTATCGCAAGCTCTCGAAGAAGCATCACCCGGACCGGAACCCGGGCGACAAGGCGGCCGACGCCGCGTACAAGGAAGTGCAGGAAGCCTACGAGGTCATCGGCGATGCCACGAAGAAGGCGAACTTCGATCAGTTCGGGTTCGCGGGTCCGCCACAGGCCGGCTTCCCCGGAGGTGGCGGATTCCCGGGTGGTTTCCCTGGAGGTGGCGGATTCTCGGGAGGCTTCCCCGGAGGCGGGGGCGGCTCGAACATCGACCCCGAGATGGCCGAGGAGTTGTTCAAGCGATTCGTCGGTGGTGGCGGAATGGGCGGCGGCGAGGGACCGGACCTGGGCGACCTCTTCGGTGGCGGTCGGCGCAAGGCACGGCCACGCGGGCGGCGGCAACCAGCGGAGCCGATCGAGGCCGAGGTGTCGGTGCCGTTCCTTGTCGCGGCCACCGGCGGAACGATCGGTCTCCAGATTGGCGACGACCACATCGACCTGAAGGTGCCCGCCGGCATTGAGGAAGGGAAGAAACTCCGCGTGAAGGGCGACGACAGCCGCCCCCGCGACGTGCTCCTGAAGGTGAAGATCACCCCGCACGCTTACTTCCGCCGCGAAGGGAACGACATCATTCTCGATGTGCCGATTGGAATGGCCGAGGCTGTTATGGGCGGAAAGGTCGAGGTGCCCACGGTTGGCGGCGAGCGACTGGAAGTAAAGATTCGGCCCGGGACGAACAGCGGCGCGAGGTTGCGGCTCCGCGGCAAGGGGATCAACGGCGGCGACCAGTATCTCGTATTCAAGATACTTGTGCCGCAGGGCGAGTTGTCCGAGGAGAGCCGAAAGCTGATCGAGGAGTTCGCGAAGCTGAACCCCCAGACCCCGCGAGCGAACGTCGCATGGGCCTGACGTGTCTGGTTGGCGAACCCCATGAGCCGTGACCATGACCACCGCGAAGCCACTTACGTTCCCGCAAACGCACCGGCTCAAGACGCCGGCGGAGTTCGACCGTTGCTACAAGCGCAAGCGCTCCGCGTCCGACGACGTGCTGATCGTGTACGCCTGCGAGAACGACCTCGGCCACCCGCGGCTCGGCTGCTCGGTGTCGAAGAAGATCGGCAACGCGGTCGTCCGCAACCGCTACAAGCGGCTGTTCCGCGAGGCGTTCCGGCTTTCACAGCACGAGTTGCCAGTTGGGACCGACTTCATCATGATCCCGCGCCCCGGCGAGGAGCCGACGCAGGATATGGTGCGGCTGTCGCTGGTGAAGGTCGCGAAACAGGCCGCACGCAAACTCGGACCCAAGCCCGTTTAGCCGCGACCGAAGGGAACGCGTAAACGCATCCGATGCACTATCTTCGCTGGCTCTGGCGTGGTCCGGCACTCGCTTTTGGCGGGCTGATGATCCTCTGCGTCCGCGGATACCAGAGGTTCATCCGCCCGCTGCTCCCGCCCATGTGTAAGTTTCAGCCAGGCTGTAGCGAGTACTTCATCCAGTCCGTCAAGAAGCACGGCCCAATCTATGGCTGCGTGAAGGGAACGTGGCGAATCTGCCGCTGCAACCCCTGGACGCGAGGCGGCTGGGATCCCCCGTGATAACAGTTCTGGGAGAACGCTCAGGAACGATACACTGAGGACATGCGTTTCCCGACATTCGCACACCCCGAATTTCTCTGGCTCGCGCCGCTCGCGTTGTTCGTTGCGTGGTCGTCGGTGGCCCGCCTGCGCCCGGCGATGCGGTTCGGCGATGTGTCCCTGTTCGCCGGATCGCGTGGGGGCCGTGCCTGGCGAGCAACCTGGGGTGGCGCTACCCTCCGAGGGCTGGCGTGCCTCGCGCTCGTGCTGGCGTGCGCCGGCCCGCGGGTGCCCGATGAACGCACCAGACTCCCGGCCGACGCCATCGCGGTCATGATGGTGATCGACGTCAGCGACACGATGAATGGCAAGGTGATCTGGGCACCGGGCGAACCCGAGGTCACGCGGCTCGAAGCCGCTCGCCGCGCGTTCAAGTTGTTCGTCGCTGGCGGTGAAACCCCCGATGGCGTGAAGTTCGAATCGCGTTCCGCAGATCAAATCGGCCTCATCGCACTCGCGTCCGTTCCGCAAACCGTCTGCCCGCTCACGCTGAACCACTCCGTGTTGTTGAAGGTCGCGGACGAGTTGGCCGTGAAAGGCGGCGTTGATGCGGGAACCAACATCGGCGACGGCATCGCCGAGGGACTGATCCGGCTCGAAGCCTCGAAGGGACCGAAGACGAAGGTCTTGATTTTGCTCAGCGACGGCCAGCACGTTCAGTCGAAGGAAGGGCCGGATGCGGGACTGTGGCCCCGGCAGGCGGCACAACTCGCCGCGAACCTCGGGTACAAGATCTATACCATCGACCCGGCCCCCGCGCCGGACCCGAACGCCCCGCCGGACGACGAACGACGCCAGGGTCGCGACACGCTGCGGGCGGTCGCCGAGATGACCGGCGGGCGTTCGTTTGTCGCCACCGGCGGCCCCGAGATGCTCGCGGCGTTCAAGGAGATCGACGCGGCCGAGCGGGTGCCCGTCGAGACGTTCCAGTATCGCCGGTACTTCGAGTTCTACTGGTGGTGTGCCGGGGTCGCGGTCGCCTGCATCGCGATGGCCCACGTGGTGGAACGCACCCGCTGGCGCACAGTGCCCTGAATCTTGGCGAGCCCCGAGCGCAAGCGAGGGGTCGGGGATTTCGTAGTAGTCCATCCAGGTTAAGGTGGTGGGTTTGGTGGCACAGGCCTCTGGCCTGTGTCTTGCAATCACAGGCCAGAGGCCTGTGCCACCAGACCAATTAGCACCCACCAAATTGGCCTGGGTGGACTGGGTGTGCCACTGGTTTCCGGAGTCAACGCTTGCTGGTACGCAAGCGGTTGTGTGCTTCTCATTGATTCCACGCAAAACTCCCACCCATCCGTGGAACCATCCTGGAAGCATAGACCTGTCTAGAAGAATGAATATCAGAATATCGCATTCGCCGCATCACACGACATCCAAATCGTTTGCGACTCGCCACTGCAATTCATGCCACACGTAACCGCCAGGCACACCCAGGAAACCAGTGGCACGCCCGGGTGGACTACTACTTCAACCTTTGCGGCCCCCTCACGCGGGTTGTGGTACAATCGCCCTTGGAGGAAATGCCATGCCATTGCGTGACCACTTTCGCCCGCACGTGAGCAAACGATCGTCGTGGGAAGGGCTAAACGGCATGCTGCCAGGTGAGATAGTTCAGCATTTCCGAAAGACACTGCCGCCGGGATTCAGAGCCGAGCCTCGTGTTCGTCACCCCATCGACCCTGACGAGGAAGACGAATACGCCGTCCATGTTTACGACACAGAAGGTGAGCAAACGCTCGTGGCCAGCAAACGACTGAGTGTAGCGGAACCTTGATTGGTTCAGTGAACAGTGGCTCGTTGGACTTGGTCCGCTTGTTGCTTGATCACGGTGCGAATCCACACACGGTCTTTGGACCTCACAAGAACAACGCCTTGAGCCAATCGCTCAAATGTGGACACAGGGATGTCGCCACCTTCCTACAATCGCGTGGGTGCGAACTCGCGTCTGATTCAAACGTTTGAACGGCTTGAAGTCACGAATCTCCCATGCCACTGCTCGCCACTGCTTCCGGGCTTGCCGGGTTCGCCGAAGACGCCCGCGACTTCCTCGTCGCGTTGCGATTCGCGCGACCCGAGTTGCTGTGGCTGCTCCTGTTGCTGCCGGTGTTCGCCATTCTCAACCGCTGGGCGGCACGACGGCGGCGGGCGGCCATCGCGAAGATCGGCAAGCCCAACACCATCGCCGGGCAGTTCACGCGGCAGGCAACCCGCAACCGATGGTTTGGCCTCGCGTGGGCGTTCCTGATCCTGGGCGTGGCCGGGCCGCTCTGGGGCAAGAGCGACGAAACCGGCGTCGCCGTGGGCCGCGACGTGGTCATCGTCATCGACCTGAGCCGAACAATGCTCGCCGATGACATGACCGACCGAAAGACGCCGGCTCGCTGGCAGGCGGCACGCCTCGCGGCGATAGACATGATCGACGCCATGGCCGCCCGTGGGGGTCACCGCGTCGGGGTCGTGGTGTTCGCTGCCCGCACGAAGTTGCTCTGCCCGCTGACGACCGACTACGACCACGCACGCGCGATCGTGGCCGAGATTTCCGGCGAGTACCCGCCGGTCGAGGTTCGGCCCGCCGTGGGTGTGGACGTGCTTTCGGGCACGCGAATCGGTGCGGGGCTGATCGCGGGCGTGAAAGCGCACGACAACCGCTTCCTCGGCTTCCAGGACATCGTGCTCCTCTCGGATGGCGACGACCCCGGCGAGGACATGGAATGGGTTCGCGGTGCGGGCGCGGCCCGCGAGGCTCGCATTCCCGTCCATAGTGTGGGTCTGGGCGACCCCGACTCAGGCACCTTCATGACGCTGGACGACGAACCGTTCGAGACGCGATTGCAGGAAGCCCCGTTGAAGCAGATCGCGGCCGAGACACGCGGGCAGTACGTTGCCAGCCGAAAGGACACGCCGCGCCTCGGGGAATTCTTCCGATCGCAGATTGAGCCACTCCCCGGCCGGGAGGTCAGCGACGAAACCGTGCCGCTGCCACGGGAGCGGTACTTGTGGTGCCTCGTGCCGGCGCTGGCGCTGTTCACCCTCGGCTGGCTTCGCGGACGATCGTGATGAAGTGGAAGACACAGAACGGCGGATGAGGCGACGATTCATTTGGTAAGAAACGGTTCTCCGCCAATCGTGGGGAAATATTGGGTTTGGGAGGGCGAGGCTCCTGCCGAGCCGCAGGCAAACGGCTCGGCAGGAGCCTCGCCCTCCCGACCACAACCAAGAACGTCTCCATGAATCGCGGAGAACCTGAAAAACAAAAGGGCACGCCGAAATCGTGTTTCGCTTCACCCGGAGGGTGCATCCGATTACCATACCCTTTGAAGAGCGATCTGCCGACATGAGGAGCGACCTGATGAGCGAGCCCACGGCCACCGTTGTTGACCCACAGCTTGAACCGACCACGCCGAGCAGCCCAAGACCGGCACGTTTCCCGTGGACAACGGTTCTGGGGGTTCTCATTGGGTTTGGGCTCCCCGTCGCCATCCTGTTCGGCATGGGGCGGTTGAACAACGCTTCGCAGCCGGCACCGCAGGACGCGAAGGATAAAAAGGACGACGAGAAGAAACCCGAAGAAAAGAAGCAGGCCGCCCCCGAACTCGATGGCGGGATCGCGTGGCTCAACACCGGCGGCCCGCTCTCACTCAAGAAAGACCTCAAGGGGAAGATCGTCCTGCTCGACTTCTGGACGCTCTGCTGCATCAACTGCATTCACGTGATGCCCGACCTGACCAAGCTCGAAAAGAAATACCCGAATGAACTGGTCGTGATCGGTGTTCATTCCCCGAAGTTCGAGAACGAAAAGGACACGAACAGCATCCGCAAGGCGATCCTGCGGTACCAGATCGAGCACCCCGTCATCAACGACGCGGACCACAAGGTCTGGAATCGTTACGACGTCGATGCCTGGCCCACGATGGTTCTGATCGACCCCGAAGGGAACATCGTCGGCTACATCTCCGGCGAAGGGAACTTTGACATCCTCGACAAGGTCATCGAGAAACTGGTCGAGGAGCACAAGAAAAAGAAGACGCTCAGCGACAAGCCGATCCGCTTCGACCTGGCCCGCTTCCGCGAGACGGGCGACACACCGCTGTTCTTCCCCGGAAAAGTGCTGGCCGACGAGAAGAGCAAACGACTGTTCATCGCGGATAGCACGCACCACCGCATCGTGATCACTGATCTTGATGGGAAGTTGATCGCGGTCGCGGGCACAGGCACTCCGGGCAAGGCGGAAGGCGCATTCGACAAGGCCGAATTCCACGACCCGCAAGGGATGGCGTTGAACGGCGAGTTGCTCTACGTCGCCGACCGCAAGAACCACTCCATCCGCGAACTGGACCTGACCGCGAAGACCGTCCGGACGGTCGCGGGGACTGGCGAACAGGCCGGCGATCCGCTTTCCCGTCGCCTGGATAAGCCCGTGCCGGCCCGCAGCATCGGGTTGAACAGCCCGTGGGACTTGTTGCTCCAGGGCGACACGCTCTACATCGCGATGGCCGGACACCACCAGATCTGGGCTTACGACACGAAGGCGAAGGAACTCGTCCCTTACGCGGGGAGCGGTCGTGAGAACATCGGCGACGGCCCTCTGGCATTCTCGAACTTCGCCCAGCCAAGCGGACTCGCAACCGATGGCAAGAACATCTACGTTGCGGACAGCGAAATCAGTTCGCTCCGAAAAGTGCCGCTGGGCGGCGCGGGTCGCGTGCAAACGCTCGTGGGTCGCGGGTTGTTCGTGTTCGGGGATGTGGACGGAAAGGGGCAAATCGAGGACGAACTCAAGCGGGACAAGGAAGCTCGCCTTCAGCATGCCCTCGGCGTCGCACACAACGACGGCAAACTTTACGTTGCGGACACCTACAACAATAAGATCAAGGTCTTCGATCTCAAGAGCGGCGAGTTGAATACGTTCGTGGGTGGGGACGTCAGCAAGTTGGTGCCGCCGATGTTCAGCGAACCGGCCGGGATCAGTTACGCCGGCGGAAAACTCTACGTCGCAGACACGAACGCCCACCGCATCCGGGTCATCGACATCGCGACGAAGGCAGTTTCGACGCTGCAACTGAAGGGCGTGAACGCCCCGCCGATTCCGAAAGAGTCCGAGCCCAAGAAGTGAGCATCCAGGCCCGCCGGTGGCAATCGGTGGGCCTCACTCCGGAGCCTCTCTCATGCGATTGAATCGGACGCTCGCTTTCCTCTCCATCCTCGGGGTGGTTGCTGTTTTCGCCTCGGCTCCCACCACGCAAGCCAAGGGGCAGAAGTGGTACGAACGGGCCGTCAAAAAGGTGGAAGGCTCGTTCACGCCCGCCGAAGCGAAGCCCGGCCAAACCGTCACGTTCAGCGTAACCGTTGAACTCAACGAGGGCTTCCACACCTACCCAACCCTTCAGGTCGACAAGATGGCCGCGGGGATGGTGAACGTGTTCAAGTTCCCATCGACCGGCCCGGTGATTTTCGTGGGGACGGTGCAGGACCCCAAGGATCCGAAGTCGAAGGCGGAACCCGACGCCGGCATCATGAAGTTGCTGTACTACCCAGGGACAGCGACCTACACCCGCAAGGCTGTGGTGTCGCCGAAGGCCGCGACCGGCCCCGCCGAGGTGAAGTTGAGCGGCTTCAAGTTAAGCGTCTGCGACAAGGACAACTGCTTCCCGCCGAAGGACGTCCCCGTCGAAGCGAAGCTGAAGGTTCTGGAGGGTTCGGTGGAAGTGGAGAAGCAGTACGCCGAGGAAGTGGCGAAGGCGCTGGGTGCGAAATAACTCGCCCGACTCGGCTGTGTTGTAAGACCCGCGTGCCGGCGGCGTATCTCGTAACGAGTGGGGCAGACCGGCATGTCGCCCCCAGGTAGCTAGGAAGCCCGCGGGTCGCGACCCGTGGGCTTTAATTCACTTCCGGTGGTGCCCAATGCTGCGTTCCTCCCCCATTGCGTTGGCCGCCCTGCTTCTCTGTGTTGCGCCGGCATCGGCCCAGTTCGACGCACCGAATGCCGCCACGAACAAGCTCCCGGCCAAGTTCGCGGCAATGGCCGATGTGCAGATCGAGATGCCACCGAAGGTCAAGCGTGGCGAGACGGTCACGATTAAAGTCACGGTGGATCTCAAGCCCGTGCTCGACGTCCACACATACCCCTTCTTCCCCAAAGACCCCAACCAGCCTTCGAAGAACAAGTTCGGGGTTGCCCCGGGCGACCTGACGCTACTCCCCGGCACCGTCGATCCGCCGACCCTGGTGGAGAAGCCGCGAGTTGGCAAGACACCCGGCCTCTTTGATCAGCAGTACGTCCAGCCGAAGACGACGTGGGAGTTCAAGGCGCGTGTCTCCCCGACTGCAACTCCGGGCAAGAAGGATGTTCCACTCAAGGGATCTCAGATCCAGGTCTGCGGGCGGATCGACATCACGGACGAAGAACAGTGTGTGAGCGCGTTCGCGAATCACCTTCCGAACCTCGTCTTCGAGGTGACCGATGACCCGCCTGTCGGAGGCGTTGTAGTTGGGCCGGCGCCGACCGTCCCGACTACCCCCACATCGGTAAATCACCCTGCCGCGAGTGGTGCCAAGGTTGCCAAGTCCGCCGAGGCTTACACCGCCGACATGGACGCCATCCGCGCTGCCGTGGTGAAGGACGATGTTGCGACCGCAGAGGGAGTCAAGGCTCCCGATGCGGGGATGTGGCCGTTCATCCTGACGGCCGCCGCGTGGGGGTTGATCTCGCTCGTCACGCCGTGCGTCTTCCCGATGATCCCGATCACGGTGAGCATCTTCCTGAAGCACGCCCACGGGTCGTTCCGCGAACGAATCAAGCTCGCGGGGGTCTACTGCCTCACCATCATCGTTGTGCTGGGATCGTCGGCGTTCGCGCTCCTGAAGTTCATGGCGTGGCTCTCCGCGCACCCCATCACGAACGTGCTCATGGGAACGCTGTTCCTCGTGCTGGCCCTGAGTCTCTTCGGGATGTACGAACTGACCCTCCCCAACTTCATGGTGCAGCGGCTTCAGAAGAAGCAAGCCAAGGGTGGTATGGTCGGCACGATCTTCGGGGCTCTGGCGTTCACAGTGATTAGCTTCACGTGCGTGGCTCCGTTCCTCGGCGGGTTCGCGGGAATCTCGGCGGCCGACTCCGGCGGCGGAAGCCTGATCTCGGTGCCCACCACGAAAGAAATTCTCGGCGGGTTGGCGTTCGCAACGGCGTTCGCGGCCCCGTTCTTCGTGCTCGCAATGGTGCCGGGGTTGCTCAAGGCACTGCCGCGTTCGGGTGGCTGGCTCGACAGCGTGAAGGTGGTGATGGGCTTCCTCGAACTGGCCGCGGCGTTGAAGTTCTTCCGCACCGCCGAACTCCGCGTGTTCTCGCCGGTGGAACTCTTCACCTACGATCTCGTGCTGTCCGGCTGGGTCGCGATCGCCTTTGCGTGCGGGCTCTACCTGCTGAACACCTACCGACTGCCTCACGACGAGGAGAAGCCGAACATCGGCGTGCCGCGACTGCTGTTCGCCGTGCTGTTCATGGGGTTGGGGTTCTACCTGCTGCCCGCGATATTCAAGACCGCGGACGGGAAGTCGCAGCGGCCCGCGGGCGCCGTGTACGCTTGGGTGCAAGCGTTCCTGTTGCCTGAATCGGAAAAGGGCTGGGGCACCGACTTGAAGGACGCGATCGAACGAGCACGGAAGTCCGGCAAGCCCGTGCTGATCGACTTCACCGGGGTGACCTGTACGAACTGCAAGTACAACGAGGAATCGGTGTTCACCCTTCCCGGAATTCGTGGTGAGTTCGACAACTTCGAGCAGGTGCAACTCTACACCGACGAGGTGCCAGCCAGCTCGTACTCGACCGATCCCGGAAAGGAAGCACGCGAGGCGGAGGCGGAAGCGAACCGCAACTTCCAGGTGAAGCTATTCGGCGACATCGCGTTGCCGCTCTACGCGGTTCTCGTGCCACTGCCGGACGGCAAACTGAAGCTCGTCGGCGGGAACTTCAACGGCAAGGACAATGCGACTTTCGAGGGGAAGATCAACTCGCCAGACAAGTTCGCTGCGTGGCTCAAGGAAGCGCTGGCGAAGGCGAAGAAGTAACGTTCCTCACGTGATTCGCACCATCGACACACGGTGCCGATGGTGTTTCTGTTTTCGCATCTCGGGAATAAAGCGGCCCGCGTTGGGTCTCTTCTTGTGAGGGACGAGACGGACGCGGCCGATCCCTCAAGCCCACTTCACACCGCGTCCAAATCCGTTTCACATCCCTGGTTCAGGAGCGTTCCATGTTGCGAACATGTGTGCTGTGCTGCGCGTTGAGCGGCGTTTGTGCGTTGGCGATTGGTTGCAATCCGAACACGAGCAGCAGCGGGAGCAAGTCCACGAACCCCGACTCTGCCGCGGCCAAGAAGGACGAGGCCATCAAGGCGATGAAGGTGAAGTTGGACGAGATGGACAAGAAGGCCACCGAACTCAAGGAGAAGGCCGAGAAGGCGACGGGCGAGGAGAAGACCAAGCTCGAAGCGAAGTGGAAGGAGCTGGCCCCGAAGCGTGAGGCGGCCGCGAAGAAGTTCGAGGAACTGAAGGCCGCCGCGGCCGACAAGTGGGAAGCCGCGAAGACCGAGGCCGAGAATTCGCTCAGCGAGTTCAAGAAGGCGATCGACTAATCAGTTCAAAATGCAGAGTGCAGAGTGCAAAATAGAAGACCAATCATCGGCTTCCATTTTGCACTCTGCACTCTGCATTTTGAACTGATTTACACCATCCCCCACAGGCGGCGCAAGCCCCACTCGGCACCGAGTAGCAGCGCGAAGATCACGAGCCACGCGGGGAGGAATCCGGCCGAGTGGTTGCGTCGCCAGTCGGGGTAGAACTTCGGCTTCGGCTTCATCCCCACGTCCTTCTGCTCCTTCATTTCCTTGAGGAAGCTCGGCAGGTCTTCGAGCCGCAGAGCCTTGCCGCCGTTCGGAACCGAGAGCCGCGTCATGAAATCGTGGTTGGCGTTCACCACGAGCATCTCGTCGGAGATGTCCGGTATCGCGATGAACTTCGCCGTGGCGCGGTGAAGCACGGGCTTCCCGTCGGGGCCGAGGAGTGGCTTGCCGTCCGGCCCCTTCTTCGGGCTCGTCAGCACGACGAAGTATTCGCCCTTCACACGCGGGCGGTACAGCACCTTCGCCCCATCCTTGTCGCGAATCACCGTCTCGGGTTTGGCCTTGTCGATCTCGGCGGCGTCGGGCTCGGTCTTGCCTTCGGGCAACGGCACGATCTTCACGGTGAACTCGGCGCTGGGGTCGTCGCCACCGCCGGGGAGTCGCACGCCGAGGCGCATGATCTGCTCGCCACCGATCTTCAGTTGGCGGTACGCGGGGCGGATGTACGCCTCGCCTTCCTCGTCTTCCTGGTGGGCGAGCCAGAGCAACACTTGCTTCCAGAAACGCGAGTGAATCTCGGAACCTTGCCGGGTCTTCGGCTGGCCGAGTTTCTCCCACAGGTACGTGTCATACGCGCCGAACGCCAGCACCCGGCCGCGAGCGCCGTCGCCAACCTGCCAGCCCACGAGCAGCGGGTCGGCACCATCGGGGATGGCCGTGCCCGCCGCGACGGCTTCCCGCAATGGCGAGGTCCAGGCGTACACGCTCGTGCCGGGCTTGCGGGTCATCTTGTTGTAACCCGTGAGCTTCGCAGCCGGTCGCGTTCGCACGGTCGTGTTCAACTCGTCCCACAGCGTCACGGTCTGTTTCGGGTCTTTCGAGAGCTTCATCATCTTGGAAAGGCCATCGTCCGTGGGGACCGTCTGGAACAGTTCCAGTGGGCGACCACCGGGGCCGTCGAGTCGTTCCACGATGGCAGATGCGGGATCGGCCGGCACCGTAACGGGGAGCAGATCGGCAGGCATTCCGCGGAAGGAGTGCTCGCCGCCGAGGAAGATGAGCCCCATGCCTTTCTTCAGCACGGCGTCGCGAATCTTGTCGAGCACGGAGATCGTCTTGCCGCCGCGGGTGAACGTGAGTTGGTTCGGCGAGATGTTGCCGATCACGATCACGTCGTAAGCCTGCGTGTCGAGGTCGAGGAACTCTTCCTCGGCCGCGGTAACAGCCCCGTCGGTCTGGCGAATCACTTCGTTGATGTCGAACCGTTTCTCGGATCGCAGCGCGTCGCGGAGGCGGGTTTCTTCCCAACGCAACCGGTCGATCACGAGCATCCGCAAGCCGTCCTTGGTCACCGTGAGGTAGGTTTCGGACTGGTTGTTGTCGCCGTTCAGTTCGCCCCGCAGCGGCAGGATCTGGTCGTCCTTCACCTGACCGACGACGACCTTCACCTTCACCTCGCCCTTGGTTTCCGGTGCCTTCGCGGGAATCCGCAGTTTGTTGTCCTTCTCCTTGTCGAGCGTGAACTCTTCGGTCGCCACGACCTTGCCGTCGATGAACAGCCGGGCGACGACGCGGGCTCCGCTGAAGCCGTAGGCGTTGACGTTCGCGGTCACCATCAGGTCCGTCTTGATCGGCACCGGCGAGGGGTCGCAGTCGATGCTGGTGACCGCGATATCCTGGCCGACATTCCCGATGTTATCCGAGCCCACGGTGAACGTGGTCACGGGGCACTTGTGCCCCCAGCGTGTGGCCTCGGCAACGGCCGAGAACGCCTCGCCGTTATCGACGCCGTCGCCGATGATGAGGTGCCCGCGAAGGAACCGTTCGGTCTGCCAGCGGTCGAACGTCTTGTGCAGGTACGTTCCGTAGTCGGACCGCTTGCCGTCGGCCGGATCGGTCGCCGTGTACTTCGAGGTGGCTTCGCTGAAATCGGGGGTCGAGAACTTGTAGATCTGGACGTTCACGCTCTGCTCGGCCGCGAGTTCGTCGATGATCGGCTGGCACTTCTCCATCACCTTCCGCACCGCATCGACACGCGGTTGGTTGTTCACCTCGTCCTTGGTGGTCATGCTCTCGGACATGTCCACGCCGATCAGCAGCACGGACGGAATCTTCGGATTCTCTTGTACGCCGATGCTGGGGCGAAGTGCCGTGAGCAGCGCCACGGCCAGCGTGAGCAATCGCAGCGTCACGACGATCAGGATGCGCCGGCGGTTGGCGTTCGGGTGGCCGGTGTAGGTCCAGATGGTGAGCAGCACGAGCAGCACGGCGACGATGCCGAGCGCCGGCAACCCGACGGGTTCGATCGACCACGGGTACGCCAGCCGCATCGAGAAGAAGTAGTCGCTCATGGCGTCCCCACCTTGGAATCAGCAAAGACCGGGCCGCGCATTCGATCCTGGGCAACCTTGATCCGTACTGCCTCGGCTTGCTGCAACTGTGACTGAATGCCACTGAATCGGTAGAAGGTCACGATGCAGAGACTCGCGACGGGTGCCCACCAGGATAATTCAAACTCCCATGCCGGCAGGATGGTGAAGAACAAATACGCGGCAAGCAATCGGACGAAATTGCCGCGATGCACCCGGCTATCCAGCCCTCGCCGCGCGTTGGCACGATCGCGGGTGACGCCAAGTAGATGTTCCAGGCTCTGATCGGAGTCGCGTCGCCAGCCTGCCGCAATGAGTTTGGCCGATTCGTCTCGGTGGTGTCGTTCGAGTTCCGGGATGTTCTCCGTGTCCCAGACCTTCGTGACCCCGTGTTCCTCTTCCTGAGTCGCCGCAGCCACGCCGCCGGTCGTGAGCAGGATTCGCCTCTCGTCCCAGCACGTCGCAAAGAAGATCTGATTGTAGCCTGTAAACGGATGCGGGTGTTGCTGAACGAACGCGAACTGGCCCGAGGCGCGAGAGCGGAAGGTCATGACCTTTGTTCGGTAAGCCCAGTACCACCCGTAGAACCACAACCGCATGAACCCCGGCCCCAGTGGCTCGTAGCCGAGTTCACGAAGCGTGTTGAACGCGAGTTCGTAGTTCGGGTCGCGTCCATCGGGTTCGATCGCGGTGGGGTCTTCGGTTCCGCCGTTCTCGTAACCGCTGCCGATCGTACACATCAGGAACATGGGAACCCAGAACCACACAGCCCAGATGGCAGCGACGGCCCACAACGCCACGAGCAGGTATTCTTCGGTTTCAGGGTCCATACTCACTCAGCCTCTCACCACAGCAGTTCCCGGCACCCAGCCCACAACGCCGCCAGCCAGTCGGACCTGAACCCAGCCGCCGCGTTCCGCAAGTTTTCGCAGTTCCACGCCACGCGGTAGCCGCGATTCCACACGGGCAGGATACGTCTCCGCATTTCCCCTCCGCAACACCACGTCGCTGGCCAGCACCACGAGCGGGTGCCGTTCCGCTTGCTCGCGTTCGCGTGAATCGTGCCACCAGAAGCCGCCGAGCACCGCCAACGCGACCCCGCACGCGCCGACCGCGAGGAACCACGCCGGGCGGCGTGTCATGGCGAAGCGGGTCACGCCGCCGCACGCGAGCAGCCACAGCACCCCCGCGACGAGCCAGGCTTCCACCTGCGACATTCGCGTGGCAATCCCCACAGTCGCCGGCGGTCGGCACTGGGCCGCGAGGTCACCAGTGAGCGGATACGCGACCGCGGAGCGTGCGTCTTCGAGGGCCACTTGCAACGGTCGGTTCCACGGGGTGACCGCAAGTGCTCCGTTCAGCGCGACGATGGCCGCGGGCAAGTTCCCGGCGAGGCGGTGAGCGTTCGCACGGTTCAACGCGAGGTCCGGGTTGTGGTGCCCGCGTCGCCAGAGTTCATCGTAACCGTTCGCGGCCTGGGCGAAAGCGGGCCGGGCCTTCGTCGAATCGTCGCGGAGTTTTGTGCCGTCGGTGAATGCTTGCTCGGCCGCTGCCAACAGCTCGGCATCTGTGGCCCCCGGTGAAGCGAAGGCTGGCGAGACGCATAGCACGAACGCGAGAATGGTCCCTGGAATGCGCATCATGCCGCCTCCAGTCGGGCGACGATCGCGCTGGCGTCGGCAGCCAGTGACACCGCGTTGTCACTCGACGGGGCGAATCGTGCCGCGTCGCACGCCCGGAAGAACTCAGCGACTTGTTCGCAATCCGCAGTTGGCATTCCGATTTCCGCAAGCGCGACTGCCAATTCCGAAGGCGTGACGGCACCCGGCGGAAGCGGGAAGCGGGACCGCAAGTAGCCCAGCATGGCCGCGGCGATGGCTGCCGGCGGATCGTGAGTGTGGCTTGCCCAGGTGATCGCGTCCATGGCCCGGCGAGCGGCACGCGTACGGCGGATCGTCGCGAGTCGCTGGGCATCGGGATACAGCCGCCGCCACGCCGCGTACCAGCCAAGCGCGAACAACGGCCCGGCAACCCCGAGAAGCAACCACGCCCAGCTCGCGACGACCGCACCGCGATCCAGCAGAGCCGGCCCGGTCGCGATTGCGAAGAGGTGTTCCGGCTCCACGAGCGGCATCGGCGGCGGCGGAACCTTCGGGGCCGCGGCCGTGACCTTGATCGGAATGGGGCGTCCCGTGTTCGTCAGCTTGAACTGCTTGCCAGCAGGTGCGGCCGTGTTGAAGTAGTAGAAGTTCAGCGTTGGAATCTGATCGGTCTTGCGATTGCGGGGCCGCAGCCGATACGAGAACTGCACCTCAGGGGAGCCCTCCGCAATCGGGCGGTCGGGGTTGTCGGTGATCGCGAATCGGTCGTTGAACTCGGGCAACTTCTTCAGATCGGGGCGAGTGATCTTCCGCGGGTTGGTCGCGTTCGAGATGGTCAGTGTCGCGACGAGTTCTCCGTCTTCGGGAACCACATTCCGTTCCACGGCCCAGGCGACCTTCACCCCGCTGCCCGCCGCTCCGTAGAAGTCGCTGCTCGGCTGACCGACGAGGGGAATGTCTTGAGCAAGGATGAAGGATGAAGGATGAAGGATGAAACCAAAACAGAGGAGTGCGGTCGCAATGCTTCGCGCCATGCACGTTAAGCTCGTCCGGGTTCTTGATTCATCCCTCATCCTTCGTCCTTGCTTGGGAACGGGCACGGAAAAAGTTCCCGCCGCGGAGCGGCGGGTGGGGGGTAGCCTACCGAGATGTTGGAGCTTACCCCCCCCACCCGGCTCGAAGACTCGCCGACCTCCCCCACAAGGGGGAGGTGAATACCGAGGTGCCATAATCAGGAAGTTATTCCGTGCCCGTTCCTCACCAGTCGCGTGTGCCGGGCTTGTACTGCGGATACAGCGTGCGGAGCAAGTCGCGGCGATCCTTCTCCAGGCGTTCGGCCACGCGGCGAAGGTGTGCCCGCGTATCCTCGGGGCTGAGTTGTTGCACCGCGTCCTCGTTGTTGAGCTGCGGTGCGGCACCGGGCGTTCCCTGCGTCGGGTTCCCGTTCGGGTTCGGATTGGGCATCGGCACGGGTTGCGGTGGCTGTGGAACCGTTTTCGGGTTCGGTTCACCCGTGTTGCCGTTGCCGGGTTCGGGCGATTTCGGTTGCGGTTCGGTGTCGGTGGGCTGGGGCTTCGGTTGCTCGTCGTTCCGGGGGTCTTCCGGTGGCGGCGGGGAGTTCGGCCGCTCCTTGCTATCTGCCTTGCGTGCCTCGTTCCAGAGTGTCTTCGCGATTTCGAGGTTGTGCCGGGCGTCGGCCTTGAGCGGTTCGTCGGCAACACTCGAATCGACGCAGCGTTCCAGGCAGGCAATCGCGGATCGGTACACGCTCGCCGCTCCGCCGCGACGCAGCAAGCACGTGCCGCGGTTGTACCACGCTTTCACCGCCCGTTCCGGCGGGCACGCGGGGTCGTCGAGCGTGCGGGCGTAGTGAACCTCGGCGTCGCGGAACTCGCCCTTCTGGAACAGAACCGCGGCCTGGTTGAACGCCACGAGCCCAGGGTCGGCCGTCAACTCCTCGGCCACCGTGTAGAGTCGGTTCGCCTCGTCGCGGTCGCCGGCCAGGAATGCGGCGTTCGCACGGCGAATCACGTCGTCGGGCGAATCATCGACCAGCGGAGCCGCAGCGGCGAGGAGACAACAGGCGCAAGCGACCAGGCCCACGACCCAACGATGATGTTTCCGCCTCATGTGCCCCACCCTCGCGTGCATTCCCACCACTTACACTTTACCCATTCCCACAGCAGGCTCCATCTCTCCCTCGCACGGATTTTCTGGGATTGACACAGCCGTGAGGGAAGGTATGTCACTCAACTTTCACGCGGCGAGAAACTCGTTACGGTTTCGGGGAACGCCGCGAGTCGGGGGACGACTCATGAAGAACCTGTTGTGGGCAACCACGGCGATGGTCGTTGTCGCGGTTAACTCCGCGACCGCCGGCGACATTGTTTACAAGCCGATCGACACGAACAAGTTGGTGATCCAGCCCAGCCGGGCCGTTGCGAACGTGGCCGCTCAGACGATCAACGTCGTGGGCAACACGGCTGCGGGTTCCCTGGAGAACAACGGTTACCTGAAGACGATCAACAATCTCTTCAGCAGGAAGATCATCGTTCCGCACACGCAGCGTGGACCGAGCGCACTCCCCTCGCCAAACCTGTTCCCCTCCACCCAGTACAAGAGTTACAACACGCCGGTGATGCCGATCAATCAGCCTCGCCGTTAATCACATACGGTGACATGCCCCCCGATTAGTCGGGGGCTTTCTCCCACGCAACCTCGCGGGTATGATTGTAGACGGCCACGTCACATCGCCCCGCGGAGCTTGCCCAGTGCCCCATCGTGTCATTCTTCTGTTATCGGCGCTGTGCCTACCCGCGTTGCCCCTGCAGGCTGGCGAGCCAAAACCCGAGACGGGCACGTTCCGATTCGACTGCCCCACCGATGAAAAAGACGGCGTCGCCGAGCGTTACCGCATGCCGGCTTGCGCATTCGACTACAAGCTCTCCCTTCGGCATGAACTAAAATCCACCGGTGTCAGGGTCTACGACCTCACGTTCCCGTCGCCAGTCACAACCGCAATTCCCGAGAACAACACCGTTCACTGCGAACTGTTCCTGCCAGCCGGAAAGGGGCCGTTCCCGGTCGCGGTCGTACTCGACATTTTGCAAGGGAACGCCCTGATCGCGCGCGGGCAGTGCATGTGGCTGGCCCAGCACGGCGTTGCGGGAATGGTCGTGTACATGGCTCACTACGGGCCGCGCCGCCCGCCGGGGAGTTCGACTCGACTCATCTCCACGAACATCCCCAAGAGCATCGAAGGGGTGAAGCAGACCGTCCTCGATGTGCGTTGCGCCGTGGCGTGGCTTGCCTCTCGCCCGGAACAATTCGACGCGAAGAACCTCGGCCTCGTGGGAACGAGCCTCGGAAGTTTGGTCGGAGCCGTGGTCGCCGCCAACGAACCGCGAATCAAAAACGTTTGTCTTTTGCTCCCCGGCGGCGGGTTGGTGGATGCGTTCTACGATCACCCGCTGGGCATCCCGTACCGCCCGCTCCTGGCGCTGGTTGGCGGCAAGTTCACGCTCAAACTCTTGATCGGCCCTGTAGACCCGCTGACCTATGCGAAGCAACTCAGGGGCAAGAACCTGCTGATGCTCTGTGCCAGTCGCGACGACATTGTGCCTCCGTCGGCGGCCAGGGTCTTGTGGGAAGCAACCGGAAAGCAGAAGATCGTGTGGTACGACGCGACACATGTAGGAATTGCCGCGTTCCTGATGCCCGTTCTCAACGAGATGACCGACCACATTCGTGGCGGAAAGTGAATCACTTTTCATGTCAGTTCAGCGCCTCACCCGGAGTTTCTCCATGTCTTCGCGGTTCCTGTTCGCCCTGGCGGTCGGGCTGACGTTCGTCGCCCCCGCTTACGCCGATCCCGATGTGCCCAAGAAGCCGGACCCCACGGCCGACTTGCTCGCGAAACTGGGCAAGCCCGTTGATCTGGACAAGAACGACGACATCCAACTGGACAATCTCGCCGGGCTCCTCCAACAGAAGTTCGGGATCGTCGCAGTCGTTAACGTCAAGGCATTCACGACGTTCGGCGAAGGTGACGCCAACGGATTGCATCTCAAGATCCCCTCCCGCAAGGGGTTACCACTGGGCGTCGTTGTGCGGCAAATCCTCGACAAGATCGACGCGACGTTCCTGGTTCGCCGCGCCCACATCGAGATTGTGCCCGTCGGCTTTGCCTCACAGGAGACGAAGAACAAAAGGCTGGAAGAACCGCTCGTGTCGGTAATCTTCAAGGAGAAGGCGTTCAACGAAGCCGTGGCGGAACTCGCTGAGGAATACGACCTTACCGTTGTGGTGGCACCACAATCCGGCGACGCTCGCATGGGGTTCGTGACCGCACGATTGCTCAACGTCCCGGCCGACAAGGCTCTGGAACTCCTTGCCCTTCAGTGCGATCTGCGTGTGGTTCGGAAAGGTAACGCCTACCTGATTTCCAGCCGGGACCACGTTAACGAAATGTTCGGCGAACGGTTAGAGAAGGAGAGGCAGAAGATCGAGGTCGAGAAGTTGCGGCAAGCGCCCACCGCACCCGCCCCCGAACCGCCCAAGCCAGCCGAGGCTCCAAAGCCGTAGCTGTAGCCGCGGCAATCCATCCGCGGTTTGATTCGTCTGATAGAATGTCTGTCCGTTTCCTGGCTTCCGTCTCCCCGGCGGCCTCAACACATCCGGAGTCGAATCGATGCGAGAGACCTTCCGCTGGCTGTTCGCAATCGCAGTGTTTGCCACTCCGCTGGCGGCACATGCCGCACCGGTGCCAGCCGCACCGGCCAAGGCCGACAATCCGATGAACACGGTCCGCAAGGCGCTCGATGAAGTCGGGGACATGAACTACCAGGGCCGCACGCTCCTCGATGTCGTCACCGACCTCAAGGAGAAGTCGAAAGTCAACATTGTGCTCGACAACTCACTGATCAACTTCGGGCTCGATGTCAACCAGCCGAACGTGACCGTGAACCTGAAACAAGTGAAGTTGAAGGACGGCCTGAAAGCGGTGCTGGAACCATACAACCTGAAGTTCGGCGTGACCCGCGACGGGGTCTACATCTCGAATGAAGAAGGCGTCACCACCCGGCAACTCCGGCAACGGGTGAGCGTCGATTGCGACGGCACCGAGTTCGCTGTCGCCATCAAGCAACTCGCGGCCGACTCCGGTGCCAATGTCGTCCTCGACCCACGCCTCGCAGATAAGTCGAAGAAGGCCGTGAGCCTGAAGCTCGACGATGTGCCGCTGGAATCCGCCGTCCGGTTGCTCACCGAGGTGGCTGACCTGCGAGTCGTCCGCATGAGTAACGTCCTGTTCATCACCACGCCGGAGAAGGCCAAGGCGCTCCGCGAAGACGCCGACGGCCCGACGACGCCGTCACCCGTGACCCCAGGGTTGCCGATGTTTGGCCCAAACGGCCCGGTACCCGGCGGTTTCGGCGGTTTGCAGGTCGTACCCGCTGTTCCTGCCGTCGAGGCACCGGCGGTTCCCCCGCAACCGGAACCGGCTCCGGTGAATGAGAAGAAGTGATCGCCTTGGTGTTGGTGGTCGGGTTTAGCTCGCTGCCTTGCAGCAGGGCGATGTTGCGTCGCCCGAGCGAATGACCAGTCTTGCGTCTCGGGGAAGGCTGTTCCAGCACCGCTATCCGAACACTTCCTCATCGGTGAGGAGCGGTCTGGGTCAACCCCACCAATCGTGGTTCCGCTCCTCACCGATGAGGAAGTGTTCGGGCGGTGCCGTGAGCCTTCCGCGTTCCAGGTCGGGATAGTAAACCGACTACCGACACCGCACGCGGGGAAGAGGAGACTCTTCCCCGCGTCGTTTTCACCTCACCGGAGCAACTCGCCTCCTGGCGGCGAATCCGGATTGAGTTCCCATTCCTCCCGCACTTTCCGCAAGCCCACCGCGCACAACTCGAACTGATCGCTCAACCGACGGAATAGGCTCGCTTCGGCGTCGTGGTGTTCGGCCTCCTCCAGTCGGCTCGTGATGAGGTAGCCGCGCTTCCCGTGCGTGGTGTAGTTCACCATCGCATCCTTGCACATGCGGTTCCGCTGGCGATCGACCACCTCGGGATACAACCCCGTCCAGAACAGCGCGAAGTCGCCAATGTGGCGATAGTATTCGCGACGGGTCTTGCCGCCGGCAGGGAGTTGCTCGGCTTCAAGGACCATCTCGGTCAGTTGGGTTATGGGTTTGCCAGACTCGTTGCGGAGTCGGTAAACGGAATCGTAATGGAGAAACCGGGTAAGCAGGCCGGAGAGGTAATCGGTCAGGGGTGGGTCGGCCACGCCGAGGTGGGAGAAGAAAGCGTGTTCCGCCAGCCCCGAGAACATCCGCTGAAGCGGATGCCCATCGGGCAAATCTCGCATGATCGTGATCCTCCATCCGTGTTGTCAAAGTGGGGCGGATCCCCACTAATAAATATGACGCACGAGTGGTACGAATTCAAACCGAGATCGTCAAGGGCAACAGGATTCGAGAATCAGTTTTCGGTAGTTTTCGGTTGGCCGTGCGAAGCCGCAAGCGGCTTCCCCTCGTCGGAATCCGCTTGCGGCTTCGCACGGGTCCGGCCAAGGGAGGGTTGTGCCGCCTGTGCCGTGCGTAGCCACGACACGAGGCAGAGCGCGCGGAAGCGTAACGAGTCGGGAGAATCCATCCCCCGTTACCGGTACGGGATCAGAAAATGGAGTAGATACTCGACATGCGGCGGTTCGGTCGGGACTTGGGAGTCGGGTTGACGGTTCCCAGCGCTCGGCTATAATTCGCAATGCATCAACGGATTGATGCACCGACCTTTAGGCTCTGGAGAGAGCCGCGGCACTCGAGGCAACCCACCCCACCACAGGCGATTCACCCGGCCGCTCACCCACTCCTCGCAGTGGTGTTAGCCTTCGTAACGCCGATCCGCCACGCTCCACCAAAGCACGGGGTAACGGGAACTCGACACCGACCGATAAGGCCGACCGACCGCGGAAAGAGCGATCACAGCCGGAGCTAGACTTCATCCCTAACCTCAATCACCAGGCGACCTTCCGCCAGGCTTTGTGGATTGGTGAACGTCAGATGCCGGCCATCCGCAGGTGACACGTGCCGTCCGACCCGGTGGAGCTTACTAAACAGATCAAGGCCGCCAGCGACATTGTCGCTGTCGTGGGCTCGTATCTCGCCGTCAAGCCAGCTGGACCCGTCTTCAAAGCACTCTGCCCGTTCCACAACGATTCCCGCCCCTCCCTCGACGTCGACCCCAAGCGTCAGCGGTACAAATGTTGGGCATGCGGTGCTCACGGCGACGCCTTCGCTTTTGTTCAGCACATGGAGAAGGTTGGGTTCACCGAGGCACGGGCTATACTCGCACAGCGGGCCGGAATCAAGTTTGAAGAGACGCAAACGCCACAAGATCACCAAAAGTCCCGTCTCCTCGAAGTGATGCGCTGGGCGCAGTCGCACTACCAGCACACTCTTCTCGACGACCCATCCGGTGAAGCCGCCCGCAAATACCTCGGTGGCCGCAAGCTCTCGGGCAAGACCGTTCGCGACTTTGGCCTGGGGTTCGCCTCGCTGAACGGCGACTGGCTCGTGCGGCTTGCCGCCGCGGAGCGGGTCCCCACGGATGTGCTCGTGGAAGTCGGGCTGATCGCGTTGCGGCAGGAAAACAAAGGCTTCTACGATCGTTTCCGTGATCGGGTGATGTTCCCGATTCACGACGTTCGCGGGCAGACGATCGCGTTCGGCGGGCGGATCATGCCCGAAAGCCCGTATGCCAGCCGCGCCCCGAAGTACTACAACTCAGCGGAAACCCCCCTGTTTTCCAAGAGCGACGTGCTCTACGGTCTGGATAAGGCTCGCCACGCGGGGGCCGCGGCCGGCTATCTCGCTGTCGTCGAAGGTTACACCGATGTGATGATGGCCCACCAGTGTGGTGTTCCACAGGTGGTCGCCACGATGGGCACCGCATTGAATGCGAGGCACGTTTCTCAGCTTCGTCGCTATGTGCCGAAGGTGGTGCTTGTATACGATGCTGATGCGGGTGGGTACACGGGTGTCGACCGTGCCCTCGAGATCTTCGTCTCCCAGGACGTGGAACTCGCCGTGGCCACGCTTCCCGAAGGGCTCGATCCGTGCGATCTGCTTGTGCTGCCCGACGGCGTCGAGACTTTCCAAAAGATTCTGACCTCGGCAGTCGATGCCCTGGACTTTAAACTAAACAGATTGTTGGAGAAAGAGGGTGCGTCGTCGGTCGAAGGCACCCGGCGCGTGATCGATGAGGTTCTCGGAATCATCGCCGCTTCGCCACCGTTGCCGAGCCAGACCGCACAGGTAAAGCAAGAGCTGATCATCACGCGACTGGCTCACCGACTTGGTCTGCGACAAGAAACCGTTTGGGCACGGCTTGGCGAACTGCGTCGCGCTCACGAACAGCGTGCATTGCTGGAGGCTCAGAAGTCCGGCGTCACGCCCCCCGCGAGTCAGGTGCCAACCCGGCAGTATGGGAGCCAGGTCCACGCGAGCCCGAAGTCGGATCCGCACTACTTCCTCGCCGCGACCCTCGTTCGTCTGCTGATCGCGGAACCAGGACTCGTCGCGACAGCCGCGGCTGGGATTCGGCCCGAAGATGTCGAGCACACGGGAATCCGCCGGATGCTCACCGAGATGTACGGGGCTTGGGAAGCGGGGCAGGTTCCCGACATCGACGTGCTTCGCGAACGATTGGCGGACCGGCCCGACCTGTTCGCCTCGTTGCTGACACAAGCTGAAGTCGGTCGCCAGTTGGAAGAACGCGATAAGAAACTTCAGGGCGTGATTGCTGATTTCCGGCGTGTGAAGACGGAAGTTGCGAGCAAGGCACTGAAAGCCGAGTTGCAGGGAGCACAGTCTGAGGAGCAGGTGGAAAACTTGCTCCGCAAACTGCAACAGACGCACGATAAGAAGACCGCGGGATGAGGGCTTCGTTCCGCGAAAGTGTCCACCAGAGTTCGCATCACGATTTATTTTGATCCACGGCTGGGCGCACGACGTGCCCGGGCGGTTGGCCCGTGCGGGAGGGGTGAGATGGACTGGAAGACCGATGAGGTTCTCAAGGCTCTCCTCGAAAAGGGCAAACTAACCGGCTCGCTGACATTCGAGGAGGTCAATGCAGCCCTCCCCGAAATGTCCGAGCCGGATCGGCTCGCCGAGATTACGGAGTTGCTCCTCGACCAACACGGCATCCAACTCATCGACGCCGATGAAGATGCCGAGGAGGGCGAAGCCGTCAGCCTCGCCGACGAGATCCTCGCCGAGGTGGCTGATGCCCCCGCGTTCGAGGACTCTGACGGCGACGGTCGCCACATCGACGACCCCGTTCGGATGTACCTCACCCAGATGGGCGAGATTCCACTGCTGGACCGCCGGCAGGAAGTCTCGCTCGCCATGAAGATCGAGCTCACCCGCCGGCGTTTCCGCCGCAAGGTTCTGGAGTGCGATTACGCACTTCGCCAGGTCACCGAAACCCTCAAGCGGGTTCACACTGGCGACCTGCCGTTCGACCGCACGATCAAGGTTTCCCAGACGGAAAACCTTGAGAAGGACAAGATTCTCGCCCGAATGCCGCACAACCTGCGGACGCTCGAACCGCTCATGGAGTCGAACGTCGAGGACTTCCAGCGGTTGCTGGATGACCGCACCGCAGCCAAGGAACGGGAAGAACTCCGCGAGCGGCTCCGCCTCCGCCGCCGCAAGACGGTCACGCTGGTCGAGGAACTCTCGATCCGCACGCAGAAGGTTCAGCCGTTGATGAAGAAGCTGGAGCAGATCAGCCAGCGGATGGACGAACTCGAAGCGGAAGTGGAAGGGCTGAAGGGGAACCGTGCCGCGAAGGAAGAGCGAGGCAACCTGGAGAAAGAGCTTCAGGACTTGATGCTCATCACGCTCGAAGAGCCAGCAAGTCTCCGTCGGCGTGTCGGCATCATGCGATCCCGCTTCGCCGAGTACGAACAAGCCAAGCGCGAACTCTCCGGCGGCAACCTGCGACTCGTGGTCAGCATTGCCAAGAAGTACCGCAATCGCGGGCTCAACTTCCTCGACCTGATTCAGGAAGGGAACACCGGCCTGATGCGGGCCGTGGACAAGTACGAACACCGCCGCGGCTTCAAGTTCAGCACCTACGCGACGTGGTGGATTCGGCAGGCGATCACGCGGGCCATCGCAGACCAGGCCCGCACGATTCGCATTCCGGTTCACATGATCGAGACGATGTCGAAGCTCCGGAACGTCTCCAAGAAGTTGCTTCAGGAGATGGGCCGCGAACCGACCATCGAGGAAACCGCCATCGCCGCGGGCATTTCCTACGAGGAATGCAAGCGAGTCCTCAAGATCAGCCGGCAGCCGATCAGCCTGGATCGCCCGGTTGGCGAGAGCGAGGATTCGTACTTCGGCGACTTCATCGAAGATACTTCGGTCGATTCGCCGGTGAACGCCGCCACGAACGAGATGCTCAAGGACAAGATCGAGGGCGTGCTCAAGACGCTGACGTACCGCGAACGCGAGATCATCAAGTTGCGATACGGTCTGGGCGACGGCTATACCTACACGCTGGAAGAAGTCGGCCGCATCTTCAAGGTCACGCGCGAACGCGTCCGGCAGATCGAAGCGAAGGCCGTTCGCAAGCTGCAACACCCCGTCCGTAGCCGGCAGCTCGAAGGCTTTTTGGACGGACTGAAGAAGTCCTGAATGTGAATCAGCGCGGCACAGTTTAGCCGCGACCCGAAGGGAAGCGTGTCGCCCGCACGTTGCGTGGCACGCTCCCCTTCGGGTCGCGGCTAAGCTGTTATTACCGTTGCTTGATATAATGCGATAAAAGGAGCCACCATGCTCGCCATCACCGACGCACTTCGTGAGTGTCATCGCCTTCGCCGCCACCTCCGCGACCTTCAAGCTGAGATCGACCGCGGACCCCGTGTGCTCCAGGGTCAACAAGAGACCCTGGAAGCCGCGCGACAGGCTCACAAAGATCACCACGATTCGATCACGAAACTCAAGGTTAAACAGCGGACCGACGAGACCTCTCTCAAGGAAGTCGAAACCCGCCTCGCAAAGCTGGAACAGCAACTCCTCGGGATCAGCGTCGCGAAAGAAATCACCGCGAAGCAATCCGAGATCAAGCAAGCACAGGCGAAGAAGGACGAACTCGAAGAGTCAATTCTCACGACGATCGCGGAAATCGAGAAGCGAACGAACGAAATTCCGGCGGTCGAGAAGACCTGGGCCGATGCGCAGGCCGCGTTCAAGGAATTCGAGAAGGAAGCTGCGGAACGCCTGGAGCGGTTAAAGGCGGATCAGGAGAGCAGCCTGGCAACGCTCAAGGAAACCGAGACGAAAATCCCGTCCGCAATGAAGCCGAAGTACGACACACTGGTGAAGGCTCACGGCCCCGAAGCGATGGTCGCCGCGAAAGCCCGAGTGTGCCAGGGTTGCCGGCGATCATTGACCGAGCAGAAATGGACGGAAGTACGCAACGGTGCGTTCTACCTGTGCCCACACTGCGGCAAGATCATGTATCCGATCGTGGAGTGAGGTTGTCGATTGGGTGGACTTGATCGCAATCCGGCATCAGTCCACCCATCAAACTCAGCGAATCGTAAACGCATCAACCACCGTGAAGAAAGATCGTTCAAGCACTCCGAAAACGCTCATCCCAACAGACGGAATCACGACTCCGGAAACGAGTAGAACTCCCTTTCATGTGAGCCGGCACATTTGACTTCAGCGAATCGTTACGCAGTATATATGCGTATACAATTCGACCTCGCCGGAAGCCTCGGGTTCCCAGGGCGGAAGCCCAGACATGGGAGTGACCGCAACCATGACGCGACGCGAGTTCACCGCTGCGGGGTTGACCACCCTGGCCGGGTTTGCACACGCGGTGGACGATGCCCCCGTTGGGGCGAACATGGGGTTGTTGCTCTATTCTTACGGCCGCCGGGCCACCGCGGAGAAAGACAAGAACTTCGCCGACCCGGTGCGGTTCATCGAGTTCGCGAAGACGCGTGGTGCCAACGCGGTCCAACTGCCGCTCGGTTCACGCACGGAAGCCGACGCTGCGTTGATCCGCAAAGCATCGGAGAAGCACGGAGTTCACGTCGAAGGGATCATCGCTCCGCCGAAGGACGAGAAGGCCGACCGCGACCGGTTCACGAACGAACTCGCCACGGCCCGGAACGCGGGGGCGGGTGTGGTTCGCGTCGTGATGCTCGGCGGGCGGCGATACGAAGTGTTCGAGAAACCAGAGGAGTTCGCCGCTTTCGCGAAGAGAGCCGAGGAGACTCTGCGTATTGCCGAGCCGATCGCCAAATCACAGAAGGTGGTTCTCGCCGTGGAGAACCACAAGGACTTCCGCACCGATGAGCAAGTCGCGCTCCTGAAGAAGTTCGGGAGCGACTGGCTTGGCGTCTGTCTGGACACGGGGAACAACCTGGCACTCCTCGAAGATCCACTCGGTGCGGTCGAAACGCTGGCCCCCTTTGCGCGGTCAGTTCACCTGAAGGACATCGGGGTCGAGGAGTCGAGTGACGGTTTCCGGATGGCCGAGGTGCCACTCGGGCAGGGGTGTTTCGACCTGAAGGCGATGGTAGCGGCGGTGCGGAAGGCGAACCCGACCGCACGCTTCTTGCTGGAAATGATTACGCGCGATCCCCTCCTCATCCCATGCCTGGGCGAGAAGTACTGGGCGACCCTTGGCAGCGTTCCCGGTCGCGATGTAGCCCGGACATTGCGTCTAGTGCGGAAGCACGCCCGGAAGGATGCCCTGCCACGGATCACGACATTGAAGCCAGACGAACAACTCGCCGCCGAGGACCGCCATGTGCGAGAGTCGTTCGCTTACGCCGCCAAGGAACGCCTGATTCCGGGGTGAGCGGGTTCTGCCAGGATTCCTCAAGTTCCCGAGCCTGAGATGCTGGCTCTGCTCTCCGGCTTCACGGCCTCAACGTGCCAGATCCGCGTGCAATACTCCCGGATGCTGCGATCCGAAGAGAACCACCCCATGCGAGCGACGTTGAGAATCGATTTCTTGGCCCAGTTCTCCGGATCGGAATAGGCAGTATTCACGCGTGTCTGGCATTCGACGTAGGCCGCGAAATCCGCCAGCACGAGGAACGGGTCGCTCGATCGCAGGTTCTCCACGATGGGGCGGAAAAGATCCCGATTGCCACCCGAGAAGGCCCCTGCGTCAATGTGGTCGATGATCCGACGGAGTTCCTCGTTCTTCTCCAGTTCCTCCCACGGACGGTATCCCGCGGATTGCCGCGCCGCGACCTGTTCGGTTGTCAGCCCGAACTCGAAGAAGTTCTCGGCACCGATGTGCTCGCGCATCTCGACGTTCGCGCCGTCGAGTGTGCCGATGGTGAGCGCACCGTTCAGGGCGAACTTCATGTTTCCCGTACCGCTCGCCTCTTTCCCCGCAGTCGAAATCTGTTCCGAAAGGTCGGCTCCGGGATAAATCGTCTGGGCCGATTGAACGTTGAAGTCGGGGCTGAACGCAACCCGCAATCGCCCGCGCACATCCGGATCGTTGTTCACCACATGCGCGACGGAGTGAATCAGTTTGATGATGAGCTTCGCCATGTAGTAGCCCGGTGCCGCCTTGCCGGCGAAGACGAACACTCGCGGAACAACCTCGGCACCCGGACGATCCTTCAGTCGGAGATACCGGCTGATGATGTGGAGCACGTTCAGGTGTTGTCGCTTGTATTCGTGGAACCGCTTGGCCTGAATGTCGAACAAGGCATCCGGGTCAGTTGCGATTCCCGTGCGTGAAGCGATGCGTGCTGCGAGCCGTTCCTTGGCTTTCCGTTTCACCGCCCGCCACTCGGCCCGGAAAGCCTTGTCGTTCGCGAGGGGTTCGAGCTTACGGAGTTGTTCGAGATCCGCGGGCCAGCCATCGCCAATCGCCTTGGTAATGAGGGCCGCGAGCGGCGGGTTGGCGAGGATCATGAACCGCCGCGGGGTGATCCCGTTGGTCACGTTGCCAAACTTTTCCGGCTCGAAACTGGCGAAGTCCTTCAACACCGACTCGGTGAGAAGCCGGCTGTGCAAGGCCGACACGCCGTTCACGAAATGGCTCCCCACGGTTGCCAGGCTCGCCATCCGGACCGACTTGCCGCCTCGTTCATCAATCAGCGACATCCGCTCAATTCGACCCGGGTCGTTCGGGTACGCAACCCGCACGCGGTCGAGCCAGCGACGGTTGATCTCGAAGATGATCTCCAAGTGTCGTGGCAACAGTCGCCCGAACAGGTCGAGCGACCACGTCTCCAGAGCTTCGGGAAGCAACGTGTGGTTGGTGTAGCCGAACGTCTGACGTGTCACGTCCCAGGCTTTGTCCCAGTCCATCGCGTACTCGTCCACCAGCAACCGCATCAACTCCGCAACCGCGATGGCCGGGTGAGTGTCGTTGAGTTGGGCGGCGTACTTCTTGTGGAAGTCGGACAGGTCCGCGGATCGCTGCGCGTGGATGCGGGCCATGTCCTTGAGTGAACACGCGACGAAGAAGTACTGCTGTTGCAGACGCAGCGCCTTCCCTTGAAGCGGTTCATCGTTCGGGTAAAGCACCTTGGTGATGTTCTCGGACTTCACCTTTTCGTTCACCGCGCGTTCGTAGTCGCCGACGTTGAACGCCTGGAAGTCGAACGACTCCACGGCCTGTGCCTGCCAGAGCCGGAGCATGTTCGCGGTGCCGACCTTGTACCCGAGAATCGGCGTGTCGTAAGCCACTCCCAGAACGACACGCTCGGGAACCCACTCGACCCGATTTCGGCCCGCCTCATCGGTGTACGTGCGGGTGTGGCCGCCAAAGCCAACGGGGACGTTGATCTCGGGGCGATGGATCTCCCACGGATTCCCGTACCGCAGCCACTTGTCCGTGATCTCGACTTGCCAGCCGTCGCGGATTGCCTGATCGAAGATTCCGAACTCGTAGCGGATGCCGTACCCGATGGTCGGGATCTGGAGCGTGGACAAGGAATCGAGGTAGCACGCCGCCAGGCGACCGAGCCCGCCGTTACCCAGTCCGGGCTCCTCCTCTTGCTCAAGCAGATCGTCGAAGTTCAACCCCAGTTCCGTGATGGCCTCGCGTGCCTGGTCGTGCAGCCCGAGGTTGATGAGGTTGTTCCCGAGGTGTGGCCCCAGAAGGTATTCCGCGGAGAGGTAGCACACCGTGCGAGCCGCAGTTCGGTAATAGGTTTCAAATGTGTCCATCGCCCGGCGGACGACCTGATCCCGAATCGTGTGGGCAACAGCCATGTACCGGTCGTTGGGTGTCGAAACCGCGGGGAACTTGACCTGCCTGTAGTACAGGTTCTCGACGAACGCCTGCTTGATCGCGGCAGTGGTCGGTGCACTGCGGGACACATCGGGAGTTGTGGCATTCATGTGTTGCCCGGCGTTCGTGGAGAAGGTTCGAACATTCTCAGTATACGATTCCGACTTTCGACTTTTGCGGTTCGCGTGACGACCGGTCCAGATTCGTCCGCTAAAATCAGCCACATGGAAGCCGCAATCGAATCCACGCCCACCATGGGCGAACCCGAGCGCCAGAAAGCCCGCCAGTTAACTTTGGCCGAACTCCGCCCGCCGCGAGCCATTCCCGGGTACGAGCAGGAACGCTTTCTCGGTCGCGGTGCGTTCGGGGAAGTGTGGGTCGCGATCGACAGCAACAACGGCCGCAAGGTCGCGATCAAGTACTATCACCGGCGCGGTGGGCTGGACTGGTCACTGCTTTCGCGCGAGGTGGAGAAACTCCGTTACCTGTTCGGCGACCGCCACGTCGTCCAACTCCTGCAAGTCGGCTGGGAGAGCGACCCGCCCTACTACGTGATGGAGTACATGGAGAATGGGTCGCTCGAAGACCTGCTCCGCGAGGCGTCGCTGCCGTTTGAACGCGCGCTGAGCCTGTTCAAGGAGATCGCGACCGGCCTGATTCACGCCCACGGCAAGGGAATTCTGCACTGCGATCTCAAGCCCGCGAACGTGATGCTCGATCAGGACGGGCAACCACGCCTGGCGGATTTCGGCCAGTCTCGCCTCTCGCACGAGCACTCTCCGGCGCTGGGCACGCTCTTTTACATGGCTCCGGAACAGGCCGACCTGAAAGCCTCGCCGGACGTTCGGTGGGACGTCTATGCTCTCGGGGCGGTTGTTTACCGCATGTTCGTCGGGGAGCCTCCGTACCGCAATCCCGAGGCGGTCGCTGCGATTCAACTTCCTGGCACGCTGGAAGAACGGCTCGCCCGGTATCGCCAGATCCTCGCGGCCGCACCGAAACCGACCGCACACCGATCCGTGTCGGGTGTCGATGCGCTGCTCGCCGCGATCATCGAGAAGTGCCTCGCGGTGAACCCAAGAGACCGCTACCCGAACGTGCAGGCGGTCCTTTCGGCGCTCGACGCTCGGGCCGCGGCTCGGGCACGCAAGCCGTTGCTGCTCCTGGGCGGAGTCGGCCCGCTGTTGGTCATGCTCGTGGTCCTGCTCGTCGCCGGTGTGATGTTCCGCAAGACGATGGGCATCGCTCAGGACGAGGTGACCGCGCGGGCGGTCGAGGGGAATCGGTTCGCCGCACGCGCCGAGGCCGACCGCCTCGGGCGAGAGGTTCGCACTCGCTGGCTGGTGCTCGAACGCGAGGCCCGGGCCATGTCGCTATCCCGATTGCTCGCGGACCCCAAGCCGTTCGGCGGGCCGGACGACGAGCGGGTGGAGAAGTTGAACACGTGGATCCGCGACAAGCACAAGACCTGGGATCCGATCCTTCCTGCGTCGATTTGGTTCATCAATGACCGCTTCGGTTATCAGCGAGCGGCGAGCGAGCCTGTCCCAAACAAGCCCGGGGAATTTCAAATGGCGACAACCAACCTCGGCAAGTATTTCGGCTTCCGCGACTACTTCCACGGTCACTGGGACGAGTTTCCCTCGGCACAGCCACCCGCCGACCCGGCGCTGGGGCCGAAGCCGCTCACACGCCCGCACCGGTCACGCGTCTACAGGCGGCAGAACGAGAAGAGCCCCACTTACGTCGTGACGTACAGCGTTCCGGTATTCGATCGCGAGCGTCCGGACACGCCCCCGGTTGGGGTGCTCACGATGAGTAGTGAACTCGTCGGTTCCACTCAACTGCGGAACGAATCCGGAAAGAGTCGGGACCGAGTCGTCATGCTGATCGACACCCGACCAGACGAAGCCGGGCGGCGAGGGGTGATTGTCCGCCATCCGTATCAGGAGGCATTCCGGAACAACCCGAGGGAACTGCCGATCCACACCGCGGAGAATCTGGCCGCTTTTCGGGACGGGTACGCGGCAAACTACACCGACCCAATCGGCGGCGAATACGAACGGGCACAGGGCTGGCTGGCCGTGGCCGAACCTGTCACCGTCCCGGATGTGGCGAACGACGTTCAGGACACGGGCTGGCTGATGTTGGTCGAGGAAGATCAGGCCAAGGTTGTGCAACCGATTCGCGAGCTTCGCTCAACGCTGGGTTGGTATGGAGTGCTGGCCGTGGTGCTTGTCGCGGTCGTCCTCACGCTCGTGTGGGGCTTCGTGATGGTGGTGTTGAATGCCGCACCGGCATCGCGAGTCGTGCGGTTCCTCCGTCGGCAGGTGGGATTGAAGAGTGGGCTATCCGGCGGGTCTTCGGCATCCTCGGGTAGCGCGAGTTCGGTTTCTGGCATCTCGGGTTCGGGTGGCATCAAGTCCGGTTTACCACCCACGCCGAACTTGCCACTCAAGGCACGGGAGTAAGTCGTATGCCCGAGTTGATCGCGCAGGGAGCAGACCCCAAGAATCACTGGCGATGCCCGCTCACGGGCGGGCGGCCGGTGGTGATCGGGCGTGCCACCACGGAATGGGCGATCCCCTGGGACCGGTACGCATCGCGGGCGCACGCTGAGATCATTTGGAACACCGATCGGCTCCGGGTACGCAGACTCCCTGACGCCCACAACCCTGTCTTCTTTCGCGGTGAGGAACTCGACACGTTCGAGGTTCGGGCCGGTGAGTGTTTCGCGATCGGGGATACCGCGTTCACGTTGATCGTGGAAGGGAGCAGTAGTTCGTCCGACTCACGGCCGGTTCTCCAGGAACGAGCCGTCAACCCCGACGACCTGAAGAAATTGCCCTTCCGCGATGCCCCGCGCCAACTGGACGTTCTGCGTCGGCTCCCGTCCGTGATCTCATCCGCGGCCGACGATAACGACCTGTCGGTTCAACTGGTCACTTTGCTCCTGGCGGGCATCCTTCGGGCCGACGTGATCGCGCTGGTTGTACTGGACCCCGAGACGAACGGGGACAAGAAGCCCCGAACGGTCACGACATTGCACTGGGAGGCGCGACGGTTCGAGGGAACCGACTTTCAGCCCAGCCGACGACTGGTGCAGGAAGCGGTGGCTCGTCAGCAGCGCACCGTTCTGCACGTATGGGCCGCACCCCGGAACCCGACGAGCGGCGGTGAGGCCACGTTCACGATGCAGGGCGACCTCGACTGGGCGTTCTGCACGCCCGTTCGCGGGGAATCGTGCCCCGGGTGGGCGCTCTACGTCGCGGGCGGAGTCACGGGCGATCTGGCGACGAGTGTGGCCGCACCACTGACCGAGAACGAACTCTCCGACGACCTGAAGTTCGCGGAACTCACGGCTGACGTTCTCGGCTCACTTCGCCAGGTACGGAAACTCCAGCGAGACCAGGCGCGGCTCAACCAGTTCTTCTCGCCGACCGTGCAGAAAGTCCTGACCACGGCGGAACCGGAAGCCGTCCTCCGGCCACGCGAAACGGATGTCACGGTGATCTTCTGCGACCTTCGCGGGTTCTCCCACACCGTCGAGACCGAAGCGGTGGCCGGTCATCTTCTCGAAATTCTGGAGCGTGTCAGCCAGGCACTCGGGGTGATGACTCAGCAGATCCTCGGCCACGAGGGAGTCGTCGCGGATTTCCTCGGCGATGCTGCCCTGGGCTTCTGGGGTTGGCCGCTGGCCGATCCCGGCATGGTTCGACAGGCGTGTCTCGCGGCCATTGGAATTCGCCAGTATTACGAGTCGCACACAAACCAGGTGGGCGATCCGCTGGCCGGGTTCCGCGTGGGGATCGGAATCGCGACCGGGCGGGCCGTGGCGGGGCGGATCGGGCCAAACGAGCAGGCAAAGGTCACGGTGTTCGGCCCTGTCGTCAACCTCGCGGCCCGGCTCGAAAGCATGACGAAGCAACTCCACGTCCCGATTCTGATCGACGAGCAGACGGCACGGGTAGTTCGACAGATGGGAACATCGGAAGCTCGCGTCCGGAGGCTGGCCAAGGTGCGGCCTTACGGACTGGAAACCCCTCTGGTGGTCAGTGAACTACTCCCTCCGGAGAGTGCAGACGGGTTAAGCAACGCCGATCTGGCTCACTACGAACGAGCTCTCGACGCATTCCTGGCCGGGGACTGGAACACGTCGTTCGAAGCGCTCCATCAGGTCTCGCCACGCGACCGAGGGAAAGACATCCTCACGGGGTGCATCATCGCCAACAACCACATCCCGCCCGCTGGCTGGAACGGTGTGATCGAATTGGGACAGAAGTAGCGGACTGAGATCATCCGTGTTCCGCAAGGAGAGCGCAGCCTCGGGTGGCAGCGCCGGGTTGACCATCTACAATCAATCCACAGAAGGTTTGTTTCGTATCGATTTCGCCGCACGTTCACACCCGAGCCTCACCATGACCGCGAACGAAGAACGACTCCTCGAACTCCTCAAGAAGCGGTCGTTCAAGCGTGCCCTTCCCGGGGAGATGTTCACCCTGGCGTCGGGCGAAAAGAGCGAATACTTCATCGACGGCAAGATGACCGCGGTCTGCTCCGAGGGCGCGGCGTTGATCGGCGAGGTGCTCTACGATCGCACCAAGGATGATCGCATCGACGCCATCGGCGGGTTGCAAGTCGGGGCCGTTCCGCTGGCGACCGCGGCCGTCATCAGTTACCACCAGCACGGCCGGCCCATCGAGGGGTTCTGGGCACGCGAGGAGAGCAAGGACCACGGTACGCGGAAGCGGGTCGAGGGCGGTTTGCAGAAGGGAATGCGGGTGGCAGTGATCGACGATGTGTTCACGAAGGGCGGTTCCACCCTGAAGGCAGTCGAGGCCGTTCGCGATTTCGGCTGCGAGGTCGTGTTCGTGCTGGCGCTGGTCGATCGCCTGCGGGGCGCTCAAGAATTGTTCCGGCAGAACGGGATCACCGACTACCGGACCGTCTTCACGATTCGCGACTTCGGGATCACGGTCCCCGCCGACGCCGCCCACTGATGCGTGAGCAGGTCGTCGGTCGATTTTGGCGAGCGGAGGTGCGTCAGCCCCCCGAGTTCTTGGCTTCGCTCACACCTCGGGGGACTGACGTCCCCCGCTCGCCAAAAACCAAAGGTACACCCCGTCACTTCTTGTCTGCGGGGCTCTCGTCCGTGAACAACGCGCTGATGGACTCGTTCCCGTGAATCCGCTGGATGGCCTTCGCGAAAAGTCCGGCGACCGAGATCACTTTCATGTTCGGAAGCATCTTGTCGGGCGTGAGTGGGACACTATCCGTGACGGCGATCTGATCCACGCTGCACGCCTTCAGGTTCTCGATGGCCTTGCCACAAAGGACGCCGTGCGTGGCACCGACGTAGACGCTCTTCGCGCCGAACTCGCGGGCCACGCGGACCGCACCAGCAATCGTGCCCCCGGTCGAGATCAGGTCGTCGTAAATGATGACCGATTTCCCCTCGACGGGGGCACCGATCAGGTGGCCTTGCTTCACCTCGGTGGCACTCGTGCGGCGTTTGTCGATCACCGCGATCTTGCCGCCAACGTTCTTCTGGAAGTCGAGCGCCTTCTTGATGCTCCCCTCGTCGGGGCTGAGCACAACGAGTTCATCGGGGTGAATGTCCAGCGAGCGAACGTGCTTCGCCAGTTCCTTCACGGCGTACAGGTGATCGACGGGGATATCGAAGAAGCCCTGAATCTGGGCTGCGTGCAGATCGAGCGCCAGAACGCGATCAGCCCCGGCCTTGGTGATGAGGTTCGCGACGAGCTTCGCCGAGATGGGAACGCGACCCTTGTCCTTGCGGTCTTGCCGGGCGTAGCCGTAGTACGGCAACACGGCCGTGATCCGAGCCGGGCTGGCACGCTTGAACGCGTCCAGCATGATGAGGAGTTCCATCAGGTTTTGGTTCACCGGTGTGCAGATCGACTGCACGATGAACACGTCGCGACCGCGAACATCCTCGTCGATGCGAACGCTGGTTTCCCCGTCCGGGAAGTCGCCGATGGAAATTCGCCCGAGCCCCCCACCGAGATCGACTGCGATTTTCTCGGCCAGGGGCCGGTTCGCGCGTCCGCTGAAGATCTTGAGCTTGTGATTGTTCCCGTTCCCGAACACCGTGCGGTCCTCCTGGCGGCTCGCCAAAGGGTGCATTATGGGGTGAGTAACAGCGGATTGCTAGTTATCATCGGATATCGTGAACTGTAAACCAGATGCGTCCCCAACTTATTCGCACCCATGCTCGACATTTCCGACCCGGTTCGAGACCACCTCGCGTTGGCGCTTGTCCCGGGTCTTGGGCCGAAACTGACCGCGGCGCTGCTGGAACGCTTCGGTTCTGCCCGTGCCGCACGGCAAGCAAGTGCAGCGGAACTCGCGGAGATTCCGCACATCGGCGAGAAGACCGCCACGGGTCTTGCAGCCGCACTGCGCACCGTGGACATCGAACCGGAACTGCGGTTGATGGAGAAGCATGGTGCAGGCGTGCGTGCGCTCGGGCTTCCGGGGTATCCCGCGCCGCTGGCAAGGGTGCCGGCACCGCCGCCGTTGCTGTACATTCGCGGAGAATGGCAGGATTCCGATGCCGATGCGATTGGAATTGTCGGGTCGCGGAACTGCACCCAGTACGGGTTGAAGATCGCGGCACAACTCGCGCGAGAACTCGCACGGGCCGGGTTCACGATCATCTCGGGGCTGGCACGCGGAATCGACGGCGCAGCTCATCGCGCGGCGCTAGAAGTTGGTGGGCGAACGGTTGCGGCTCTCGCGGGCGGCCTGTCAAAGATTTACCCGCCGGAACACGCCGAACTTGCGGACCAAATCGCCGCCGGTCGCGGTTGTCTCATCACCGAGACGCCGATGGGAATGGACCCGCAACCCGGCATGTTCCCGGCCCGCAACCGCATCATCAGCGGCTTGTCGCGAGCGGTCATCGTGGTGGAAGCGAACGCCCGCAGTGGGGCACTCATCACGGCCCGCCACGCTGCCGAACAAGGACGCGAGGTGTACGCCGTGCCGGGCCGCGTTGATGATTCCGCAAGTGCCGGTTGCCTGGAACTGATTCGCAATGGTGGCCGACTCGTGCGCTCAGCCGACGACGTGATCGAGGATTTGAAGGGGATCGCGGTGGCTGATTATCGTGAACCGGAGCGGGCCGCTCGCGTAGCCGCGACGCGAAGCGGAGCGCGCGAAGCCCAGCCCGAACTGCCACCTCCGCCGCCACCCGCACCAACGCTGGATGCGGTGCAACAGCGTGTATACGATGCGGTCGCGACCCGCAAGCACTCCGACGAACTCACCCGCGAACTCGCGATGCCCGTGGCCGAACTTTCACGCACGTTGATGCAACTCGAAATGAAGAAGTTGATTCGCCGACAGCCCGGCAACTTCTACGAACGCCGCTGACTCGATACTTTGACAAGCAACCAACCCAGACCCGAGGAGTTCCCCGTGTTCGATCTCAACGCAGTGCAGGCGGCGATTCGTGAAGCTGGCTTCGATGGCTGGCTACTCTACGACTTTCGCGGGCTCAACATCCTCGCGCAGCGGGTCGTCGGCCTCGCCGGGAAGAAGTCGCTGCTGTCGCGGCGGTGGTTCTACTACGTCCCAGCAACCGGCGAACCGAAGAAGCTCGTCCACGCCATCGAACCGGCTTCGCTCGACCACCTGCCCGGCACGCAGAAGGTCACCTACCGGCGCTGGCAGGAACTGGAAGCCGGTGTGGGTTCACTCGTGAGTGGGGCCAAGAAGGTGGCGATGGAGTACAGCCCACGAAACGCCAACCCGTACATCGGGCGCGTCGATGCGGGCACCATCGAACTCGTGAAGAGTTTCGGTTGCGATGTGGTCGCGTCTGGCGACCTGATCCAGCAGTTCGAGGCGGTGTGGGATGCTGACCAGGAGAAGTCGCACTTCGAGGCCGCGAAACACTGCCGCGAAGCGTACAACGTGGCGTTCGCGTTCATCGCCGCCGAGATCAAGGCACATGGGAAGGTGATGGAAACCGCCATTCAGGCACGGATCCTGAAGCACTTCGCCGACAACGGCATGACGACGTACAGCCCGCCGATCGTGGGCGTCGGCCCGCACAGTGGCGACCCACACTTCGATACAAGCCCTGCGACCGACATGCCGGTTGAGAAGGGTTCCTTCGTGCTGATCGACCTGTGGGCGAAGATGGACCGGCCGCGTGCGGTATACGCCGACTACACCCGCACGGCGTTCATCGGGGATGTCGTGCCGGAGAAATACGCGAAGGTATTCACCGTCGTCGCAGCAGCACGGGACGCGGCGATCAAGTGCGTGAAGGATGCGTTCGCGGCGAAGCGGCCGCTGCGTGGCTGGGAGGTGGACAACGCAACCCGCGCAGTGATCGAGGCTGCGGGTTACGGCGAGAATTACCCGCACCGCACGGGCCACAACATCGGCCAGGAAGTTCACGGGAACGGCGGGCACATCGACGGCTTCGAAACCCGCGACGACCGGCAAATCATCCCGCGAACGTGCTTCAGCATCGAGCCGGGAATTTACCTCCCCGAGTTTGGCGTGCGAAGCGAAGTGGACGTGTACATCGACGCCACCGGCAACGTGCATGTCACCGGCGGCGATTTACAAACAGAGATCCACAAGATCATCGTGTGACGGCGGCGATCTTTGGGCCGACAGTGCTGTACAACCGCACCTGTCGCTTTCTGGCGCGAACTTGCCAGAGGGCGTCGCCAACGAAGATCAGCACGGCGGCGAACACGCACGCGAACGCCGCCGGGAAGCCCTCTTCGACGGCGTGGTTCAGCACCACCACCGACAGGATCAACTGAATTGTCGGCGACAGGAACTGGATGAAGCTCACGGCCAGCAGCGGCAAGCGACGGATCGACAGCGTGAACGTGATCAGCGGCACCACGGTCACGATTCCGCTGAACGCGATCAACGCGCTCAGGCCGAGTTCCTGGCCCATGTGGTTCTCGTTGATCGACCACAGGTAGCCCAGGAACCCCAGCGATATCGGCAGCAGCAGCAGCGTCTCGACGGTCAGGCCGGTGATGCTTTCCACCGCGACCTGCTTTCGCACCACGCCATAGCAACCGAACGACACCGTGAGCGAGAGCGCGAGCCACGGGAAGTAGCCGCCGACAATGCACGGGATCGCCACGCCGATCGCCACCAGTGCGAGTGCGGGGTAGTGCGCGGGGCGGAGCTTTTCGCCCAGGAAAACCGTGGCGAGGGCCGCGTTCACGAGCGGCATCATGTAGTAGCCGAGGCTCGCTTCAGGGACGCGGTTTGTCACCGTGGCGTAGATGTAGAGGAGCCAGTTGACCGCCAGCAGAACCGACGACAGCAACAGCGTGAGGACGAGCTTGCGGTTCCGCAAGACGCGGTAAAGGTCGGACCAGCCACCGACAACCGCGGTGATGGCAATCATGATCGGGAGCGACCACGTGATCCGGTGTGCAAGGATTTCCCAGGCCGGCATTCCGAACGCTTGGAGGGCAGAGAAGTAGAGGGGAACCAGCCCCCACCACGAGTACGCGATCAGGCCGAATACGAGACCGGATCGAAACTTTGCCGCCGCGGGATCGGACACCTCGACCTCCAAAATTGTAGATTGCAGATTTGTGATTGAAGATTGAAAGACAACAGGTTTTCAATCTTCAATCACAAATCTGCAATCTCACATGCAACCACTCTGTAAACGAGAAGCCAGCATCGTGTGGAAGTAGTGCTCGCCGTTCTCGCGCTTCACGCTGTACCGGCCCGTCGTGTAACTGCGGCTGTTCAGGTTCCGCTGAACTTCCTCGCACACTCCCACGTCTTCCGTTTGCACCTGATCGGTGACCAGCAGGCTCTCGCGAACGAATTCGGGGTCCGCGTCGGCCGCGAAGTACAGGTCGAAGATCACCCGGCAACGATCCACGGCGAGTGGCAGCACGATGTTCGTGTCCAGCACGCCGGAATAGAGGTTCACCATCACGTTCGGGAACACCCACCAGTACGCCGCGGCGTCACCGATTCGGGTGCGGCCGGCCTCACCTTCGCCGGGCTTCATCGGGCTGCTTTGCAGCACCGTGTTGCCTTCAGGCACCGTGCGATACTCACGGTAGTCGAGCACACCCGCGAGCCCCGGGTGAATCGTGTTCACGTGATAACCGCCGTCGAGGTAGTTATCGACGTACACCTTCCAGTTGCACGCGAGGTCGTAATGCTTGCGTGCGTGCCACACCATACCGGCGAGGGCGTTCCGCGAGTCGGCCCACGCGGGCAATGGAGCCAGGAACTGCTCCAGAGGTTCGCTTGGTTTCTCCAAATGAACCCACACATAGGGCCCCCACTCGGCCACGCTCAACGGCGGCAAGCCGTTGTCCTCGCGGCGGAAGCCTTCAACCCCGTCGAACTCGGGCACGCCGCGAAGCTGGCCTGCAAGGTCGTAGGTCCAGCCGTGGTAATGGCAACGCAACTTCGTGACCGTGCCGCATTCCTCGCTGCACACTCGCGCCGCCCGGTGCCGACACACATTCACGAACGCCCGCAGTGTGCCATCTTCACCGCGAACCACCAAGATGGGTTCGTCCGCGATGTCCGCAGTGAGGAACTGCCCCGGCTTCGCGACCAGCTCACGCCGGCCGACCGCTTGCCACGTTCGCGCGAAGACGGCATCGCGTTCCAGTCGAGCGATTTCCGAAGACGTGTACCACGTGTTCGGCAGGCAGTGCGCTTTCTCCAGGGGCACCGACGGGTCGAACTGCGACAGCAGACCAGGAAGTGTACCGCTCATGAGATGTGACCTTTCACATTTAGCCGCGACCCGAAGGGAGCGTTAGCGCTCCCTTCGGGTCGCGGCTAAACGATTTCATATTGTCACCGACGAGAAGCCTCCATCGACGACGATGTTCTGCCCGGTGACGAACCCACTCGCCCGTTGCGACGCAAGCCACACGGTCGCGCCGGCGAGTTCTTCCGCGCTGCCGAAGCGTGCCATCGGCGTGTGCCCCACGATGGCCTGACCGCGTTCGGTGTACGTGCCGTCGTCCTTCATCAGCATGCGGCGATTCTGCTCCGCTGGGAAGAACCCCGGACTGATCGCGTTCACGCGCACGCCCTTGGTCGCCCATTCGCGAGCGAGCCACAGCGTCAGGTTCAGCACGGCGGCCTTCGACGCGGAATACGCCACGACCCGCGACAGCGGAATGATACTCGACATCGACGCGATGTTGATGATGCTTCCCTTGCCGGCCGCGAGCATCTTTTCGCCGAAGATCTGGCACGGCAACAGAGTGCCGCCGACGAGGTTCAGGTCGAACACGGCGTTCCAGCCTTCGAGCCCCATCTTGCAGAAGTCGCCGCCCGGCATGATGGTGCCTTCGGGTTTGTTCCCGCCCGCACCGTTGATCAGAATCGTGACGTTGCCGAGCTTGCTGATGATCGCGTCACGTGCAGCGGTCAGCGACTCGCGACTCATCGCGTCGGCCTGCTGGAAGATCGCCGTGCCGCCTGCCTTCTCGATGGCCACGACACGCTCGTTGCCGCGCTCGGCACTGCGACCGAGCACCGCGACTTTCGCGCCCGCTGCCGCGAGGGCATCGGCCATCGCGCCGCCAAGAACGCCAGTGCCGCCGAACACGGCCGCGACTTCACCGGAGAGATCGAAGAGGTTGGTCATGGGAAAAGGATGAAGGTTGAAGGATGAAGGATGAAACCGGAGAAGACGAGGACGAACTCCGCCGTTCATCCTTCATCTTTCATCCTTCATCCTTCGATGAACAGCGGCTTCAGGTGCCGGTCGTACAGGTTGCCGGTCACGTTCCGCGAGACGGCCGGTTCGCACGTCTTCAGCATGTTCAGGTAGCGGTCGCCCATCTGCGCCGCGATCTTGAAGCCGACGTGAATCAGTTGTCGCAGCGAGGCGTTGAACGCCGGGTTCGCTGGCTCGTGTCGCAAGGCCGCGACGAACTGCTCCGAGGTCCAACCCTTCACGGTTTCGGCAGTGGGAAGTTTCGCGGCGTCGATGTCGATGACCGTCGCATACGGCGCACAAAGCTCGTCCTTCTTTTTGAGTGCGCCCGCGTAGATCTCCTTCGCCATGTCGAGGCCCGCGCCGCCGGTTTCCGCGAGGCCGATCACTTCTTCCAGCCACGTTGTGCCGGCAGTCTTCAGGTGTAGCCCGGCTCCCGTGTCGCGGATCGCTCGCCGCATCGGGCCGTAAATCGAGAACTTGTCGCTGCCGGAGTGCACGCTCAGTTTCAGGTTAGCGGGCAACCCGTACTTCTTCACGGCGAACGCGATCACGGCGAGGTCGTCGCGGAACTCCTTCTCGAACTGCACGAGATCGCCGACGTAATCGACCCCCTTATTGAACCGGCCCGTGAACTTCGGCGCGATCGTCTGCACCGGCACTTTTTCGTCCGCGAGTGCCGCGAGGATCAGCAGCAGTTCCGGCGGCGTCTGCGGGGCGTCGGTTTCGTCCATCGACACTTCCGCGATGATCTTGTCAGCACCCTTCGCACCGGCGATCTTGCGGTAGATCGCGCCCGCATCCTGTACCGCCTTCAGGTACTTCGCCGCGACTCGCTCCACGTCGGCCCGCGTCGTGGTGAATGGCGACGACACGCCGGGAATCTCCAGCGTTCCCGCGAGTTCTGGGTGCCGATCCACGAACGCCTTCACCGCTTCCGGCGCTGCCGCGTGGCCAATCGAATCAGCCACGTCGATGGTGTAGAAATCGCACGCGGGCAAGAAGCGATCGACGGTTTCGAGGCGGATGTGGTCGGCGTCAACGTGATACGGCTTCGCCCAGCCGAGTGCCTTCACGGCAGCATCGCCAGAGGCACGCACGCTGCTCGGCTCCGAACCGATGATGGTGTGTTCGCGGTTCGACTTGTTCCAGACGGGAATGACCTCGACGCCCTGTGCGCCCGCGAGCACGCACGCCTGGAGTTGGGCCTTGGCCTGATGGGCGAACCGATCTCCAACGCCGACGGAGTATTTGGCAAGCGTGAGCACGAGCGAAAACCTCGGGGAGGAATGGTTGCGGTTGTTGTAGCGAAGGACGAGAAGAGATTTAACCACAGAGTCACAGAGAGCACAGAGAGAAACCAAACACAGAGACAATCCAGGCTTTTGAACAAAGGTCTTCTCTCGGCCTTTTGTCTTGTCTCTGTGCTCTCTGTGACTCTGTGGTTAATCAGTCTTTCGTTCCCCTCCCACGCGGTAGAAGTACTCGATCAGGAACGCCGTGGCGATGGCCCCGAACGTGTGCCAGAGCCAGTGGCTTCCCATCGGCAGCATCAGTTCCACGCGGCGATCCACAAGGCGGAAACACCACGCGATCACAAACGCGACAACCCCCGCCACGATCCAGCCGCCGTGCCGGAACTTCGTGCGAACCAGCACGAGGGCGATTGGTGTCAGGACCACGATTGCCAGCGCCGCATACGACAGATTCACCGCGAGCGTTTGGCCAGGATCGAGGGCCGCGAACAGCAAGCCATTGACGCCGACATAGAATGCGGTCGCTCCTGGCACAAACCACCAGCCATGCCGGCCCCAGTAGCGGATCGCCATGAACACAGCGCCGGCCAGGCCCAGAATCGAGATGGGAACAACGTCCAGCAGAAAGAACGCGAACGACGTTCGTGTGGCGTGGTAGAGCGTGCCGCCGATGCCGCCCGCGAGAAGAATCGGTAAGCAACAGCACAGGAACGGGTAATCACGGTAGCGGCCGCGGAGCCGCCAGACCCAAACGCCGACCAACAGGATGAACAACGCCGCGGTGATCGTGTTCCAGGGCTCTGCGACGAAGCGTGCGTTGGGTGCGAACGGATCTACCGGAGTCTCGGTGTAGCGTGGTCCGCCGTCGGCCATGCCGCGGTTGGCAAGGAAGGCCCAGTCGGGTCGCTCAGCGGGGGTTTCGCTGTTGCTGGCCATAAGTCGGTCACTTTCCCGGTCGATCTTGGTCGCGGTATCTGGAGGGTGAATTGTAGGAGGCTCGGCAGGTGTCGGCACAAATGCTGAATTGGTTTGACTTTGCGAACGTGTGGAATTTCATGGTTCCCTCGCTTGACACCCCTGAAATCGTTTACTAAGAAGCGTCTACCTTTGACCGGCCGCGCCGGGGATCGGTTATCACCTCCCCAAAATTGCGCGGACGATGTTTTGATCGACCCTTTGCGCTGGGTGTGAACTGCTCGTCGCAGTTCCCTCAGCCTCAAGTTAGAGTCCGGGCCGTCGGAAGCCGATAGCAGTGGGGTTCTTGGGGTCCGCCGGCCGTTCACCCCGTACACGAGGATGCTCAGATGTCCGGTCGCTGCTTACTAGTGCCTCCAGGGCTCGCCACAGACGAGGAACTGTCGCCGTGGCCGGTCCAACCGAGCTCGCTGTACCTTGTCGCCGTTGACGAGGACGAAGACCTCGAGGATGATGATGACGATGACGACGATGACGACGATGACCTCGAGGATGACGACCTCGACGATGATGACCTTGATGATGATGAATTCGACGACGAAGAATTCGACGACGAAGAATTCGACGACGACCTCGACGACGACCTCGACGATGATGATGACGACGATGACGACGATGACGACGATGACGACGACGACGATGAGTGATTGATCCACCACCAAGACGGGATGGGGTTTAGCCTATCCCGTCTTGACGTTCCCAGGCATCACACTTCCACCAGCCACCGACAGACATTGTTCGCGCGATCTATCTGTCCTCGCCTTTCACGAATCCGTCGGCTCTCACGGCCCCTCTAAACAAATGGCTGGCCGTTGCCCGGCGGTCACCCCTGAGGCAATCGTGAAACCGCCGTTCCTTCCTCATCACAACCACGGCACCCCGCCCCGATCGACATTCAAGGGTCGTGTTGCGGGCTTCATCGGCCGGAATTGGGCTCGTGTTGGGTACGCATACCACGTCGAACCCACGTGGCTTGAGGTCAACCGCGTGTCGCTTCAGGTTCGTGGTTTGCCTGCCGCATTCCACGGCGTGAAGATCGCCCACTTGACCGACTTCCATTGCGGCACCCACATCCCGGGGGGCTATCTCGAAGATGCCATCGCCCGAACCCACGACGAGAAACCGGACATCATCGCGCTGACCGGCGACTTCATTGACCGCGGTCCCAGGCACGTCGGGTCCGCGGCAAAGCTGTTCCGTCCCATGAAGGCTCCGCTGGGTGTGTTCGCAGTGCTGGGGAACCACGATTTCTCGGTTCACACGCCCCGCGGTGCCCGGAAGTATGAGGGGTTGGATCGAGCCATCACGGATGCACTCGAATCGGAGGGTGTGAGCGTCTTGCGGAACCGGGCCGTGCGGCTCGACCGTGATGGTGCGGGATTGGTGGTCGCAGGTGTGGACGATCTGTGGAGTGGGGAGGCGAGCCCCGATGCGGCTTTAGGGAAGGAATGCCCGAACACGCCGCGGGTGGTGCTGGCACACAACCCGCAGGCAGTGGAATCGTTCGGCGGCATCCGGGCCGACCTGACACTGAGTGGGCACACGCACGGCGGCCAGATCGACTGGCCGGGGCTAGGGCGAATCCTGCTTGCGAAGAAGGCGAAACGCTGGGCCGCCGGGCTGTATCAGCACAACGAAGGTCACGTCTATGTGAACAAGGGGGTCGGCTTCGGCTGGCGGTTCCGTTTCGGTGTCCGCCCCGAGATCGCCGTGTTCACGCTCAACCCCGCGCAGTGAACCCATGTGTTGGTTCATCGCGAAAGTGGACGAGTCAGGGCGGGGGTTGTGAGAACACGAGGTCGTTGCAGAACCGCGGAGTTCACAGGTTCCACTACTCTGTTCCGCGAGTTTTGGGACAAAGCCGGCAGTTCGATGCCGATTAGCAAGAGTGAATGGTACGCCCGTTTCACTTCGCCGGTTGGAGCTTGTCTACACCGACCAACCCACGCGGCGGCACGATAGCCCGGCCAATCGCCTTGCCGTCCTCGAAGAACGTGACCGCACGGTCCTTGTCGGTCGGGTTCCACACAACGAACGTCCGGGTCTTCGTCGTGTCGTTGATGTAGACCATCGCCGTCGGTGTGTCGGCGCGGCAGGCCCAGTCGACTCGACCCAGCCCGCGCAGGGCATGTGCCTGGTAGTAGACATTCAGCATCCATGGATCATGTGCGATCTTGTCGCCCGGTGCGGCCCACAGTCGGTCGATCTCATCCGTAACGGCTCTCGGTTCGGCCATCATCCGGAAGCCCAGGATATAGCTCGCCAACTCGCCGCCGAACGACTCGGGCACGCCCTTCTTCGCGACCGTCCCCTTCTTCTTGGCCGCCTCGCGTTCTTCCCACGCCTCGTATCGCTCGATCATTGACTGGTAGTGTTTCTCCACGAACTTGGGGTCGCGTGCCATGTATGCCGCACCGGGGTAGCTGGGAATCCACTGGATGCCGTAGATCCACGCCGGGCTGGCGGTGAACCACGTCCCCCACACCTTGGACGACGACCAGATCATCCCGGCGATCGGATGTTTCCACTCGGGCGGGAACACGTCGCCGTGGGCGTTGAACCAGTATTCCATGATGGCCCGGCTTTCCATCGCGTACCCCATGACGCCGGTCGCGGTCAGTTCCTTGTCGCCCAGTGCCTCGCCAAGCAGGATCATCCCGACCCAACTCTGCACCGCCTCGGACGTAGACTCCTGATTGTTGCCGTTGGGGAATCCGTTGCCGTCGGCCCACGAGTGCCCACGCCACGTGTCGAACGTCCGCAGCACCGGGAACCGCTTGTCGGCTCGGTCCCAGTTCGCATACTCCTTGGCCACGAGTCGAGCCATCGGGCCGTAGTCCGCCGCGAACGCCGGGTCTTGTTGCGCAAGCATCCCTGCGGCCATTGTGAAGTAGCCGTAATGGAAGTGGTGATCCGTGAAGTGCTCCGAGCCGAAGCTGGAGTTGAACCCGACGAGTCCCTTGCGTTTCGGGTAGAACGCGAAGAAGCGATCCTTCTCGCCAGGGGTGTACGTCAACCAGTTCGTGAGTTCGGCCTTGGCCGCGTCACGCACGGCCGGGGCGAGCGGATCACCCACCTGCCCCGCGATCAGCGCCGCTTGAAGGACGCGGACCATGTCCTTGCCGCCTGCGTAAGTGTCGCGGGCGAATGCCGGCTTTGCGAAGTGCGAGTTCAGATACTGGCTCACTCGCTTGGTATCGAGCGTGTTGCCTGTCTGCATGAACGGCAGGTTCGGCACGACTCCCTGGAACGGGTAGGTGATGCTGAACTCGTTCCCTACCGCACAACGCATCTTCCCACGACCCGTCACGAACTCGCATTCATCGAACTTCAGGTCGTGCTTCGACTCACGCCAGTGGTGAGGCAGCCAGCCCTGGATAATCCTGGGCTCATTGCCGCTCAGGATTTCGGTGGTCACGTTCCACTTGGTCGTGGTCGTTCCCTTCACGGCGTCGTAATCCCACGTGAGTTCCGTGTTCCGCGGTACGGCGTTGGCGTACTTGTGGAAGTGTTCGAGATCCTTTGCCGCCGGCAGTGGGCACACGACGAGGTACTGCTGTCGCACGGCGAAGGTGACCGCAACACCGTTCCCGTCAGCCTCAAACTTCGTCCCTTCGGGCGCGAAGATGCCGTAGTGCCTACCTCCAGCTTCCAACCCCAGCACGTCAGTCGTCGCTGGGAACGTCACGGGCTTGCCGTCCTTGCCGAAGGCGGACCACTTCGGCGCGGGGCCTTTGCCCGGCCCATTCTGGCCGCCGAATTCCAGTGTCGGCTTCACCCCGGCGCACTCGACCCACACATAGGGCATCCCCTCGCCGAGCGTCACGTCGAACCGCTTCTCGGCGGTCTCGGCCAGTCGGAACGACACGAGCCAGTCCGACCATTCCTTGGCCCGCGCGTCGGCGGGCTTGAAGTCCTTGCCGCCAATCAGCAGGGGATACTCCGCGAACAACTCACTCCCGTCCGGCTTCCACTTCGTCGGGAAGTAGACGGCCAGGCCGTTCTCGCTGGTATCCACGCGGTGCGGGTAAGCCCACAGCCCCACTGCGAACTTTTGCAGGATCAGATTCTGATACCACTTGTTGCTCGGAACCGGGCGATTGTCGGGTTTCACGAGGAACAGCGAGCGGCTATCCGCTTCCTGAGCCTTTCCACCAGCCGCGCCTGCGGGGATGCCGCTGGCGTAAGAGCCCTTACCAACGGGGACCGGTTCCTGGGCAAGCGAGGCATTCGCGAGAAATCCGAGCGTCGCGAGGGCAACGAGCATGGCTCTTGGGGTGGGCATGGATGCTCCGATGGAGATGCGTGTGGGTGGGAAGTTGTGGAGATTACTTTCGGGCAGGGGCGGTTGAGTCGTGAATCTCGAACCAGCAACGGCGGGCGGAACGCTTCGGCTTTGTGCGGTTCGTTTTGGCTATCACTTCGAGCAGGAGTTCCGATGCGGCCCGCCCCAGGGCAACGGTATCCTGACACACCGCCGTCAGGTGCGGGACAAGCGAGTGACGGAGTTCGCCGTCGTCGAAACCGATCAACGACAGGTCTTGTGGAACGCGGATGCCGACCCGCCGTGCTTCTTCCAGAGCGCCAACAGCCATGAGCGGATCGGTGAGGTAAACGGCCGTCGGTCGCGGAGTCATACCCGCGATTCGTCGGACCACCTGAACCCCGCCCGCACGGTCGGCCGTCGCCCGGATCACGAGCTCTTCGCTGGTCGTCACCTCGCGAGCCGCCAGCGCGTCGTGGTAGCCGGCCAGTCGGTCGGCGTGGTCGGAGTCCTCGACAATGTGTGTCCCGATCGCGATTCGCTTGTGACCGAGACCGAGAAGATGCTCGACCGCCTCCCGGCTCGCGGGGCGGGAATCGCTGTAGATGCAGTTCAACTTCGGGTCGTCGGGCCGCGAACCCACCACGACGGCGGCGAATCCCTCCGCGACGACTTCCTCACACAACGCCTGCGAAGCTGTCGTGGTGCGAAGTAACGCCCCCTGTGCGCCCTTCCGCATGAGCATCTGCGTGAGTGTCTCGCTGGGTTGTCGCGAACGGCGGGCGTCGAGGATGAGCAGATCCGCGTCTGATCCGTCGAGCCCGGCGTAGATGCCGTTGACGAGTGCCGCGTCGAATGGCGAATCGAGCGACGCCCCGGCGGTGTACACGAGGGCGACGTTTGACGTGGATCGCCGGCCGACCTCGGGGACATACCCGGTCCGGTTCACGGCGGTGAGCACGGCATCGCGAGCCACCTCGCTCACCCCAGGTGCGTTGTTCAGCACCCGCGAGACAGTGGAGATCGAGACCCCGGCTTCCCGGGCGATGGCTCGGATGTTCACCACGTTACCCTTTCGCCCCGTGTGAGCCCTTTTAAGAAACAGTTCTTGAAACAGTTTCACAACTCGCCAGCGTGCTGTCAAGCGATTTCTTCAGATGGTCAAGGCCTGGTGTAGAAATGGATTCTGAAAATGAGACAACTCGGCCTGCAGCGGCAGGCCGAGTCACTGATAGCAATTCAGGATATGTGACTGTACAGCTCCGCGTGCCCGTTTCAGAACAACTCCCGGATCGGGTCGCCGCCGTTGGGGAGCAGGTTCAGTGTCCGGTTCGTGGCGTCCTTGTACGTCGAGTCGAGTGGTACACCGAAGTGTCGGTAGATTGTGGCCGCGAGGTCACCGGGTCTCACCGGTCGCTCTTGAATCTGCCCGCCGTCCTTCTCGCTACTGCCAATGACCTGAGCATGTCGCAGCCCTCCGCCGGCCAGCAGCATCGACATCACGTATGGCCAGTGGTTCCGCCCGTCCGTGCTCCCTTGAGTCCCGAGTTGGGGCGTGCGGCCGAACTCACCCATGGCGATGACCAGGGTTTGCTCCAACAACCCGCGCTGTTCAAGGTCGCTGACCAGCGTCGTGATGAGGTGGTCGAACAACGGCAACAATGGCGTGAGTCCCTTGCGGATGCCGCCATACGGCGGGATGTTGTCGCCGTGGGTGTCCCAAGTGCCCGATGCGGTGTGGTAGCTCAAATCGAGCGTGACGAATGCGGTTCCAGCTTCGACCAACCGGCGGGCTAAAAGAGCTTGCTGGAACCACAGGTGCTTCCCGAATTTCTCTCGCGTCGCGGCTGGCTCTTTCGACAAGTCGAGAGCATCGCGTACCTTCCCGCCTGTGAGCATCCCAACGGCCTGTTGCCCGTACTTGTCGAGCGCTGCCATCGAGCCCGAACCGTCGATGTCGGCACGGAGTCGGTCGAAGTTACGGAGCAGCGATTGCCGGCTGCCCATCCGATCAGAGGGCACATCGGTGGGGAGCTCGAACATCTTCCCGCCCGAGAGTTGGCCCGTGTCGCCGCCGACAAGATCGTACACGGGTAGCCTGGCGGCCTCGTTCGCAAGGAATGGATCGTAGCTCTTGCCGAGGAACCCCCCGAACGCGAGGTGCGAGCGGGAACGCATGAACGCGACGTAGGCTGGCGTGGCCGGGTGGTTGGGTCCGTGGAGTTTCGCAACGAGCGAGCCAATCGCCGGGTAACTCCGGGCTTCGGGGTTCGTCCGCGGTTCGGCGAGCAGGTTCGCCGTCTGCATCACCGTGTTCGGTTCATGGTTGCTGTGTCGGCAGTCAACGGATCGGATGACGGTGAACCGGTCGAGCATCGCGGCGAGTTTCGGCAGGTGTTCGCAGACGATGACGCCGGGGAGTTTCGTCTTCGTGATACCAAAGGGGCCGCGGTTTTCCGGTGGCCGATCCGGCTTGGGGTCGAGCGTGTCGATCTGGCTCGGGCCGCCAGCCATCCACAGGAGAATGACACTCTTGGGCTGTCGGGCGTTGCCGCTGTCTTTCGCTGCGAGCAACGCCGGTAGTGTGAGCCCGCCAAAGCCCGCGAGTCCGGCCTTCAGCAGGTTGCGTCGCGATAGGGTAAGCCCCTCGCGGTCGCGAGCGTTCAGGAAACCAAAAGCGTGGGGATGTGAATGTGGCATGGCGTTGAGCCCCGGCGGTGAGTTCTCCAACTGTACTCGGATGCGCCGTGGGCTGCAATGCGTTCGTTGTGTCTCCGTCAACTTCGGGTGTAGCAAAACAGTCTGGGAGTTGCCTCTCGCCAGTTCAAGTGGTGAACCGCGGTCTTTGCGGGACTACGTTTCACCACCGGAACTGGTCGGGATAGCTCATGCGGAGATCGTGTTCACCAAAAACCTTGCGGAGGTGAATCACTTGCTGCCTGGGCCGCTCTTTGTCGGCGCGGAGGGAATGGTCCGCAACGTGGGCTGGGTTGTTGTGGCTTCGATCGCCTTGATCGCCTCCTCGACCGAGGCGATTTTTTTCTTCTTGGCCCAGTCAGGAAAATCCTTCTGCTCCTGGTACTGCACGATGAGCTTCTTCAAGTCGGGTACCACTTCCTTCGCGGCGGTTCCGTAGCGAAGCAGTTCCTTCATGATCTCGCCCGTGCGGCTCTCGCTGCCGTGATTGCTCTGGGTCTGCGCGAACTTTACGCTCACGCGGATCCCTTCCTTGAAGTTGTACTTGGCGAGCGCACGCAGGCCGGCCAGGCGAATTTCGTTCGAGAACATGGTGTCGGCAGGTGACGGAATGTCGATGGCTTCGAGGATATCCGGAGCCAGCGCGATCACGTCTTCCAGGGTCAGCAGGTTGGTGAACGTGTGCGTGAGCGTGGCTCGCGCCATGCCGTCGGCGTTCTTCGAGATGGCACGGATCGCCGGGTAGAGCAGCGCAGGATCAACACCCTTGATCGACGTGCGCAACAGCCCCTTGAACAGCGCCGCCGCCAGTTCGCCGTGAGTGAGTTGAATGGGATCATCCCAAACCACGGGCAGCAGCGGTTCGGCGGTATCCACGAGCGCCTTCAACATCGCGGGGACTGCTGGCTTCGCGGCATCGCCCATGTTTTTGAGGGCATTCGCCGCTTTGACTCGCAACCAGCGATCCTCGTGCGTGAGCAACCGAACGAGTACCGGCAGCGCATCGGCAGTCTTGATGTACCCCAGCGTCTCGGCGGCACCCTGTCGTTTGTGTGCATCGGGGCCTTCGGCCATCGCGATTAACCGAGCGACCAGTTCCTTCTTCTCGGGTCGCTTGGCCAGTTCCTCGGCAGCCCAACTCCGTGCAACTGGTGACCAGTCGCCCAGAGCCGTGAGAAGCTCCTCGGTTGTTTTCTTCTTGCGATCGATGTCGAATCGACCCGACGCGATCGCTTCGGCAACATCCTTCTTGCTGAGCCAGTTCTTCTCGTTCGCGTCCCGTCCCGTGATGCAGAGTTTCTTCAGCGGCAGCGAATAGGTGAGCACGTAAGTTGCGGTCGGGCTCAGGCCGTAGTAACTGCTCTTGCCGTAATAGGTGTTGTCGTCCGTCTTGCCCGGCCCGAATTGTTCGCCGCCGTCGTAGGTGAAGGAACCGTCGCAGCGTCGGACCAGATCGAGGTGCCAGGAGGCTTCCTTGATGAACGCCGCAGCAGCGTCAGGACCGCCCGCGTTCGCGCCCAGAGCACCCCACAGATAACTGAAGCCCTGGCCGGTGTGTCCGTATTCGCGGTTCTGATACGACGCGGTGACCATCTTCGCGAAGTACTGTGTTTCCTTGACGCGGGTTCCCTGAACCGCGAACAGCACGGCCGCCATCGCATTCTTGCCGTTGTTGTCGTGGTTCGGCCACGGCATGTGCTCGCCGTAAGGAATCGCACCCTTATCCACGAAGTAGCCGGTGAACCGCGAGGCTCGATCGATCGCGGGGTCGATTTCGGGATGCTCGACGCCACACTTCTTGCCCATGACAATCGCGAGGTTGCCGGTCAATCCGGCCGCGTTCACGGGTCCGTATGGTGGGATCGAGCCGTGAAGCTGGCCGTCGGGTGTCTTGCTCGAGATACCGTGCCCGAACGTGCCGTAGAGACTCTGCCCCTTCGCAAGCGCGATCGTGTATTCGCGAATAGCGTGCAGTACTTCCTTGTCGCCAGTGAGAAGGTAGTACTCACAGAGGAAGAGGTTTCGGTAGCCCCAGTCCCAGACCACCATTCCGGTGTTCAATTCCAGCTTTAACGAAGTTGGCCCAACTTTCCTGGCCAATTCCCGGACGCGAGGCAGGTACTCGGGATTGCCGGTCGCCAACAACGCGAGGCCATTCACCGCACCCCAGATATCGCCTTTGAGCGGTTCCTTTTCGAGCACCTTGCAGGCTTCGTCCAAGATGATTTTCGACTTGGGGCAATCGAACGGCGCGGTGTTGCTGTACGTACCCAGGACACGCAACTTCAACTCAAGTTCTTGAGCCTTCCCGCCACGCCAGACCGTGAGCTTGAGTAAGCCCTGATTGGCGGCCTTCTCGGCTTCCTGAATTGCGAGTGCCAGGCTCTTGCGAGCATCGTCGCTGAACGGCTTGCCATTCACCCCAAGGATGACATCGTCCACCTTCATGACACCATCCGCCGGAGACTTTTCGCCAACATGCGTGACAAGAATCTGCCGGCTGACTGTGGTCGTTCGCCCTTGCTGGCTCTCGAAATAATTGGCGGGTTTCGTGTAGATCCAACCGCGAAGCCCCGTGGCACCGAGGTTATAGGTCAACTTCCGATCGACCTTGTTGCTCTGAGTGAGATCCGGCACTGCCGCTGGTGGCTGGGCAATCGCCGGGCTACCCGTAACCAGCAGCAGTGCACTGAGGAGGACAGACTGGGAGAGCTTGGAACCCATGGAGGATCTTCCGTGTTGGGCGTGTTGTTCAACTCAGGTCACGACGACAACGGTCTTACCGAGCACATCCATCTTGGGTTTGATGCCGAGGCCGGGAGCCTCGCTCGCAGCCATGAATCCATTCACCCGTTGCGGCGCACCGTTGGCCGTGCTCACGGTCACATAGCTGTTGAAGTCCGTGCTGGTGAACCGGAACTCTTCCGGTGTGCTGTGAGCCAGGTGTGCGATCGCCGCCGTGGTGATGTCGCCGCCCCAACTGTCTTCCAGCGTCATCGCGATTCCCATGCTCACGCACAGGTCGCGAGCCTGCTTGGTCTTCGTCAGTCCGCCGAGTTTGCTGATCTTCAGGTTCACGACATCCATCGCAAGATCGGCCTTGGCCCTCAGTAGCATGTCGAGATTGTCGATGTTCTCATCGATCACAAACGGGTGATCCGTGTGCCGCCGCACGGAAAGGCACTCTTCATATGAGAGGCAGGGTTGCTCGATGTAGACATCGACATCACGCACGGCGCGAACGACCCGCATGGCTTCGTGCTGTGTCCAACCCGTGTTGGCATCCGCAACGAGGCGATCCCCGGGCTTGAGCATGTTCCGAACTGCGCGGATCCGCTCGATGTCCGTATCCGGGTCGCCACCGACCTTGAGTTGAAACCGCGTGTAACCCTCGGCGCGATAGCCTGCCACCTTCGCGGCCATCGCATCGGGTGATTCCTGAGAGATCGCGCGGTAAAGGCGCACACTCTCCCCGTACCTTCCACCCATGAGCGTGCACACAGGCAAGCCCGTCGCCTGCCCAAGAATGTCCCAGCACGCGATGTCGATGCCGCTCTTGACGTAGGGATGCCCTTTGAGAGCCGCATCCATCCGGTGATTGAGTTTCCCCAGTTCTCGAGGATCAAATCCAATCAGATGCGGCCCGAGTTCGCGGAGCCCTGCCCGCACGCCCTCGGCATAGGCCGGCAAGTAGAATGGCCCGAGGGGGCAGACCTCCCCAAAGCCAACGAGACCCGTGTTTGTCTCGACGCCAACAATGGTACTATCGAAGACCGTCACGGACTTGCCGCCGGACCACTTGTAGTTCCCCTCTCGAAGGGGCAATTCGACGCGATGGGCAAAGATGCGTGTGATTTTCATGATAGGTACAATTATTGCCTGTTGTTCCCCCCGTCGTCTTGGTCTAGAGTGACGCACTCGTGTCAAAATGCGCACAACCATGAAGATCAAACCGACCGCCGCCATCTTGCCAATTGTGGATGTGGCCGTGCTGGAAAATCTCTTCGATCAGGTACCCGACATCGCCTTCTTCGTGAAAGACATGGCAGGCCGCTACACGGCGGTCAACGCTTCGCTCGTCGCACGGCACGGGTTGCGGGACAAGTCCGAAGTGATTGGCCAGCGGCCCCGAGACATCTGCCCCGGTGATTATGGAGGCATTCCGTCGCAACAGGACATGACCGTTCTGCGCACAGGTCAGCCAATTCTCGACCACCTGGAACTCCACTGGTATGAACCCCACAAACCCGGATGGTGTTTAACCACGAAGCTTCCCCTCCGCGATGCCTCCGGGACGATTGTGGGACTCATCGGGATCTCGCGGGACGTGCGGACTCCGATTCAAACTCGCGACATCCCCGTCAAGGTTGCCGAGGCGTTGAACTACTTCGAGGCGAACCTCTCGGAACCGATTACCCCGGCGATGCTGGCCCGACAAGCCGGCCTGCCGCCACACGGCTTCGCACGCTTCATGAAGCGTTTCTTTGGCCTCACACCCAGCCAGTTCATCGCGAAGACGCGAATCACGGCCGCCTCGCAACTGTTACGCGAAACAGACAAGTCAGTCGCCGCTGTTGCCCTCTCATGCGGTTTCTACGACCACAGTGCATTCACTCGTGCCTTCCGGAAGATCACGGGCATGTCCCCATCGCGATTCCGAACGAGCTAGACCCGCTGGGTGCTCGACTCCGAGTGGTGCTGAGCCGGATCTTCAACTTTTTATTCTGACAAATAACAAAATAATACACACAACGCCACTCGCGATATGGTAACATGTGTACATGTCACTCGCTTCTGCTGGTGGCGTGTCCAATCCCCTCCGGCCATCCCGGCCCGAAAGCCATTCCCATGTCTCCATCCGAAGAGCGGTCCGCTTCAGCCCGTTGGCAGTGCTTGACCGAGAAGTTCGAACTCCAACGCCGGTGGGCCGCAATCTGCAATGATCTGGTTCGGCGTCAAAGCCCACCACGTGTCACCTCACAGCCGCTGATCCCCACCCCCAAAGGAATTGGATTGGAGCCTACACTCATCCCGTAACCCTGTCCGTCGCAACGTGGCTCGAGAATCGAACTCAGGAGGAACGCGATGGCCAGGGAACGCAAGGACACAACCGAGAACAAGGAACTGAAGACCGCGCTGGCGGCCATCGAGAAAGAGTTCGGCAAGGGAGCGATCATGTCGCTAGGCGACGAGAGCTTTGCCGATGTTGAGGGAATCTCGACGGGTTCACTCAGTCTGGACATCGCGCTGGGCGGTAAGGGATTGCCGCGGGGCCGAATCGTGGAGATTTATGGTGCGGAAGCCAGCGGGAAGACCACTGTCGCTCTGCATGCCGTCGCGCAGGCGCAGAAGGCTGGCGGCGTGGCCGCGTTCATCGATGCCGAGCACGCGCTCGACCCAACCTGGGCGAAGCGGATCGGGGTGAACCTCGACGACTTGCTCGTCTCACAACCGGGCTACGGCGAGGAAGGTTTGCGCATCGCCGAGATGCTCATCAAGTCCGGTGCGGTGGACATTATCGTGATCGACTCGGTGGCCGCGCTCGTTCCCAAGAACGAAATTCAGGACAGCGAAATCGGCGACACAAAGGTCGGGCTTCAGGCCCGACTCATGAGCCAGGCCATGCGTGTTCTGACTCCCACTCTCGGCAAGAGTAACACCTGCCTGGTGTTCATCAATCAGATTCGCCAGAAGATCGGGGTCATGTATGGCGACCCGAACACCACTCCCGGCGGGCTGGCGCTGAAGTTCTACGCGGCGGTTCGCATGGAGACGAAGCGGATCACGCACGTCAAGGATGGCGAAGCAACCATCGGTGCCGAGACGCGAGTTCGAGTGGTGAAGAACAAGATCGCGCCGCCCTTCCGCAACGCCGAGTTCGAGATCCTGCACGATCGCGGAATCAACTTCGAGGGCGACGTGCTGAAACTTGCTCTCGAAGACGCACTGATCGAGAAGAGCGGTGCATTTCTGAGTTATCACGGGCAGCGACTCGGCCAAGGAAAAGACAAGGCTGTCGAGTTCCTGCGAGACAACCCCGCCACCCGCGACGAGATCGCGCGAGCTGTGCTCGAGAAGCGGAAGTCGATTGCGTTGTTGGAGAAGATGGTCGCCGAACCAGAGATGTAGAGCGCGTTCAGAACAGCAGAGGTTGTGGGAGACGCAAACAGTTCCCGACTGTTGGACATCTCAATCAGTCTGTTCACCTTGTGCGATGCGGGTGAACAGACTGAATTGCTTGCTTTTCTGGGCTTTCAATCAGGTGGCCAAGGTGGGACTTGAACCCACACACTTATTAGGTGCTCGATTTTGAGTCGAGTGCGTCTGCCATTCCGCCACTTGGCCAATCGAATTTTAAGATAGAAGGCGACTCGCTGCTCAGCAAGTCGGATCATGCCCAATTCACTACCCACTCGATAGCCATTCAACGATCGTTGTGCTGAACAACTCAGGTGTTTCCGGGAGATTCACTGGTGGCATTGTCTTGCTTGGTAGAGTATGATTGTGATCCACATGTCTTCGCCGGAGTTGCCCTCAGCCGAACCGTCACTGCTTTCTGATCCTGTGACGGCTCCACACAGCGGCTACTTCTCGGGAACGGATGGACTACGGTTGGACGCCCACAAATGACCGATACGATTAGCAGTAGTCTGCTGGAGCGGTTGCAACGGCACGACGCTGTCGCCTGGCAACGGATGGTGCAACTCTTCACCCCGCTGGTTTACCAGTGGGCTCGCCGATCAGGGCTGGGCGAATTCGACTCTGCCGACGTGGTTCAGGATGTGTTCGCGGGGACGCTTCGCGGCATCAACCGGTTCACCAGAGTGAATCCCGGCGACACTTTCCGCGGCTGGTTACACCAAATCACCCGGAACAAGATTGTGGACTTTCACCGTCAACGAGCAGGTTCCCCCATTGCTGAGGGTGGTTCCACGGCCAATCTGCGGTTGCACAGTGTCGCCCAGGAAGCGCAATTCGTTAGTGATGACGATGCAGAGTCAACCGAGTGCTTGGTACGGCGTGGTCTGGAACTCATCCGTGGTGAATTTGAACCCCGCACCTGGCTCGCCTTTGAAGCGGTGGCCACTGGTGAACGACCCGCTGCCGAAGTTGCAACCGAACTGGGGATGTCGGTCGGGGCTGTTTACGTGGCCAAAAGTCGCGTGATTAAGCGGTTGCGTGCGGAACTCGAAGGGCTGATTTGATCCCATCGCCCGTGTCATTTCCCTCTCTGCCGAAGAAGTCGTGTAAGGCTCCCACGATAAACCTTTTGGATCGAGCTTGAGCAAATCGTGTCCGTCAGTGGCCTGAACTACTGGGACAGGAGTACGGGTCCGTTTCAACCCGCGGTTGCTCAGGTCGCGGGTTCCTCATCGGGAAGTTCCAACCATGCTACTAACCTGCCGCTATTGGCTGACTCTGGTCGTGTGCCTCGTTGCTGGTGCGCCGGCGATTGCACAACCCGCCCAGGTCATTCTCATTCGCCACGGCGAGAAGACCGACGACGACAAGGACGTTCACCTCTCGACATTCGGGCGGTGCCGTGCGGCGGCGCTCGTGCCGTATTTCCTCGAGACCGATGCGCTGCTGAAGTTCGGCAAACCCGTCGCGATCTATGCGCAGAATGCACCCAATCCCAAGAAGAACTCGCTTCGCCCCATCGAGACAATTCAACCACTGGCTGACTCACTGAAACTGGAGGTTCAGCACCAAACGGAACGCGACAAGTTCCAACAGATGGTCGACGAGGTCATGAGTAACAGCAAATATCAGGGTAAGATGGTCGTGGTCTGCTGGGAACACGAGCGTCTCACCGAGATCGCGCCGGCGTTCCTGAAGTACGCCAAGAACGTGAAGGGGGCGCCGAAGGAGTGGAAGTGGGAAGGCAAACACTTCGATCGCACCTGGGTGATCACGTTCACCGACAAGGACAATGCGACTTTCGAGCAACACTTGCAGCGGTTGATGTTCGGTGATTCCAAGGACTGAACGCGCAGGCCCAACATGAGACCAGACACTTGCCCCACTCCCGAGGTTCTCAGCGATTTCGGCCTCGGCCTGTTGCCCGATGTGCAGATCGAAGCCATCGGGTCGCATCTGGACTCCTGCGCCGCATGCCGACGCGCGGCGGAACTCGTTTACACTTCTGATCCGCTTGGAGCCGCACTTCGCCGCACGGCGAATGATCTTCCCTGGGAGGAAGGGCTGTACCGAGCCGAGACTCTGGTTCAACGGCTCGAAAGACCCGACACACCGGCGACCCTTCCGCCATCCGCCGATACGACCGCGCGACAGCCATTCTCACCGACTCAACTCGGGCCATACCGGCTTCTTCGCGAGGTAGCGGCTGGCGGCATGGGCGTGGTTTACGAGGCCGAGGACACGCAACTTCAGAGGCGAGTGGCCCTGAAAGTCATGAAGCCCACGATTGCCGCGGACCCCTCGGCAAAGCATCGATTCCTGCGAGAAGCGCGTGCGGCAGCTCGTTTGAAGGACGATCACATTGTCACCATCCACGATGTGGGTGAGGCAGACGAACGACCGTATCTGGTGATGGAGTTCCTCGATGGCCCAACGCTCGGAACTCGCCTGGGTCGTGGTCGGCGAATCCCGGCCGCGGAGGCACTCCCGATTGCCATCCAGGTGGCTCGTGGACTGGCCGCGGCGCACCGGCAGGGCGTGATCCATCGCGACATCAAGCCCGACAATATCTGGATCGGGGATGGATCGCTCCGCGTGAAGATTCTCGATTTCGGACTGGCACGGAGTAAGACCGCGGACCCAGGCTTGACCCACGCGAACACCCTGATTGGCACTCCCGCGTACATGTCCCCGGAGCAGGCACGCACGGGAACCGGAGCCGTTGTCGATGCGCGCTGCGACCTGTTCAGCCTCGGCTGCGTGCTTTATCGCGCTCTCACCGGCCGGGTGCCCTTTGCTGGCGATGACACGTTGAGCACTCTGATGGCGTTGGCAACGCACCAACCGCCATCACCGCACGACCTCGACTCGAGCGTTCCGCCTGTCCTTTCCGCGTATGTCATTCGGTTGCTGGAGAAGGATCCGGCTCGCCGGCCTGCGACCGCCGATGATGTGGTACACGACCTCGAGATTATCGAAAGCTCGCTCCAACAACCCACCCGTGTGAAGCGACGGAAGGCACTATTTGCAACCGCCGGGTTTGGGTTGGTCATTGGCCTGGCTGCTGCGATCGGCCCACGGCCTGTGGATTCCGTCCCAGGGGACGACCCGCAGGTGGTAACTGATGCCCCAATCGTTGTCGACGTTCCCGTTGCACGGGTGCGAGCGGCGTTGCCAGTGCCACCAGTGGCCGTCGCACCGTTTAACAGCGAGGCCGCCCGGGGTCATCAGGAAGCCTGGGCACGCTACCTGAATGTTCCCATCGAGACCACGAACTCGTTGCGTTCCGTGTTCCGACTCCTCCCGCCCGGCGAGTTCCTGATGGGCTCGAATCCTGAAGAGGTGGATGCGCTACTGAAGGGGTTCGGAGCGAAGGCGGACCAGGTGCGGGTGCGGTCGGGTGCGCCACGGCACCGGGTACGGCTGACGCATCCGTTCTACATGGCCGCAACCCCGGTCACACAACGCGAGTTCCAGGAATTGATGGGACAGAATCCGTCGTACCACACATCCGACCGGCCCAATAACGACCGGTTCGGTGGGCGATTCAACTCACGCTACCCGGTCGAACAGGTAACGTGGTTCGACGCGATCGAGTTTTGCAACCGGCTAAGCACACGCGAAGGGCTCCGGCCATGCTATGCCCGCACCGGAGACGCAGTCGACAATCTGGACGGAACCGGGTATCGCTTGCCGACGGAAGCCGAATGGGAGTATGCCTGTCGCGCGGGGACCACGACGCGATACTTCCACGGGGATGAACCCGCCGGACTCTCTGACTACGCATGGTTCCACACCGGGACACCACTGGCCGTGGGGATGCTCAAGCCAAACCAGTTCGGGTTGTACGACATCGTCGGCAATGTCGGTGTCTGGTGCCAGGATTGGTATGACCCGAAATCGTACGAGCAGTACGCCGACTCGGAAGCCACCGACCCGAAAGGACCGAGTTCGGGTCAGCAACGCGTGCAGCGTGGTGCATTTTTCGGCAACGTGGCGCTGGCCCTGTGTCCATCACGTCGCTGGTCCGTGGATCCACAGCAGGCCAAGAACAACCTGGGTTTCCGTGTGGTGCGTGAAATCCCAAGGTGAATCACCTGGGCGTATCCGGTCGGACTCGTGCGACATGTTCAGGGCAACCGGAGACCCCATATGGAGATCATCCAAACCACCGGAAAGCCCTTTTCATGCACTCTATCCTTCCTCGTATATTCCCGGATCGCTGGTCACGATCACACGTGCGGTGGCTTTGTCCCGTGCTACCAGTTCCACTAACTCCAGTGCCTCGCCGCGTGTGATACCACTTGCGAGCGTGAAAGAACCATTCACGATACGCTCGGCCTCTTCTTTCTCGCTGTTGCGTGTCACGCGGACCAGCGCCACAAGCGTCTCGCGTGCCGTCGCCGGGTACGCGTCCACCATTGCCGAGGCCGTTTTGGGAATTGGCTGCCGCCGAATTAGCCGTTCCAGGTCGGGCAACTCTGCGACCACCGTGAAGCGGTCACCGACTTTGAGCCGGTGACCGCTACGGAAATCACTCACCGCCTGCCCCACAACCGCCACGGGAAGCAGGCGGTAGTCGAGCGACAGCCCACGGAGCGATTTCCCAATCAGGTGTGGTTCGTCCTCATTGACCACCAGTTCGATCACGACCAGGGTTCGCCCGGCGGCTGTGATGAGCGTTTGCACGCGGTCGCCGAACAGGGCCGCCGCGAACGCCGGAGCCGCAAGGGCGGGGACTGACACGGCGTGTCGAATGTCAGCCGCCTCCCGCACGGCCTCGGCGAATTCGGGCTCGGTGAGCCGCACGACGACCCGCGGGAGCGGACTCATCTCACGAACGAGCAACGCGATTTCGAGGTTCGCAAGTTCGCTCGATGTGGCTGCGATCACCGCCTTCGCATCCGCGGCGCGAGCCTGCTTCAGCACGTCTGCAACCGTTGCGTCACCGACAAATGTGGGAACCCCGTTGCGGCGAACCGTGGCGATGAACGGCCCGTCGGCACAGTTGTCGATGGCGACCACCCGCTCGCCCATCGCGGTGAGTTCGTTCACGAGCCGGAAGCCCACGTTCCCAAGTCCGCACACAACGACGTGCCCGCTGTCGGGCACCCAGCGGATTTCGAGAGCGCCGCCGAGCCGTGCCCGGAGCAAGTATTGCGTAAAGATGGCCGTGAACGCAGCGATCAGCGCCGTACCCGCGATCTTCAACACACTGAGGAACACCTTCGCCCAATCCGACTGATGCTCGCCGCGCATCCCCGCGCCGGTCGCGATGATGCTCACCGTTTGGTAGAGCCCCTCCGCCCAGTCGGCCCCGATGCCGTAGCGAAACACGAGAACGCTCGCGAAGATGGTAAAGAACAAGAGCGGAGTCGCGATCTTGACCGACAGATCGATTTCCCAGAGCGTTCGTCGAAAAGTCCGCACCCAGCGGCGAAGTCGCCACGCCCACCGCACGCCGGGGAGGAGGTCGCCACGTTCGCGTTCGAGGAGTCGCAAGAGGCTCGCGGGCGAACCACACACGACGAGTCGGTCGCCGGGCGACAGAGTTGCATCGCCGGGCACATCGTGCAGGAATCGCGCCGGGCGGTTGGCGGGAGTGAACGCGAATGGCACGAGTTGGTGGAGTTGTGCAACCTCGCCAACCGTCACGCCGATGAGGCCCGACCCCTCGGCGACCACAAGTTCGGAAACCTGCCGGGGGCCGTCTTCGAGTTTGAACGCCCCGAGCGCGTCGCCCGTGACGGCGGTGAGCGCGAGCATCGGTGCAACCAGCCCCGAAACACTGAGGGCGACCGTGTTCTTCACCGCGCCGCCGAGCCGGTCGATCAGGTTCTGGTTGAACATCCGCACCACAATCTTCGCGGTCGGATTGAGCTTGCGTGCGAGCATCGCCGTGGAGATGTTCACAAGGTCGTCGCCGGTCGTGATGACGATGCCACGTGCCTCCTTCACGCCAGCCAGTTCCAGAATCTCCGGTCGCCGGCTATCGCCACGCACGGCACGAACCCCACGCAGTCTCGGATCGTCGGGCGCGATGTTGGAATCGACCACGACGACGGGGAAGCCCGCGGCACGAACCGATTCGAGGACGCGCCACCCGACACGCCCGAGTCCGCACAGTACAACTGGCTGGTTCACGGTTACCCCTTCCCATTA